>NZ_JBPBWC010000019.1:0-97853 GCF_050954125.1 Halomicrococcus pelagicus | reverse complement strand
CCCGGGTGGTCGACCACGTCGTCACAAACACGGAAGAACCCGTAGAGCACGTACGTCGGGTGGCGAACTCGCTCCGGTAGCAGCCGCGTGGCTACGTAGAACGTCCGCCCTGTCTGCCGCTGAATCGTCTTGCTGGTGGAGAGTTGCCGTTCGGTGACCATTCGTGGATCGCCCGACGCTTCCGTACCCTTACGACGCGGGGGCGCATAAATCGTTGGAGCGCGAGAAAGTCGGGACGGCTGTCATCGACGGCCGAGGAGGAATCCCAGTACGAGGCCGGCGAACAAGACGAGTCCGGCCCCGGCGCGCGAGCCCTCGTCGAGCCGGACGAACCGCGTCTCCTCGTCGGTGACCTCGAGTGCGCCGACGGGCGTCGCCCTGACGCCACCGCCCAGGCCGCCGCCGGTCTCGTCCTCCTCCGTCTCCCAGCCGCCGCCGAAGCCGTAGCCCACGGTCGCCACGGGGACGACCGTCTTCCCCTCTCGCTCTATCTGTTCGCCGTACACCGTCTCGACGGTCGCGCTCTGGCGAAGCCGTTCGACGAGGTCCTCGAACTGCTCGATGGCGTCCATGGGCCAACCGACGACCACGCCGCGTAAAGCCCTTCGGGGACATACTCCCCGGATTCCAGCGGTCCAGGCCGGTTCCCAAACGATTTTTCGGGACTCCGACGAACCGGGCGACATGGACCACGAGTTCGTCTGCCGGAACTGCGGCGAGCGCGTCTCGCCGGCCCGACAGCCGCCGGGGTGTCCCGCCTGCGACGGCCGCCTCGAAGTCGCGCTGGACCCGCCGACAGACGTCGGTTCGCCGGCCGACCTGCCGACCGACGCCGACCGATACGACGTCTGGCGGTACGGCGACTGGTTGCCGACCGACGCGCCCGGAGACGCCGCGTTCGAACCGCTCACGCTCGGCGAGGGGTGGACCCCGCTGGTCGAGGGCGAGCACTGCTCGGCGGCCGCCGCCGACGGAGCGTCCGGCCCGACCGTCCTCCTGAAGAACGAGACGGTCGCCCCGACGTGGTCGTGGAAGGACCGCCTGAACGCGGTCGTGCTCTCGCACGTCGCCGCGCTCGGCCACGACCGCATCGCCTGTTCGAGCACGGGCAATCACGGCGCGAGCGTCGCCGCCTACGCCAGCGCCGCGGACGTCGAGGAAACGCTCGTGCTCGTCGCCGACGAGAGCGACCGCCCCCACCTCGCCCAGATTCGCGCTCACGGAGCCGAGGCGGTGACGCTGACCGAGGACCGCCGCCTCGACCTGCTGGCGGCCCTCGCCGACCGCGGCTGGTTCCCGACCTACCAGGTCGCGGACGCCTACGCCGCCCAGCCGTACGTCTACGAGGCGTACAAGACCATCGCGTTCGAGGTCGTCGAACGCCACGGCGTCCCGGACGCCGTCGCGGTGCCGGTCGGGTCCGGTGACGGCCTCTACGGCATCTGGAAGGGCTTCCGCGAACTCCGCGAGGCCGGCGTCATAGACGGTCTGCCGGCGATGGTCGCGGGCGAGACGGCCGAGCGCGCGCCGCTGACGCGAGCCTACGAGTCCGGCGCGGAGACGGTCGGCCGGGACGACGGTCCGATGCCCATCAGCGTGTCCACGAAGGGGGCGTGGTCGGGGTCCCACGCGCTGGACGCCGTTCGCGCCTCGGGCGGGGCGGCGTACGCCGTCGAACAGTCCGGCGTCGAGCGGGCGCTCAGACGCTGCGGCCGCGACGGAGTCTTCGTCGAACCCGCTGGGGCGCTCTCCGCGGCGGCCGTCCCGCCGGCGGTCGCCGACGGCGTCGTCGCCCCGGACGAGACTGTCGTCGCCGTCGCGACCGGTCCAGGCAGCAAGTGGCCCGACATCGTCACCGACGTCGTGGGCGAGACGCCGCGGGTCGAACCACGACTGGACGCGTTGCCGGTAGACGTCGAGAAGTCGGAGGAGCCCTCTTGAGGCCCACGTACCACGATTAGCGACGCTTTTTACGGTTCGGACGCTCGTCGGGCACGTGGCGTGCGAACCGGCGACGCCACCGCAGTGTCGGTCGTCCCTCGACCGCCAGTCAGAGCATACGCCACGTCCCCGCTCTCCGCTACCGTTCCCGGCGTTCGGCCCGGGCCTGCAACAGGAGTCCCGCTCCGAGCAGCCACAGCGAGACGGCGACGCCGACGACACCGAGGTACAGCAGTCGCTTCGTTCCGTCCAGCCCGGCGTACTCGGTCGACAGCACGCTCGTCAGCGTCCGAATCGCGCTGTCGACGGTCGGCGCGCCGTCGGCGATCCCCGCGACGCTGGCGACGATGACCGGCAGCGAGAGGACGAGCAGCGTCGTTCCGGCCGCGAGCGAGGCCGTTCCGAGCGCGTGGAGTCGTCCGGGCTCCATTCCCGTCGAGGTTCGGCAGCCCGGACCTTAGACCTGTCCGGGCCGCGCCCGGGCGTACCAGACCGCGAACCCGAGGAGGAGCACCAGCGCGCCCCCGGCGAAGAAGACCAGGCCGGGCGGCAGCCCAGCGACGGCCGCCGCTCCGTCCGAACCGACCGTCGTGACGGCCTCCGTGGTGGTCCGCGCGACGTCGGTCGCCGCGGTCGACGCCGCGTCGGCGGTCGTTCGGACCTGCTCGGCCGTCGTGGTCGTCGCCGCCGACGTCGTGCTCTCCGCGGTGTCGACGGACACGGTGACGGTCTCGCCAGGTCGAGACGAGTCGACCGTCGTGCTCACTTCCGTTCCGCCCGAGTCGTTGGCGCCGAACGCAGTACCGGGAGATTCGGTCGTCGAGTTCGCGCCGCCGTCGGCCGCGTTCGAGCCCCCGTCGTAGTCGACCGGCGCACCGTCACCGCCCCCGTTCGACGTCGCGCCGAACGGGAGCAGTTCGCCCGTCGAGAGGCGCTGGACGACGAGGCTGGCGAGGCCGAGCACGCCGACGCCGCCGAGGAGGTTCGTCAGCGCGGACCGGAGACCGACCGTCCGCTCCTCGTTGCCGGCGAACAGAACCAGCGGCTCCGCCGCCGGACCGTACACGTCCATCTCGCGGCCCTTCTCGGAGTACACCGTGTCGACGACCTCGACGAGGTCGCCGTCCTCCAGTTTTCCGAGGTGATACTGGACGTTCTGGAGCGAGGTGTCGACGCGGTCGGCGAGTGCGGCGGGCGACGCCGGCTCCTCGTACAGCGCGGCGAGGACCTTGCGGCTGGTGTCCGAGGACAGCGCGGCCATCAGGTCGTCGGCGTCCTCGCTGTCGACGCCGACCACCCGCGGGTCGCGGTCCGCCGCGTCCCCCGGGTCGACGCTGGAGGGCAGAAAGTCGACCATGCCCGAACATACCGGACGGAGAACATAAACCTCTCCCTCGACGTCGCCGACGCTACCGGAACCCGAACGACCGGTTCAGGCGACACCAGAATCGCCCGGTTCTGGCGCGTTCTCGACGCCACGGCCGAGGGTCGCGCCGATCGGCGAAGAGACGAGAAGCGGCTCGCAGCCGCCAATCAGTCGTTTTAAGACAGCAGGATTCCAACGCTCTCGCAGTCCCCCACGATGGCCGATACGGCTCCAGACTCGTTGCGCATCCTCCTCGAAATACTCGCTGAGCCTCGCCGTCGGTACGCGCTCTACCACCTCCGCCGCCACGAGACGGCGACGGTCACGCGGCTGGCGGACAACGTCGCCGGCTGGATGAACGCGGACCGGTCGGAGCCGCTCCCCGCCGAGAGCCACGTCCGAATCTACACCGACCTCCACCACACCGACGTCCCGAAACTGTCCGCCGCGGGGCTGATACGGTACGACGAGGACGAAGAGCGCGTCGAGACGGCGGAGTTTCCCGACGTCTTCGAGAAGCTGCTCGACGTGACCCTGGAGTTCGACTCCAGTCAGACCTGACCTGTGCCGTCAATCGGGGGTCGTCTCGCGGTTTAATCTCTTACTAATTAAGACCCTACCGGATGAACTGGCGGCTGCAATGGAGCAGTTGCAGCGGACGCTGGTCGTCGTCGGGATCGTATTCTTCCTCCTCGGCATGTCGACTATCGCGGGCGTGTTCGACACCGGCGCCGAATCGACGACTCCGTCTGACCGGCTCTCGACCACGGTCGTCCCGGAGGACGGCGGCGCAACTGACTCCGAAGACGGTGACGCGGGGCGGTCGACCGCCGAATCGGCGAGTTCGGACGACGGTGGAGGAAACGACGGTGACGCCGGCGAAGACGAGGGAGGTGAGAGCGACGACGAGAGCGAGGACGAAGGCGGAGAGAGCGAGGCGGACTCCGAGGATGGCGACGAGAACGGCGGCGAGGCTGAGGGCGAAGACGAAGGGGAGAACGACGACGAAAGCGATGACGAGGACGACGACGAGGGTCTCGGCAACGGCGAGGGGGACGGCAATCCGGGTCGGGGGAACGACGACTCTCTCGTCCTGTGACGGGGATGTCGTCGGACGGGGACGCTGAATCGCCGTTATGGATACTACCTCTCCCGACGATTTATTTGCGGTCAAGGCGAATATCCCGAGGCTTGACCTCGGGGATAAAGCCGACACGCAGGGAGACAAATAATTAAGTCAATACGTTGCTAATTAAGAGATAGCGATGGAACATAGTCACCGCTACCACGCTTACCCGACAGAAGAGGTAGCGGAGCGACTGGAACATCATATCGACGTTCATCGCCAACTCTACAACCACGTCCACTGGGACTACAAGAACATCCCCGGGGACGAGAAGCTAAGCGAGTACGACCAGAACAACAAACTCCCCGAGTGGAAACGCAAGTGGCCGCTCTTCAGTGAACTGTACTCGAAGGCCGCACAAGCCACCATCGCACGCTTCCACCGCAACTTGACTTCCCTGAAGGAACTCAAGAACAACGAGCGCAAGGTCGGAAAACTCAAACGGCAAGCACCCAGCGAGTATCGGAGCGTCACGTACAACCAGTCCGGTTTCGACCTCGATGAAAAGAGGGGCCGCAGCAGGTATGCGTTCGTGCGCTTCAGCAAAATCGGCTGGGTCAAAATCCGTTACCATCGCCCGCTCCCCGAACACACCACTATCAAGGAAGTCACGTTCAAGAAAGAACGAACTGGCGAGTGGTTCGTCTCCTTCGGCCTCGAAACCGACGACGAACACGTTCCCGAGAAACCCTCGGTGGACTCGCTCAACACGACCAACAGCGTGGGCATCGACCTCGGCATCCTCAACTACATCCACACCAGCGACGGGACGACCGTGGATTGGCTCGGCCTCGAAGACGAGTACGAACGACTCCGCCGAGAACAACGCAAGTTGTCTCGCAAACAGAAGGGGTCGAACAACTACGAGGGACAGCGCCGGGAAGTGGCAAAGGTCAAGCGTCACATCCGTCGGAAGGTACTGGACTACCAGCACAAGATTACGACGTTGCTTCTCCACAAATACGACGCTGTATTTGTTGAAAATCTCAACGTTACTGAAATGCTTCGGGACGATGGAAACGCTCGGAACAAGCAGGACGCGGCGTGGCGTCAGTTCATCACGCTCCTCGAATACAAAGGCGACTTGCACGGCACGCACGTCGTTCAAGTCGAGGCACGAGGAACAACAAAGAAATGCGCGTCGTGTGGCGTAGAGACGAAGAAACCTATCTGGGTGCGGGAACACTCCTGTCCGTCGTGTGGGTTCGAGACGGACAGGGATGCGAATGCGGCGATGAACATCCTTCAACGAGGCTTTTCTGAGTTAGGGCTGGGATGGCCCGAATCAACGCCCGTGGAGACTGTGACCGCTACGGACACCGATGATTTTCGGCGTGTGTCTGCACGTCACGTCGTAGAAACGGGAAGCCTCGAGGCTTGACCCCGAGGCGATTCACGCGTCCGCCTGCTAACGAACGTCTATGGGCGGTATCGAGCTACGAAACGGAACACTCGTCGTCCGGCGCGAACCGAACCGACTCGACGAGTTGGCGATCAGGTTCTCCGAGATTCTTGATCAGTTCCATATCGAGCACGTCTACATCCAGATTACGTCTCGATACTCGCTGGTCGGGCTCGCTCTACCGAAGATGTGGATGTCCTCATCGAACGAATCGACGAGGAGACTGCTGACGAATTAGCTGCGACGCTCGACGAGGAGGGTTTCTGGGGCCCGGCAATGCCGCTCCCTTCGACGTATGAGATGCTCGTTGAGCTACCCACGACTAAAGTCGTGGGATTCAGCGTGGACTCCCGTTCTGGCCTCATCTGAGGCAGGAGAGTAGCCTCCGTTCACGGTCATCATCCCGCTGTTCAAGCGCACGCCCAAGGGTGCGCCTCCGCCGCCCCCAGTTTGGGTGCGACGGAGATACCGCAAACCAATGTTCTTCGCAGCGTTGTAATCCGCGTGATTCTCGTAGCCACACTTCAGGCACTCGAACGCTTCGTCCTCGCGGTTGTCGGGGTGCGTAAACCCGCAGTGTGAGCACCGCCGTGACGTGTTTTCGGGGTCGATCTGCTCGACCACAATGCCGTGTTCTTCGGCTTTGTACTCGACGTACTCGTACAAGCGGTCGAACGCCCACTTGTGGCCCCACGACGCGCCAGTGCGTTCGCGGATGTCGGTCAAGTCCTCGAACGCAATCACGGAACACTCGTTCTCACGGGCTTCAGCAACGAGTTCGTTGCTGATGCGGTGAAGCATCTGCTTGAACCGCCCCGTCTCTTTCCGCCCGACTGACTGGATGTTCTGGTGTGCCCAGCGCGTTCCGCATTGTTGGAGCGACCCACGGCGTTTCTCGTATTCTCTGCGCCAGTGGTCGAACTCGTCGCCCGTCCAGAACGTGCCCGTACTCGTGACGGCGAGGGTGTTCACGCCGAGGTCAACCCCGAGAACCGCTCCGTTCTCGGTGGTCGCCTTATCCGGCGTATCAGACTCCACCTCCATCTTGCAGTGGATGTGAAGCACCCAGTTACCGTCTCGGGAGTGCAGTTCCGCACCCGTGGTTTCGTACTCATCGGAGAAGAGGTACTCCGAGTGCGGCGTGTCACTGTCCTCGTCGGGTAGCACGTAGTCGGCTTCGACGCGACCGTCGGTTGTGGCGAGACTCACGGAGTCATCGTGGAACGTCGCGGTACGCTTGTCGTAGACGACGTGCGGGCTGGTGAAGGTGGGTTTCGATGCGTTCTTCCCGTTCTTCCAGCGGGCGACGGCGCTCTTGCAGGCTTCAGCGGCCTTGTTCCGAGCGGCTTGCACGAGGCCACCGTTGAAGCCGTCCGTGGCTTCTCGCACATCGTCGTAGGTTTCGTCGTCTAGTTGTGTTTTGCTGGTGGTGACGTACTCGCCTTGGAAGGCGTGGTCGACGACGTATTGCGCTGACCAGAGGAAGGTGTCGACGGTGTCTTCGAGGAGTGCGGCGTCGGCACTGTCCACGTCGAGCGCAACGGGGACAGTACGCCGCACGTCCATATCTTATATGTAGGCGTATGGGTACTTATTGGTTAGGAGTCAGCCTTCCATCGTCGGTGAATTGTGACACGGAGCGTACGGATTCATCCCACGGCTAAAGCCGTGGGTTTTCTCCTGCAGCCCGTATAACGGCGATAACATCTGGGTCGCCCCTGTGGACCAGGTCACACCGCATCTCGAAGTGAAATTCGTGCGCGACGAGTTTGACCGTGCGTCCCTCGAAAACGCGAGTACGGCCCGTATCGGCGACGAGGTAATTCCGATTGGGCCGCTAGAACTCCAGATTGCATACAAGCTCTACCTCGGCGCGCAGAAGGACATCGAGGATGCGGTTCATCTATATACGCTCTTCAAAGAAAGTCTTAGTGTGCCCCGTCTCGAAGAGTGGGTAACGCGGCTCGACGTTGAAGACGAATATGAGCGACTCAAACGCGCCTGAACACCTCGACACGATGCACAAACGCAATCGCGAGCAGCGCATTGAGGGAATCAAGCGCTGGGTCGAATACATCAAATCCGAGCCCCATGAGACGTGGGGTCCCCAACAGAACGCAGTCGTCAACGACCAACTCGACGCCGCTCAAAGCGTTCAGACCACGGCAGCCCACCGGCAACACGTGAAGGACGTCGCAGAAGATATCCTCGCAGAAAAGGGGTGACTCCGGCGATGATTCGAAGTAGGGGCATTTCTGTACGAGGCCGCTCCAGACGAAGGATCTGATTTTCAACTGCACCTCCCCGGCCTCTCGCGTATTCGAGCGTGCCGTCGGTCGCGCCCATCTTCGGCGTCGACAAATCCGTTTCCTACGAGGTCCAGCAGACGGTTCACTGCTATCTTTCCAGAAGATATGACACGATATCGTCCAAGCAAACTATCGTCTACGCCGAGTCGCTGCAGAAAACAGCGTGGAGCGGACGACGATATAGACGGCGGCCGCAGCCTCGACGAACTCTTCCAAAGCCGCATATCTTTCTTGGTCGATCGTGGAGGCGAGTCCTGCCACCGCTACCGCTGTTTGAATATTTGAACGAAGCCAGATTATTTGAACCACGCAGTGCAAGAGCTAGTACGATGGCTGAATCGAATCCCGGATCGTGGACGGAGAGTATGAGCGGGCGTGAGCGTGTCCGACACGTCGTGGAGTTGCTGGAGGAGCCCACGCCGGTGCAGGATATCGCAGACCGGGCAGATGTCTCGCGCGCGACGGCCGACGATGAGCTCCAGCGACTCCAGAGTGACGACTGGGTCACCGAGACGACCGTCGACGGGACGAAAGCGTACGATCTGAATCCGGTGCGGATGCTCTTTGACGAATTGACTGACCTAATTGAGGAGCATTCACGCGACGAGTTAGAGAACCGGCTCACGGAGCTAAAGGAGGAACAAGAGGAACTGGCTGCGGAGTACGACGTCAGTTCGCTCGACGAGTTCCGGGAACGACTCGTCGAAGACGAGTTATCGGCGAAAGAACTCCGCGAGCGTCGCAACGTGATCGCCACGTGGGAGGCGATCAACACGGAACTCGGACTCGTGAAGCATGCTCTTCAGCTGTACAGGGATGTGGTGGAACTCTCCTCACCACGGACTGACTCGCACTCGACGCTCGCCTGATGGTCGTCTTTCTCGCTAACCGGACGAACTTGCAGAGCAAGCGGCTCCACGACCGCATCCAGAACCAACTCAGCGCTGAGTTCAACGACGTCCGTCGACGGCGTGCCGAGCCGCGCGAAGCCGGCTCACACCGGGTCGTTGGTGACGTGAACCCGCGACAGTTCCTTGGCGACGACGAGTACCCAGTGACGACTGCCCGGGTTGAGATCGGCTTCCAACTGCGAACGAGTGATCCGTACGAGTATTACTGGTTCAATTGGATCGAGCCAGACCGCAGTCTGCTCGTCGGGTGGCATCAAGACGATACGCACGGCGATCTCGGCCCGGTACATCTGCAAGTGAACGATAGCTCGACGGCTATCGACCATCAGCCAGCCAAGTTCATCGACTCGCATCCGCTCGACATCGTCGAACGCAGACTCGCATCTCTCCAAGAGGTAGTAGTAGGCGTCGAGTGGGATCAGGGACGGCCCGTTGGACTCGATACATCTGCGTCTGTCGTCGAGTACTGATGCCGTCTCCCAGCATTGAAGGTCGTCTCCCGCCTGGTTTCCCGCATGGAAGCGTACGCTCCGGGAAGCGTAACCGCCGTCTTCGCGCCCGCGGAGTCCGGCAACGAGTCGAGGGGTGCGAGCGTGGCAATCGAGGACGGCGTCGTCGCCAGCGTGGCGTCGGCCGACCGACGGGTCGTCACCCTCGACGGCGACGAGACGTCGTTCGAACCGGTCGAGTTGCTGCTAGAGGACCTCGACGTGACGGCGCGGGTCGACCTCACCGCTCAGGTACCGGTCGGCTGCGGCTTCGGCGCGAGCGGGGCCGCGACGCTCGCCACCGCGCTCGCCGTCGACGAGCGGTTCGGTCTCGGACACACGCGCGAGGAACTTGTCGAGGCCGCCCACCGAGCGGAGGTCGCAGCGGGCACCGGTCTCGGCGACGTGTTCATCCAGTCGATGGGCGGACTGGTGACGAGTTACGGCGACGGTATCGAGCGTCACGACCGCGACGACCGCGTCGAGTACGTCTCGTTCGGCGGGATGGCGACTAGCGACGCGCTCGGTGACGCCGACCTGATGGCCGACGTCGAACGCGTCGGCGGGGCGGTGCTCGACGACCTGCCCACCGACCCATCGCTCCCGTCTCTCACCGCCCGCGCCTGGGAGTTCGCCCGGGAGATCGGCCTGCCGACGGACCGGGTCCGCGACGCCGTCACCGAGGTGGAGGCCGCGGGCGGGGCTGCCAGCATGGCGATGCTCGGCGAGACGGTGTTCGCCGTCGGCGTCGAGGGCGTGCTCGACGAGCGAACGCGGGTCGCGTCCGAGGGCGCTCGGCTCCGCTGACGGGATTGTGACCCAGAGAACCGACGCCCCGACGGTCGGACACGCCGTCCCCGTCGGTCAGTACTCGGGTGGCACGTAGAGGTTCAGCGTCTCCAGCGTCCGCTCGCCGGTACACTCTATCTCGTGGGTCTCGCCCGCCTCGATGAGAACCAGGTCGCCCGCCGCGAGGGTGACGTCGCGGTCGTCGACCGTCGCCCGGCCCTCGCCGTCGACGACGTAGCACCACTGGTCGCTGTCCGCGTGGTAGTTGTCCGGCCCGCCGGTCGACTCCCCGGGGTCGAGCGTCATCACCGCCGCCTGCGCGTCGTCGTTCGTCAGCACCACGTCGAACCACCGGTCGGAGGACGCCTGCGTTCGCTCCATGTCCGGACGTTCGCCCGGCGACCCCAGAACGGTTTCGGCGGGCGCAGTCGGTCGTTCGTCGAAAGGAAGAATCGCGGAATCGTGACAGAAGGACCTCGGACGGCGAGGGGTTCGGACAGGACTCCGGATGGTGACGTGGTCGAGGCCGGTCGAAGTATCATCTTCTATCAGATACTATTACGTGAAACGGAGGACGACGTGCGGTATGCTTGACCGCAACAGGACGTCGCTCAAATCGGGGACGCATCGACAGGTGTCGCTTCAATCAGTGTCCAGGTATCAGATCGTCAGAGGGCTGTACGCCGCCGGAGCAGGTCTGTGCGCCATCTCCGTGGTGCTGTTCCTCGTTTCGATACCGATAGCACTGCCGAAGGGCCATCCGCTCTCTATCCTTCTCCAGAACGGAATCGCCGCCGGCGTGCCCGGGCTGATGCTCGTTCTTGCCGGCGTCTTCTTCGCCAATCTACCGAGGAAACTCCAGAGCGGGACTCATCTGTAGTAGCGCGAATCACCAAGGAAACAGTCACACCCCACTGCGTTCAGTACTTCTTCGCGACACATCGAGACCGGGCGGGGACCGTGGCCACACGCCATCGAGACGTCGTACACGGACACCGACCTGGACTCTCGGCTCAGATCACTCGAGGTCGAAGCGATCGAGGGTCATCACTTTGTGCCACGCATCCACGAAGTCACGCACGAACTCCTCCTCCGCGTCGTCACTGCCGTAGACTTCCGCGATGGCTCGAAGCCGGGCGTTCGAACCGAAGATGAGATCGACGCGGGTGGCCGACCACCCGATTTCGCCCGTCTCACGGTCGCGCAGGTCGTAGATATCGTTGGCTTCCGAGGACGCTTCCTGCTCCATGATGTCCTTGGACTCCGAGGACGCTTCCCACTCGTAGTCCATGTCGAGGAGGTTGACGAAGAAATCGTTGGTCAGCGTCTCCGGCCTGTCGGTGAAGACGCCGAGGTCGGTATCCTGGTAGTTCGCGTTCAGCGCGCGCATGCCGCCGACCAGAACCGTCATCTCGTCGGCCGTCAGATCCAGGAGGTCGGCCTTGTCGACCAACAGCTCCTCCGCCGATTGGTCGTGCTCGCCACCGAGGTAGTTACGGAACCCGTCGGCTTCCGGTTCGAGCGCCTCGAAGGACTCGACGTCGGTCTGTGCCTGCGAGGCGTCGGTACGGCCCGGCTCGAACGGAACCTCCACGTCGTACCCGGCGGCCGCCGCAGCCTTCTCGACGGCCGCGTTGCCGCCCAGAACGATCAGGTCGGCCAGCGAGACTCTCGTCCCGTCGGACCGCGAGCCGTTGAACTCCTCCCGAATCTCTTCGAGGGTCGAAAGCACAGTCTCCAGCTGCTCCGGCTCGTTCACCTCCCAGCTCTTCTGCGGTTCGAGGCGAACGCGGGCTCCGTTCGCTCCGCCGCGCTTGTCGCTGTCGCGGTACGTCGACGCCGACGCCCAGGCGGTCTTGACCAGCTGGGAGACGGACAGGTCCGAAGCGAGAATCTCCTCCTTCAGCTCGGCGATTTCCTCGTCTCCGATCAGTCCGTGGTCGACGTCGGGGATGGGGTCCTGCCACAGCATCTCCTCGTCCGGAACCTCCGGGCCGAGGAACCGGGACGGCGGGCCCATGTCGCGGTGGATCAGCTTGTACCACGCCTTCGCGAAGGCCTCTTGGAACTCGCGTGGGTTCTCCTGGAAGCGCTCGATGATCTCACGGTAGTCCGGATCCCGCTTCAGGGCGACGTCCGTCGTCAACATCATCACGTCTTCCTTCTCCGATGGGTCCTCGGTGCCGGGTGCGACGCCATCGAGCGCGTCGTCCTTCGTGGTCCACTGCCACGCACCGCCGGGACCCTTCTCGGGCTCCCACTCGTGCTCGAGCAGGTTGTCGAGGTAGCCCATGTCCCACTGGGTCGGCGTGGCGTTCCACGGCCCCTCTATCCCGCTGGTGATCGTGTCGCTTCCTTTGCCGGAGCCGTGGCTGCTCTCCCAGCCCAGGCCCTGCTGGTCGATGGGGGCTGCCTCGGGCTCGGGACCGACGTGCTCGTCGGGGTCGTCGGCGCCGTGGACCTTCCCGAAGGTGTGTCCGCCGGCGATGAGCGCGGCCGTCTCCTCGTCGTTCATCGCCATCCGGCTGAACGACTCTCGAATTCGTTCCGCCGACCCCATCGGATCAGGCTCACTGTCCGGTCCCTCCGGATTCACGTAGATGAGCCCCATCACGGTGGCGGCGAACGGATTCTCGAGTTCATCGTCCTCGTCGAAGCGCTCGGACGCTTCCCACTCGTCCTCGGGCCCCCAGTCGACGGCCTCGTCGGGCTCGAAGTCGTCCTCGCGTCCGCCGGCGAACCCGAACGTCTCGAATCCCATCGACTCCAAGGCGACGTTCCCGGCCAGGACTATCAGATCGGCCCACGAGAGTTTGCGGCCGTACTTCTGCTTGACCGGCCAGAGCAGCCGGCGTGCCTTGTCGAGGTTCGCGTTGTCGGGCCAGCTGTTGAGGGGCGCGAAGCGTTGCGTGCCGCCGGACGCGCCGCCGCGGCCGTCGCTGGTGCGGTACGTGCCGGCGCTGTGCCACGCCATCCGAATGAAGAGCGGCCCGTAGTGGCCGTAGTCAGCCGGCCACCACTCCTGCGACGTCGTCATCACCTCTTCGATGTCCGCCTTCA
Organism: Halomicrococcus pelagicus; assembly: GCF_050954125.1. Taxonomy (NCBI): domain Archaea; kingdom Methanobacteriati; phylum Methanobacteriota; class Halobacteria; order Halobacteriales; family Haladaptataceae; genus Halomicrococcus; species Halomicrococcus pelagicus. Next base: position 84,461 of record NZ_JBPBWC010000019.1, on the reverse strand, counting down.
CCGCTTCGAAGTCGAGTTTCTCGAACTCCTCCGCGTAGTCGAACTCCTCGCCCATCGGATCGGCGTGGCGAGCGTTCTGGTCGAGAATCTCCAAGTTCAATCGATTCGGCCACCAGTCTTGGTTGGACCCGTTCATCTACCGGCGGTTATCACTTTCGCATATTAAGATTTCTGATCCAGTGATGAAGTCTTCGCCGTATCCCAAACAATGTTATTAATTTATGGTTCTTTGTCAGTGGTGAATTCGTGCCCTGCTTTCCTCACGGCCATCGAACGCATCAGCGCTTGATGATTTCGACAAAGCGTCTGGCTTGATTCTGGCTAAGGAGAACGTGGAGTCATAGCGCTCTCGGAAAATAATCAGTGTCACGGGCTCTGTTTAGTCGTTTACCAGTTCTCACCGCCAGTATGTCAGAATCTTATGTTTATTAGCCATCATCTCTTTATAGGGGTTTGACGTAGAGAGCGCGGGTTGAGTAGAGGATTGCTGTGGGCACCACGCGAGAGAAATAGCGAGACGAGACACCAACCATGAGTAACGAGACACACGACACGCCGGCCGACGCAGAACCGGACTCTGAACCGCTACGGGCAACCCGTCGCACTGCGCTTCGCGGGGCGGGTCTGGCCGGCTTCCTCGCGATGGGCGGCGCCAGCGCCCGCCAAGACTCCGGTATGCAACTCCACTGGCACCGCCGCGACCTTCGTGTGACCGACAACCCGGCGCTGACTGGCGACGACCACGTGCTCCCGGTGTTCGTCCATGATCCCGCGATACTCGCCTACGGCGCGCCGCCCGTGGTATCGTTCCTGCTCGATGCACTCGACTCATTGCGCGAGCAGTACCGCAAGCGCGGCGGTGAACTGCTCCTGGCCCGCGGCGACCCAAGCGCGGTGCTTCCCGATCTCGCCGCGGCCTGCGACGCCGACGCGGTCACCTGGAATCGCGACTACTCCGGGCTGGCGACCGAACGTGACCGCGCCGTCACGGCGGCGCTCGCCGACGCTGACGTCGGCGTCGAGCAGTTCGACGGCATTCTCCTCCACGAACCAGAGAGCATCAAGCCGAACGACGGAAGCCACTACTCCGTCTTCTCGTACTTCTGGCGGCAGTGGCGCAACCTGGAAAAGGCCACCCCCGTCGCCGCGCCGGTTCGCGGTGACGTTGTCGACCCCCGCGACAGCCTCGACGAGGAGTGGCTCGACGAGTCCTCCGATGCCGCCGGCCCGTTACCGTCACTCGCCGACCTAGGCTTCGATGAGCCCGAATCCGACGTGCAGCCAGCGGGCACCGACGTCGCCCACGACCTACTCGCCGACTTCCGCGAGGACACTATCTACCGCTACGGGGACGACCGTGACTACCCCGCCCGGGAAGCGACCTCGCGCCTCTCGCCGCATCTGAAGTTCGGGACCGTCGGCGTCCGGACGGTCTGGAAAGACACTGAGGACGCGGCGGCTACCGCGTCCAACGGGGAAGCGCGGGAGTCAGTCGAGGCGTTCCGGCGAATGCTCGCCTGGCGGGAGTTCTACGCGCACGTCCTCGACGCGCGTCCCGACGTGGTCACCGAGAACTACCGCGAGTTCCCGAACGAAATCCAGTGGCGCGACGATCCCGAGGGGCTTCAGGCATGGAAGGATGGTGAAACCGGTTACCCTCTCGTTGATGCCGGGATGCGGCAATTGCGCGCCGAGGGCTGGATTCACAACCGCGTCCGGATGGTGGCCGCCGCGTTCCTCACGAAGGACCTGCTGGTAGACTGGCGTGAGGGATACGACTGGTACCGACGGAAGCTTGCGGACCACGACACCGCGAACGGCGCCGGCGGCTGGCAGTGGGCGGCCTCGACGGGAACGGATGCCCCGCCATACTTTCGCGTCTTCAACCCCGCGTCCCAGGGCGAGAGGTACGACCCGGACGGCGAGTACGTCAGAGAATACATCCCCGAGCTCCGGGACGCGCCGACCGACGCCATCCATGAGTGGCCCACGCTGGACGATGAGAAGCGCGTCGCCATCGCGCCTGACTACCCCGCTCCCATCGTCGACCACGGCGAGCGCCGCGAGCGCGCCATCGCGGCATTCGAGGCCGCGCGCGGCGACGGCTGACCGGGTACGCGAGAAGCGGCGCCGTCAGGAGCACGAGGACACGGCGGGGCTGGTTTTCGTAGGGGCGGGGATACCGACGTGACGAAACTCCAACGTCAGGCCGAACACAATCGAATTGGGGCTTCCAGCTTCCGGGAAGTCTCGAACGTAGCGACTCGTCTACTCCAAATCGGAGACTGGTCGTATGCCTGGGAGTGGCTTCCGTCCGTTTGCGATTATTTCACCGGGATGGTGAACACTGACTCGTCTACTGTCATGCCCTAACGGTCGTGTTGAATATATCCTCTGTATTCAGCAGGGCCTTTCCACCAGTTGCCCGACAGACAACCCGTGCGTTGCTGAACAGAGGGTGCGTATTCAGCGAGCGCGTCTCAAGAAGTCCGAGACGTACCGGGCTCGCTCTCCAGAAGAAGTCAGGAAACCTATTTGGCGTCTCGTGGCGTCCGTAAGTCACCATGCCTTCTATTCTCATCGCGTACGGAACCGGCGAGGGCCAGACGAAGAAAGTGGCCGAGTACATCGACTCGGTCCTCGAAAGACGGGGGCTCGACGTGACGACCACCCGCGTATCCGAGGCTTCCGATATCGCCGTAAGCGAGTTCGACGGGGTGTTAATCGGCGCCTCGGTCAACAACCGCAGGCACCAACCGGAAGTACTGGTTTTCGTCGAGCGCCACGGGCAGGCGCTGGCTGACCGGCCATCGGGGTTCTTCCAGTTGTCGCTGGCGTCAGCCATCTCGTCGGAGTGGGCTCGGGAAGAGGCAATGGACTATGTCGAGAAGCTGACTGGAACGACCGGCTGGCATCCGGATCGAGTGGGCCTGTTCGCAGGCGCTCTCAAGTACACGCAGTACGACTTCAAGCGGCGCTGGCTCTTCAAGTTGGCCGCACTGGCATTTGGCCTCGATACTGATACGTCCCGCGATTACGAGTACACGGACTGGGACGATGTCGAACGCTTCGCGACGTCGTTTGGAGAGTTCGTCGGGAGCGAACGGTCTCCGTCCCGCCATGGCGGGACGCTCCGGAGCGCTGTTCGAGACACGTTCGGGCGTCGCGATGCTGCCCTTTCGCTGGCAATCGGTCTCGCTGGAGTTATCTATCTTGTATCCCGGCGTCACGAGGGGAATCGGGAAAGCGCGGGTACAAGCACCGACGACGGACCCGATGACACTGTGGTGACATCCTCCCCGGCGTGAACGGCGGGATTCTCTCCGTGAAGAAGATAGCCAACACTAGAGAGAACTTGTTCGCCTGCTTCAGCAATCGCTAACAGTGAGACTGGCCGTTCGTCAAGCGAAGCCGCACCTTCAGCGGGTGTGGAGCGGAAAGGGGTCGCCCCGGAGTGCCTGGAACGATGTTTGATCTGCTCACCTCGGCGGTATTCCTGCGCCATCGCAGTGTAGACTTAACAGCCAGGCTGGTGGACAAGAGGTTATGGCGCTGCAAAAGTGGCTTTTCACGGCACTTCTGGTATTACAGGCCCACTTCGCGGCTTCGTACCTCGTTCCCCTGGACAGCCAGGCCCAGCGAGAGTTTGGTGGTCTGTTGAGGTGGGTCTGGCCCTGGAGTGGTGGCGACAGTGGGGTCTTGGGTGAGGTCACGGTGGCTTCCGGCTATCCGCTCTCCGGAATCTTTCTCGCCATAATCGCGGCGTTGCTCTTTTTCTGTGCGGCTCTGGCGGTAGTGGGAATCTGGGTTCCGTTCGGTTGGTGGCGGGTGCTGGCTGGGGGCGGAGCCGTCCTGTCGCTCTTGTTGCTGGCGGGATTCTTCGGAGCTACGAAGGTGCTGCCGATGGCCCTCGACCTCGTCGTTTTGTGGGCTGCAATGACCGACTGGCTCCAGCCCGTTGGCTGACCGCGAACACTTTCGGACATTCGGCGACAGGAGGTGCTGAACTCACCCTCTGTCTGTATAAAAACTCCCTGATATCTTCGGAGGAGGTCAGTCAGCCACCGCTGCATACAACGCGCGAAGCCAGCAATGTTTCCATCACCGTTTCGATCACCGCTGAGCTTTATCACCGCCCTCGCTGTAGGGTCAACCGCATCGGGGTCACGCCCCGAGGCTTGTCAGTAGACTCCCGCTCTACCCGCGCAACGCGGAAGGCGTATAATCGCCGTTCGCGTTCACCGTCCCTGACACGTGGCGAGCGGGGGTACGCGAAGTCAGCGAAACTGGCTCCTCCTCGATGTGTCCCGAGTGCAGATCGGGGAACGTACATCGTGAGGAGGACGTGTTCACGTGCTACGACTGTGGCTTCGAGGGACACAGCGATTTGGCGGTGAGTGAGAATCTGCTGGTGGATCACGCAAAGGATGGGTCGAGGGCTCGGCCCGCGGTCTCCCGAGAGAACACGACGGAGAGGGCACACCGCGAGGTGGCCCGCCTCGAGTAGGACAATCACCGCTGGCGACGGCGGGATCGCTCGACCAAAGAGGAACCCACAGACCGGAGTACCCGCGACGACGTGGGGAAATTTGCCTCCGGTGGCGCAGGCACGGCCTGAATCACTCACACGGAGGAATCCCACGGCTGAAGCCGTGGGAGGAAGTCAATGCGTCGAACGGTACTGAGTTCTATGTGCGAGGACCCCGTATGGTTATCCCCGAGACGGCCCTATGAGGAAGGGAGTAACGATGGCCTCGATTCTCGTCTGTTATGGGACCGGTGAGGGCCAGACCGCGAAGGTGGCCGACCGTATCGCCGACAAACTCACAGCGCACGGCCACGAGACGACGACGATCAACGTGAAGGAGATCGATTCCGACCTCGATATCGAGGACTTCGACGCCGTACTGGTCGGTGCATCGATCCACATGGGTAGACACCAGAAGACGGTGCGTCGATTCGTCAGCACCAACCGCGGCGCACTGGTGACGAAGCCGACGGGGCTCTTCCAAGTCTCCGGGGCGTCAGGAGAAGAGACCGAGAAGGGAGAGGCGGAGGCAGCAGGATATATCGACGAGTTCATCGAGGCCACGGACTGGCGTCCCGATCGAATCGGCCTCTTCGGCGGTGCGCTGCGCTTCTCGGAGTACGGCTTCCTGCTTCGTTCGCTGATGAAACGTATCGCTAGGAAAGAACATCCCGAAGTGGACACGTCTAACGACGTCGAGTTCACCGACTGGGAGTCGGTCACGGCATTCGCCGACGACTTCGCCACGTTCGTCGGCGAACGGACCGGCGAAGCGGTCGACACAAATTCATGAGTGAATCGTTCGTCATCGCAGGAATCGAATCCACAGTAATCGTGGGAGTGCGGCAGTGGACGCTGCTACAGGGGGGACCGCCAGTAGACGCACCGATGGGTGACCCTGTTACCAACGTCGCTGGCAGTGCTGTTGGGGCCTTCCTGACAACGCTGCTGGTCGGGGGTATCATGGTTGCTGCGGCGCCTGAGTACACGCGCCAACGGATGGCGCAGGTCCTTGAGAACCCCGTCGAGACCTTCATCTACGGGCTGGTGAGCCTTCTGGTCGTCATCCTGGTAACCGTCGTGTTGGTCATCACCATCATCGGAATCGTAGTGGCGATTCCCTTCCTCTTGCTGGTGTGGGTCGTCTGGGCAGTCGGGTCGGCGATAGGCTTTCTCGCCATCGCCGACCGACTCGTCGGCCACGAAGACGGCTGGACCAAACCCCTGCTGGTGGGGGCCGGAATCAACGGGCTGTTGACGCTGACGGGTATTGGCGGCCTCGTCAGCGTCTGCGTCGGCGCCGCCGGATTCGGCGCAGTTCTGCGGGCATATCTTGCGTGAGGCGGGTGACCAGATCTAATCGAGAGTTGGAAGTCAAGCTTCACGACGTTCCTTATGAGATATTCCGTGAATTCGTATGTACTGGACGTCCTGCTCGATGAATACAGCTCTCTACACAGCACGCTATACCAGCCACTTGGTGAGAGGTTCAACAGAGCCGTATCACAGTATATCGGGAACCCGTTGTGTAGCGAGGGCAGACTGCTACTCCTTCCGAGCGAACAATCGAGTAAGTAAGCCGCTGGCGACTTAATTGGGTTATTTCGAAGGAAAGAGCCAGTGGCGAGATTTGAACCACGGTCGGAGCAAGAGTCTACCCTACTCCAAATCCTGCCACGGTTGCTTCGCTCCTCACGTTTGTTCGTCGCAGAAGACAAGCCGGTGGAGGGATTTGAACCCTCGGCCTATTCCTTACGAAGGAATCGCTCTAGCCAGTCTGAGCTACACCGGCACGCTCAGGGTCACCTGCGCTCTCTGCACTCGAATGTTCTTGCCAGAAACGGCTTAAGGGTTGCGGAATCGCCGCCGGGCTATACGAAACCAGGGCGAGCTACCGGGACAGGCGCACGTCGAGACAGACGTTCAGTTCGTGGGGCGCGTACGAGCGCACGACGCGGCGGTTCTCGACCGTCACGTCGTACGCGTGGTCTCCCGACTCCACCGCCGCGCGAATAGTGTCCTCGCCTGGACCGAACGGATCGTCCTCGTGCTGGATGTCGTAGTAGTGGACCGTGCAGTCGTCGCCTGCGAGCAGGACCGCGGTGTCGAGGAACTCGTCGGCGCTGTGTGGGAGGTTCATCACGATGCGGTCGGCCCAGTTCCCGTAATCCGACGCGACGTCTCGGACGTCCCCGTGAATCGCGGTCACGCGGTCTGCGACGCCGTTCCGGCGTGCGTTCTCCCGAAGGTACTCGATGGCCGCCTCGTTGATGTCGACGCCGACGACTTCCGCTCCCCGCTTCGCGAACGGGACGACGAACGGGCCGACGCCTGCGAACATGTCGAACGCGCGTTCGTCCGCCCCGACCTGTTCCGCGACGCGGTGGCGCTCCGTGGCGAGTCTGGGGGAGAAGTACACCTGCGCGACGTCGAGCACGAACTCGCAGCCGTACTCGCGGTGGACCGTCTCCGTGCCGTCGCCCGCGAGCACCGTCCAGTCGCGCACGCGCCGGTCGCCTTTCACCTTCGACGCCCGGTCGAGCACGGTCTTCACCGGCAGGTCGGAGTTCGTGATTGCGTCGGCGATCTCGCGGGCGCGCTCCGGGTCGTCCTCGTCGACGATGACGATGTCTCCCAGGCGCTCGTAGCTCGGCGAGGAGCCGAGCAGGTCCGCGGGCATCGTCTGGGTCTCGCGAGCGGGGACGTCGCGTTCGACCACCTCGAAGCCGTCGGGGACCGCCTCAGGATCCGTTACGGGGACGTACAGCCATCCGTCCTCGACCTCTATCTCGCGGTTCTCGGCCACCAGGTTGGCGTCCGCGAGTTCGCGGCGGGTCGCCTCCCCGCGTTCACGCTCGACGCGCACGCACGGCGTCTCCATGCTTCCTCGTTTCCCCGAGCGGGCGTTAACCCTGACGCTTCGAGGGCCACGGCAATCAGACGAATGGTAGAGATTTCGCTCGGTCAGGGAGAGCGAGCGACGGATAGAGCACTAGTTTCGGACTCGCCGTATTTCCGGCCCGTCGAATCCGTGCCGTCGAGACTACGGCTGAAGCGTATGCCCGGCATCTGTGCAAGTGGTGTTCCGATTGAACACGGGAACGGGGGTACCCATAGTAGGAGCGAACCACGTATCGAGATGACCGATAGCAAGATGAATCCACTACAGCAGTGCCGTGTCGATACGCTGGGATGGCTGTGACGTCTCCGACCGCGTGGTCGCGCGACCGCCTCGACGCGGCGTCCGAGTCATAATCGGGAAAACGGTCGCTCGTGCGACGAGAGGGACCGTTCGGCGACGAGCGGGTCTCGACGTGAGTTCATAATCGGCGTCAAACCCCGCAAGGAGGAGTGAGCGGTGTGTTCGAAGGGGGGAGTATGATGCGAGAGCGTGGTATGAGCGTCTGCGAGTGAGGTGGGTGAGTGATTCGGAGCGAGTGAATGCGGTTGCGTCCGGTGGTTTCGGTGATGGTGGTTGCTCTGAATTCTGGGGAGTCCACGGACGAGAATCGCCAGACGGAAACCGATTATGAAGAATGAGACGCCCGATATCGGAGTCCGTCTCCTCGCCGCCGGTCGGATGCGATCCTCGTGAGACTGCGTCTATCCAGCGAAATGTGCGGCTTCAGCCGATTCGCGACGCCTCCAACTCACTTCCCTAGTTCCGTTTTTCACGCGTCCACACAGTCTTTTACCGGGCGTTCGGGCCGATTATGAACCCGGTTTTACGCCTCGATATCGGGGGAGAACTTTCATAATCGGTTCTCGTCCCGCGATTCTGATTATGAATCGAGGCGGCATCGACGATTGCTGCCGGAGCGGAGAGCGCCGGCCCTAGAGGAATCAGGATTCCCGGCAGAAGGGGTGGCGAGGACTCGACCATGGATGCCGTCTCGTCGACCGGGCCACGAGACAGTCACGCCGATGCCGACACGTAGCGAGCGGTGGCCCACTCCGCTCGGGTGTGAGAACGTCACGCCCTCGTCCGTGAAACCCCAGTAACGACTGTCCGATCATCCGAGGTCGGTGGCGAACCGACGATTCAGAACCGAAATCGTTCACATCCGCCGTCGTTTTCGAATACGCCGTCACGGACATCGCCGGGAAACGGCCTATTACTCGTACCTGGTCGACAGCTTCGACGAAACTCACTGAATCGGCAGAGCAAGCGGTTGTATAGGCATCTATTGGCGTTTTGAACGCCAAATCGTTCGAACGGTTGCGCCAAGTTAAGTCGGTGTTTACCGAAGACTGAATCGCTCCGGGCGTCGCTTGGAGTTGGAACAAGACCATGGCACAACAACTACAGCAGCCACAGCACCAGCAGCGATACGGCGGACCGATGACCCAGCACGGGCAGACCGGCCAGCAGCAGTTCGGCCAGCAACAGCAACCCCAGCGGCAGTTCGGCCAAGAGATGGGCCGGCGCTTCGACGAGGCGTTCTCGAGCGAGGTTCGCACGACTATCCACGACCTCGACCGCGCCGCATCGGTCGCGGAGTGGGTGAAGACGCAGGCCGCACAGCGCGGCATGCCGACCGTCGTGCGCGTCTGTGACGACATTCAGGACATCGCGCACCTGGAGAAGAAACTCGTGATTCGACAGTCGCCGTTCGCCCAGCCGATCGGGCAGACATCACAGCAGGTCCTCCAGCAGGGACTGCAGGAGCTCCAGCAGTACATCGACGAGCCAGAGGTGCAGGACGCCGTCGAGAAGACCCGCCGGTCGCTGGACTCCATCGATAAGGGTCTGATGTCGCTCCAGACGATGGGCGGTCAACAGCAGGTCGGCCAACAGGGCGGCCAGCAGTTCGGTCGGCAGGGTGGCCAGCGGTACCAGTCACAGCAGTACCAGCAACCCCAGCAACAGTATCAGCCACAGCAGGGCAGCCAGCAACAGCAGTACCAGCCCCAGCAGCAGACGCAGACGCCGCGGTACTGACCCGGCGATCGACCGTTTTTCGCGGACGGTGGATGCGCGCCGCTTAACTCCCGCGCGCGACGAGAGGCGGGTATGCTCACCTTCATCGGGCTCGGCCTGTACGACGAGCGCTCGATCACGGTCGAGGGTCGGGACGCGCTCCGGGCGGCCGACCGCGTCTTCGCGGAGTTCTACACCAGCCACCTCGTCGGCGCGTCCGTCGAGGACCTCGAACGGTATCACGACGCCGACATCGAGGTCCGGGACCGCGCCGGCGTCGAGCAGGACCCCGAGGAGATTCTCGCGGCCGCGGAGGACGGCGACGCCGCGTTCGTCACCGCCGGGGACAGCATGATATCGACGACCCACGTCGACCTGCGCCTGCGCGCCGAGGAGCGCGGCATCGACATCCGGGTCGTCCACGCGCCGACCGCCCAGTCCGCTGCCGCGGGCCTGACCGGCCTCCAGAACTACCGGTTCGGAAAGGCGACGACGCTCCCATTCGACTACGCCCACGGCGCGGACGGGCTCCCGGCCAGCGTCACCGACACGCTCGACGAGAACCGCGAGCGCGGCCTCCACACGCTCGTCTACCTCGACATCAAGGAAGACCGCGGTGACTACATGACCGCCAGCACCGCCGCCAACATGCTCGCGTCCGGCTACGAGGACGTCCTCGCGGTCGCTGTCGCGCGTGCCGGCAGTCCGAGTCCGGTGGTCGAGGCCGCCCCGCTGTCGGAACTGGCGACGCGGGAGTTCGGCGACCCGCTCCACCTGCTCGTCGTCCCCGGCGACCTGCATCATATCGAACGCGACGCGCTGGCGACGCTCGCCGACGCGCCGGCGGACCTGCTCGACGAGAAGCTGGCGTAGCCCGCAATTCTCGATAGGTCGTCGTCACGTAGAATCGTCCGCGTTCACTCCTTCTCTGTGGTGCTCGGTTTAGCAGTGGGACGTGTCTTGCTCCGGTTCGATTGGTAGTACTCCGTCTCGGATTAGAACGGTTCGTCTCGTCGCGGGGTAGAGCGGTTCTGTCACGTCACGGGGTAGAGCGGTTCCGTCACCGCTCGGGTCGGAACGGTTCGTCGCAATACGCGGAGTAATCCGTATTGCTACAGCGTCGCTCACCGGTCGAGCGCGAAAGAAAAGTCAGTATCGTGTGGAATCGGAGTCAGCTACTCCGATTTAGTTCTCGCGGCGGAGTGCGAGGAACGCGGCGGCCATCAGCGCGACGAGGGCGACGGCGACGCCGAAGCCAGGCTGACCGTCACTGCTGGTCGTGCTGGTGGTCGACGTCGTGCTCGTCTCGGACGGATCATCCGACGACGTGGTCGACGTGGTCGACGTCGTCGTAGTCGTTGTAGTCGTCGTGGTCGTCGTGGTCGTCGTGGTCGTCGTGGTCGTCGTCGGGTCCTGGAGGTCAGCGTTCAGGACACCGTCAGCGGAAGCGCTAGCTGACGTACCGGTCGACGAGGAGACGTCCACGTTGAACTCGGTACCGTTCTCGTAGTCACTGAAGTCGAATTCCTTCGAGTAGGAACCATCGGAGTTGATGGTTGCCTCGACTTCCTTGAAGAAGACGCCAGGGCTACGGACCTGGACCGTCAGCTTCGTACCGGGTGCGAGGTTGGTGGTGCCCGAGATCGTCTGGTTGTTCGCGTTGGCGACGGAGACGTCGTTGCCATCGTTGACTTCGAGGGAGACATCCTCGACGTTGAACTTCGTCGAGGTGGTCTGTTCCTCGTCAGGCTTGACAGCGTAGTCGCTGCTGACCTTGAAGGTAGCCTTCCATTCGCCCTTGAAGTCCTTCTCGTCGAGCGTAGCGTCTCCGTCGTTGATGCTGGAAGCGGAAGCCGTGTCGACGAGGACGTAAAGCGCCTCGTTTTCGCTGTCAGCGAGCAGCGAGACGCCACTGTCACCGGTGCTGAACTTGTCCGCAACCGTGTTCGGTTCGGGGTTGACTTCCTTGAGCGTCATCGAGAGGCCCGTCGGGAGTGGTGCGTCGCCGTCACTGACAGCACCGAAGATACCGTTCGTGTTCTGAACCTGCACGACAACGTAGTCGCCGTAGGCGACGTTCCCGCGCTGGGTGAGGTCAGCCTTCAGCGTCGTCGCGTTCGTCGTGTCAGCGTCCGAGGGAGCGACCCACGTCTGGGCGCTGCCGGTGGACCGTTGATTGATGGAGACTGACGCGACATCTTCTGGGCTGCTACTGTCGCCGTCGGCCTCAACCGACAGCTCGTAAATGCTATCGCCAGTAGTGACTGCTAGGGGGTCGTCAAGACCACCGCTCGAGGGCGTTACCCAAGAGGCACTCACACTGTCGGAACTACCCGGTTTCACGTAGAGGGCATCTTCCGCGGTGCCACTCGTCGTTTTGTACGTGTTCAGGTAGAAGGTGACCTGATTGTCATCGTCATTGTCGGTGACCTCTGCAGTCATCTTGAAGTTTGCATCGTCACTACCGACAGTAACGATTGAAGAGTCAGTGTTTTCCAGATTCACTGTAACCGGAACGATGTCACCGCGCGGGGCCGTGTAGACGCTTTCGTCGAACGAAGCGCTAGACGACCCTGCTTTCTTAACATCGATTTCGAATTCCTCAGTAGCCGTCGTGTCACTCACGGAAACGGAAAGGTTGTACGTTCCCGGAGAGACCTGCGAGGTACCCTGACTCGTGTTCTCGGCGAAGTCAACATAGAACACGGCCTGGACGTCACCCTTCTCGTGGATACCTGACTTCTGAATCACTACATCATCACCGAAGGCATCGGACGTCACGTTAACCGTGAAGTCCTCTCGGTTAGCGTCATCGACGGTGAACTTAATTACTGAGTCAGCACCACTGTTCTTAACCGAGGTCGTGTCAGCGCTCACTTTGAGTGTCTGTTTGACAACTTGGAACGTGATGCTAGTGCTACCGTCGGAGAGGTTGCAGAATCCAGTCTCCAGTTCTGCAGTGTCGACCGTGAATTCACCGTTATCGCCGGTACTGTACGAGTCGACGAACTGGCCTTCACCGTTTTTACCTTCGGCAAGCGTTACATCTGTACTGGTCCCGAACTTAGAAACAAGTCCGACCTGACCTTGGTACACGACTTTATCGTCCGTAATAGTCGTGGTATTATTTGCCGCTGCAGCCGATCCTGCGAACGCGGTCGCGCCGGCGGAAACCGACATGACCATCAGCGCTGTCAGGAACAGGCTGCGGATTTTGTCTACGTTTCCTGCCATAGTTTGTCTTTCTTTGGTTGTTGTTCGGCGACAGCATCTTTCCCACGACCCTTTGAATACTTTGTGTAACTCGGACCGACCGAGCAGGGAAGCGGGACTCGTCCTGCCACCATGGGTAGGGGTACACTGAAAACGTTATGCCCTCGTTATATATGCTTTGTGGTCTGAAACGCCACCTCAAGGACTCAGTCGTCGGAATACAGCTAATCGCAGATTCAGTGGCGTGTAGGTGATACGTAATTCAGCAGACCACTACCGCCGAATCCTCCCGGGACGGAAATTTCCTTCGGGGCTGCAAGACGCCGGTTCACATCGCCATCCTTTAAGTAGTTCTCTTCGGTGCAGATTTCAAAGATAGATTATGAAAAGATGCGGTTAGGTATGATACAAAAGTGGTAGTTCGGACGCGACCGCGTTATATCGGCGGGAAATTGTAATTGAGAGAGTCAATCAGAGTGAGAAGTTACGGTCGATTAGCGCGCGGGATGGCGGCGCAGTCGAACGAGAAAACCGTGGGTGGTTCGCACGAGACGCGACGGTCGATCCGCGCGTGAAAAACAGTGGGTGGGCGAGCGCGGTCAGTCCCGCGAGATGATCTCTATCTCGTGGCCGTCCTGGTCCTTGGTGAAGGCGTAGCGGTCGTCGCAGGATTCGGGGTCGCGGTAGTCCTCGGCCTCGCGCTCCAGCAGCGTCTCCCAGTAGTCGTGGAGGTCGTCGGCGCGCACGGCGAGGTGCCCCCAGGCGTCGCCCAGGTCGTAGGAGCGCCCGTCGTAGTTGTAGGTCAGCTCGACCGCCATCGCCTCCTCGGCGGCGTCCTCGGGCTTCACGAAGTAGTTGGCGAACGTGTCCGACTCCCAGCGGCCGGTGTGCTGGTACTCGAACTTCCGCGTCCAGAACCCGAGCGCCTCGTCGGCGTCCTCGACGCGGATCATCGTGTGGTCGAGACTCCACGGCGCGCCGTGGTCGCGCTCGACGATCTCGACCTCGTGACCGTCGGGATCCTTCACGAAGGCGTAGCTACCGCCGCAGGAGTCGGGGTCGCGGTAGTCCTCCACGCCCTCGTCCATCAACTGCTCGTAGGCGTCGTACACGTCGTCGACGCGCACGGCGATGTGTCCCCAGGCGTCGCCCAGGTCGTACGAGCGGTCGTCGTGGTTGTAGGTGAGTTCGAGGACCGCCCCCTCCTCGTGGAGGTCCTCGGGGCCGAGGTAGACGTTGGTGAAGGTGTCCGCCTCCCACCGACCCTTCTCCTCGTAGTCCAGGTGTCCCTGGTACCAGTCCAGCGTCTCCTCCAGGTCCTCCACGCGCATCATGACGTGGTCGAGTGTCCCGCTCATTGCGTTCTAGAGCATCCCCTCCGGAGCGTTAAGGCTACCGCTCGCGGAACGCCGAGACTGGGCGACGAGATGACCTTCTCCCACGGCTGAAGCCGTGAGCTTCCACTAGTACGGTGTCAGTCGAACAGTTGGCGGGCGTACCGATAGATCGGCGCACCGAGCCAGTCTCTTTGCTCAGCAATCGTCTGGAGTGTGGCTTTCGCTTCTTCCTCACTAAGAGCGTCTCGCTTGATCAATGCACGAAGTACGATAGGGGACAACGCAACGTCTGCATCGACGAGGCGCTGTAATTCCGGCAGTGCACGATAGTCGTCGGTAATAAGGAACGCAGCATCGACCGCTCGGACAGCGACGATACAGCTAGCCTCACCGCTATCGATACGACTCGTTACGAAGTCTTGACCGTCGGCATCGACGATGTCGACCCTGTCCATGTAGGCGAGTGCGTTGGTGGCCCCTCGTCCATGGAGATCCTCGTAGTCAGCTGTCTGTTCGAGTTCGTCGACGATGATCTGAGTCGTGACGATATCGAACTCGTCGAGGACTGTTTCGAGAACGTCACCGACTGCGAGTGAGATGAACGCACTCGTATCGACGACGAGCATTAGAGATCTGCGAGCTTGTCCGCAAGCTCCTCGCCGCGATCGAGCACTTGCTTCGAAGCGCGGACCGACTCAGCGTCCTGCCGCCCGATGACGTCCACGAGCGCTTCGAATTCGATCTGGTCGTCGAGGTAGAGTTCGACGACTGCTTCTCGAAAGTCCTCCTCGGACTCTTTCTCTTCGAGGTACTGGCGTAGCGCCTCGATGAGAACTTCCGTTCGGTTCTTGTGGGTGACCTCCGCGGCGATATCTGCCTGGGTGATCAATTCCTCCGGCAGCCGGAAGTTGACTCGCTTCGTGCCCATATGTATGTACGTTGTACGTACGATTCTAAGAGCGTATCGGTGGCTCCACTTCTCCGAAGGCCAACGGATTCGACTCGAGGAAAATAGTATCGATACAGTGAGACAACAATTTGTACTCGCGTACGCGTTGACTACTTCCTGTCGAGCGACTCGCGAAGATCGGACCGGTAGAACCACCAGGCGGCGGCCCAGAGCAGCAGGGTTCCGAGCGGCACCACCTGGCCGCCGCGGCGCACGAACCCGGAGGCGAAGACGGCGTTGCTCGCGCCGGCGATGACGAGCAGGCCGCCCGTCACCCGGCGGTCCTCGAACCGGCCGGCGAACGCGCTGGCCACGCCGGCGAGATACAGGAGGACGGAGACGGGCCACGCCAGCAGTCGCTGTGGGAGGCCGGCGGTGTAGACGAAGAGGTAGTCGGCGAGGGTCGTGACGTGGCCCGTCACGGGGTTCACCAGCCCCCAGGGGAAGACGAGCGTCGTCCCGCCTGGCGCGAAGAGGACGGTCCACGGGACGGCGAGCAGCGCGAGCAGCGCGAGTCGTCTCACTTCCGGACGATGAGCCGGAGCACGTCCTCGTCCGCGAGTTCGTGGTCCATGCCGACCTGCTGTTCGTCGTGTTTCGCGCTCGGGCCGGAGACGCGCGCGAACCGGAACCGCTGCTTGAGGTCGCCGCCAAGCCGCTCGCAGGCGTCCTCGATGGTGCTGCCCTGCGGGACGACAAGCGGTTCCTCGTAGTCGACGCCGCGACCCGGCTTGTCCATGTATATCCGCATCATGCCGAGCTCCGACCAGATCTTCTCCTTCAGCGACTCCAGGCCCTTCTCCTTCTCGGCGCTGATGAACACGGCCTCGTCGGGGTCGATGTCGCGCTCGCGCAGTTCATCGCGCACCTTCTCTGCGTAGTCCGGTTCGATGAGGTCGACCTTGTTCACGGTGACCATCGAGGGGAGGTACTCCCGGTTGTCCATCACGCCGTCGACGAGGCGGTCGATGTCGATCTTCTCCCGGAGGGTGACGTCGGCGTTGACGTACCCCTGCTCGCGCAGCACCTCCTTGATGACGTTCTCCGAGAGGTCCTGGTCGACGCTGGAGGTGACCCTGATACCGCCTTTCCCCTTCTTGGAGATGTGGATGCTCGGCGGCTCCTGGTCGAGCCGAATCTTGTTCTTGTACAGTTCCTCCTTGAGGCGGTCGTACTGGTCGATCTCGAACACCGAGAGGACGAAGACGACGAGGTCGGCCGCGCGGACGACCGACAGCACCTCCTGGCCGCCGCCGCGTCCGCTGGCCGCGCCCTCGATGAGCCCCGGCACGTCGAGCACCTGGATATTCGCGCCGTTGTACTGCAGCATGCCGGGGTTGACGTCGAGCGTCGTGAACTCGTACTCCCCGACCTCGCTCTCCGCGGCGGTCAGGGCGTTCAGCAACGTGGACTTCCCGACGCTGGGGAACCCGACGAACGCCACGGTCGCGTCGCCGGTCTTCTCGACGGCGTAGCCCTGGCCGCCGCCAGCGGAGGACTGGTTCTCCAGCTTCTCCTTTTTCTCCGCGAGCTTCGCCTTCAGCCGTCCGACGTGCTCCTCGGTCGACTTGTTGTACGGCGTCTCGGCGATCTCCTCGCGGAGGTCCTCTATCTCCTCCTCCAGTCCCATCACGGGAACCTCCGCCACGACCGCCGAAAAACCCTTTCCTTCGTTCGAGCGGTGCGGTCCTCCGGTTTCGATACGTTAATAGTTACTGGCCTTCGAACGGACGACGAGAGATGCCGGACCCCGCGACGTTACGCGACAGCACACAGATCGTCCTTCCAGACGAGGCGCTCGCTGGGGTACGAGAGGAGCTCGAACGACAGTTCACGGTGACCATCGTGCCGGTCGAGGAGGAGTATCTCCGCATCGTCGGCAGCCCGGTGGAGATACAGGACGTCAGTCAGTTTCTCGGACGACACGGCGTCAACCTGCCGTGACGTGACCGCGTCGCCACCGAGGTGACCCGACGGTCGGTGGCGACGCCCGCTGTCGACGCCCTCGCCGTCGACGCCGAGATCTCCTCGCCGGCGACGCCCGGTCGTCGCGGGACCGGACGAAGCGGCAGTCGACCCGCGACCCGTCGAAGTCGCGACGGTTCGCCGGTCCGCGGTTCCGGCGAGGCACCAAAAGAAAATCCTTAAAACTGCCGCGGGACTTCGTTCACCTATGGCTGATACGATAGAAGTGCTGGTTCCGGGTGGAGAGGCGAACCCCGGACCGCCGCTCGGCCCCGAACTCGGGCCGACCGCGGTCAACGTACAGGAGGTCGTCAACGAGATCAACGACCAGACCGAGGCGTTCGACGGCACCGAGGTGCCCGTCACCATCACCGTCGAAGACGACGGTAGCTTCGAGATCGAGGTCGGCGTTCCGCCGACAGCGGCGCTCGTCAAGGACGAGGCCGGGTTCGACACGGGCAGCGGCGAACCCCACGAGGAGTTCGTCGCCGACCTCTCGGTCGACCAGATCAAGAAGATAGCTGAACAGAAGAAGCCGGACCTGCTGGCCTACGACACGAAGAACGCCGCGAAGGAAGTCGTCGGCACCTGCACCTCGCTCGGGGTCACCATCGAGGGCGAAGACCCCCGCGAGTTCAAGAAGAAGGTCGACGACGGCGAGTACGACGACGAGCTCGCGGAAGCCTAACGCGGAGTTCCTCCTGTCGATTCGCGACCACCGCCGAGCGACGCGTCCGCCCTGCCTCACCCGACGGACGCACCGGTCCGGGCTCCGTCTGACCGTCACTCGACAGAAATGGAAAGCCTTGATACGCGAGGGTGTGAGTTCTGACCGGATGAATCGGAAGGAACACGTCCTCAACGCGGCACTTCTGAGCATCGGCCTGGGGTACGTCCTCCACCCCTCGGGCGACGTCGAAACGTTCGTCAGCATCGTCGAGGTCGGCGTCCCCGTCGTGCTGGGCGCGCTGTTTCCGGACGTCGACACCGCCTTCGGCAAACATCGGAAGACGCTGCACAACCTGCCAGTGCTGGCGCTGTTCTACGTCTTCCCCTTCTACTTCGGCAACCTCCACTTCGTCTGGATCGGCGTGCTGACCCACTACGCGCTGGACATGCTCGGGAGCAAGCGTGGACTCGCGCTGTTCTACCCCTACGAGAAGGAGTTCGGCGCGCCCCTGGGCGTCTCCGTCGGCAGCTCGCTGGCGACGACGGTCACGCTTGTGGTGACGGGCGTCGAACTGGCCGTCGCAGCGCTCGTCGTCTATCGCGGACTCGTCGTCGACGCGGGGCTCGCGGCGCTCGGAATCTAGCCATCGGGTCGGCCGCGTCGACGGCGTCAGTAGACGCTCACGTCGTCGAACCGCCTGTCGTACGTCTCGGCGTCGGGATGGGTGGGTTCCGTCCCCGAGAGGACGATGCGGTCGAGTTTCTTCCACGTGTTCTCCCAGCCGATGTGGGCGAACTCGGCCTTGCGGAGCAGTTCATGCGGGCGGCCCGTCCGGTGGACGACCCGCCCGAGGTCGCCGGACTGGATACTGTCCACGAATTCGTCCGTCGACGCGACCGGCTCGGCCAGCTCCGTCCAGGCCTCCCCGATGGCCCACCGCGTGTGGGCGTACGAGGAGGCGAACGTCGGCTTGCGCGTGTCGCGGGCGATCTCCTTCGCCCGGCGGTTATGTCGTTCGAGGTTCTTCAGGTTGTACGTCTCGACGGCGTCGACCACGTCGGCGTGCACCCTGATGTCGGCCTCCGAAACGCCGACGTTGATGAACTCGGGATGCGGAACGAGCACGGCGGCGTCCTGTCGACGGAGTTCGGCCATCGCGCCGGCCAGGGAGATGAAGTCGGGAATCGGGTCGTCGAGGCCGACCGCGAGCAGGTGTTTGCGGTTGCGCCAGGTCCCCGTGAACACCTCCCGGGCCGGCACGACGAGCAGGTCGTCGTCGGAGAGCTCGTCGGCTCGTCGCTCTATCTCCGGGTAGGGAACGAAGTGGGGGGCGTACACCAGGACGTCGATACTGCGGGCCTTCGCGCGCTCGGCTGCGCGCTCGTCAAGCACTTTCACGTGCATGTCGACCCGGAACTCGTCACGCGCGGTCACGATATCTCGTTTCCACGGTCGGAATTTAGGGGTTCTGATACAGACCAGTAGCGTATACTTCCGTCTTCAGGCGGAGGTCTAGCAGTAAAATGGTGTGATGTCCCGCTAATCTCGGCATTGATAGATTCCTTACACCACACCAATAGTATTAAAATACGTGAACAATATAGTGTACAACACGGAAGGGAGAGCGGATCGTGACCGAATTCACGAAGACACTAGAACTGAAACTGGTCGCGCCGAACGCCCACAAGCGACAGAAACTCCGAGAAACGCGAGAAGCGTACCAGAACGCCATCCAAGACGCCTTCGACGCCCGATGTACCACGCAGACCGAAGCGAACGACGTGGTGGTCAACTACGACCTGAGCGGGTACGCAAAAAACGCACTCAAGAAGTACATTCCGCAGTTGACGACGACCTACGACGCGGACGAGCTTCACGACGACCACCCCGTCCGCTTCACGAACGAGGGGCTACGTCTCGATCACAAGCCCGAGAACGAAATCGAGTGGTACATCAAAATTCCGCACCATGAGGACTACCACCTCTGGATGCCAGCACAACCGAATCCCGAACAGCGGGACTGGCTGGAAGCGTTACATGCTGGTGACGCGGAGATGGGCGAGAGTCGGCTGTTCAAGCGGAATGGGACGTGGTATCTCCACGTCACCGCGACCCGCAACGTGGAGGACGGTTCCAAGGTGTCCGCCGAGGAACGGACACCCATCGGTGTCGATATCGGGGAAGCGTCGCTCGTCACGGTGTGTCACCGCGACGACTACGGTTGCCCGACCGCTCCTGAACTGTGGGCCGACGACGGCAAGACCGTTCGTCGGCTCCGCAAGACCTATTTCACCGCCAAACGGCGACTCCAGAGACGCAGAGGCGAGCGTATCGCAGAGTCGTTCGGAGATGACTTGTGGACACAGATTGACGATGTCTTCCACCGTGTGACTCGTGAAGTAGTGGAATACGCTGAGTCCGTCGAGAACCCAGTGCTAGTTTTGGAAGACCTGACGTACATCCGAGAATCGATAGACTATGGGGAGTATATGAACCGCCGTCTCCACGGGTGGGGTTTCGCCAAACTCCACGCTCAGATACGCTACAAGGCCGTCGAGAAAGGGATTCCCGTCGAGACGGTGACCCCACGTAACACATCGAAGGAGTGTCACGTTTGCGGTGAGGTAGGGTATCGTCCGCGACAGGCAACGTTCAAATGCTCTAACGACGCTTGCTGGATGGGCGAATACCAGGCGGACGTGAACGGGGCAATAAACATTGCAGACCGCTACCGTAGCGGAGAGAGTCGTTCCAGAGAACACGAGAACGACGATGACTCGGCTGCGGATGGGGCGCGTTTGACCGCGCCACAAGACAGCCACGCCGATGCTGAAATCCAGCAGGAGACGCGTGGAACGTATGCGTCTTGAAACCACAGGGTCGGGTAAACGCTCGGCCTGACATCCCGTGGTGGGACTCCCGCGTCTTTTGACGCGGAAGGAGGTCAATCCGACACTGTCTGACCCGTCATCGTTTCACACGCAGTGACGGACGTCGGCGTCGACAGACACCCCGACGTATAAGATATTACACACCCGGTTTCGGTCCGGCGACGTCGCGCCCGCGGGGAGTCAGCGCGACTCGACGGCGCTCTCGCATTCGACCACGCCAACCCGAAAGTATTTGAATGGGTTGCGGCTTTGACGTAACATGGATGCGCGTACAGTCGAACAGGTGAAAGATTGGGATTCCCGCCCGTTCTCGGGAGGTTTCGAGGCACTCCGGGACCTGGCCGACTCGGAGTTCGCCGGGGCGGTTCGCGCCGGCGGGTCGTGGCTGTTCATGCTCAACGGTCGGGTCATCGGCGTCTTCGACGGCGAACTCGCCGACTTCGACGCCGCGGACGGAACGGCGTTCGAGGCTCCTCACCCGTCGCTGCCGCTGCTCTATGCGATGCAGGAACGGGGCGGGCGGACGCAGGCGAAGTACTACACGAACGACACGCCGCTCTCGGAAGCCAGTGACACACTCTCCAAGAAGGGGTTCACCGGCTACGTCGAACTCAGCGAGAACGTCCTGAGCGGGGACTACTACGTCGTCTACCACGGCGGGCGCTCCATGAGCGTCGCCTTCGTCGGCGAGAGCGAACAGCTCATCGCTGGCGAGGAGGCCTTCGAGCGCGCCAACGACGAGGTCGGCATCTACGAGGTCGTCGACGTGGACGGGGAAGTGACCGAGATTCCGGAGCCAGAATCGTCGACGGACGACGGCGGGGCCGCCGCGGGGGCGGCCGCCGACGCGCGAGACGACTCCGGGCCCCAGGACCGTCGGGAGTCGACGCCGGCGTCTCGCGACGCGGGCGACGACGGCGACTCTCCGGAAGCGACCGGGACGACCGAGGTCGACACGGAAGCGGCGGGGGGCAGCGGCAGTCCGGACGCCGGAGCGACCGACGCGGCGGCGTCCCAGCCGTCGGAGACGCCCCCGTCCGACGCCGCGGCGGGCGGAGCCGGCACCGGACGATCGCCCGGCGAGTCCGCGTCGGCGGACGTCGACCGCGACCGGCTGGACGGCCAGTGGACCCGGGATGCAGCAGGCGAGACGGCCGGACAGCAGCGCCATGTTCCCGACGAGGGCGGACCGGCGGCGTCCCAGGAGGCCGACGGAACTGACCAGGAGGGGCCGCTCGCCGACGAACAGCAGTGGCGCGAGACCACCACCATCCCCTCGCTCGACCCCGAACGGAGCAGCGAACAACTGAAGGGAGCGAGGACCGCGGGCAAGCAGGCCGGGTCGCGGTCGAAGGGACAGTCCCGACCGGCGTCTCAGCGCCAGCCTCGGGGTTCCAAGCGGCAGCCGTCGAAGGCGGTCAGTTCTGAGAGTCAGGGCAGTGACGGCCCGAGCCCGCAGGAACTGAAGGCGGAACTGGAGTCACGCGGCGAGAAGATACGGCAGTTGCGCGAGCGCCTCTCGACGGTCGAAAACGAGCGCGACAGCCTCCGCGAGGAGCGCGACGACCTCCAGGCGGAGGTCGAGCGTCTCCGCGAGGAACTCGAGACAGCGCGGGCGGCAGGCGAGAGCGCACCGACCGCCGACCGCGACCTGACGCGCCAGCAGGCGCTCGACGGGACGAACCTGTTCGTCCGGTACGGCTCGAAGGGCAAGGGGACGCTCGAGGACGCGGCGGTCGGCGAAGCGAGTCGCGAGGAGGTCGCCGCCAACCTGAAACTCGAACACCACACCCAGTTCGACGCGGACGCGGTCACGGTCGACGGCGAACCGTTCGAGGAGTTCCTCTCCGACTCCATGGAGTACGAGTTCGCGAACTGGCTAGTGTCCGACCTCCTGTACGAGATCGTCGATACGGGGAACGAGCGCGGCATGAACGACGTCTTCGAGGCCATCCCCGACGTGGACCGCGTGGAGCTTCGCGGCATGGTCGAAGCGGCCGACGACGACGGCGAGGTCTACGAGGAGACATTCGACGTGGTGTTCCGCGACCGGATGGGGAATCCGCTCGCGGTGGCGAACCTCAACGACTCCCGCGACCCGGCCACCGGCGAGATGCTGGAGTCGCTCGTCAACGCCGCGTCCGCGGTCGGCCAGGCCAACGACGAACTCTGCGGGGCGTTCGAGGTCACGCGAAGCTTCTTCGAGCCGGCGGCGCTGGAGACGACGGAAGACGTGACGAGCGGTGGTCTGTTGACCAGAGAAAAGCGCAAGAGCTTCGTGAAACTATCGCGCAAACGAGGGTATCATCTGTGTCTCGTGGAGTCGCGCGACGGCGAGTTCCACCTGAACGTTCCCGAACTCTAGCTTTCGGCTTCCGCCATGTCGCCGATTTTCATCGAGTCGAGCTTGTCGGTGATCTCGGAGAGCTTCTCGTCGAGTTCGGCGACGAACTCCTGAGTGCGGTCGGTGGTGATAGCGCCCTGGTTGGAGGGGGAGATGAGGTTCTCTTCTTCGAGGACGCGGAGGGAGTACCGGACCTTGTGGTGCGGGTAGCCGGTCTCGTTCGACATCTTCACGATGCCGATGGGTTCGTTCTCGATTACCATCTTCAGCACCTGCAAGTGCCGTTCGAGCATATCGACTTCCTTTTCAAGTCGGTCTATCATGGCACTTGTTAACTTGTCTTAGAGACTTTTAAATGTTGTTGTCCGGGCTCAGAATCGACAGTGAGTCGAGCTTTCGAAGTGGGACGGGTTAACACTTGCGGCTGGCAAGCGGGGTCACCGGAGACGCACCGGTCGTCGGAGCGCCGGAATATCCTCGGCCGTGCCGGTATTCCGTCGACAACGTTCCGAAGTTATGCACGTCCGTGCATCATTCGGGGGCGAGATACCGTAACCGGTTTAGGAAGTGCGGGAGAATCCACCGTCGGTATGACCGTAACCATCGTCGGTTCGCAACTCGGCGACGAGGGCAAGGGGGGCGTCGTCGATCTCTACGGCGACGCCGCCGACGTCGTCGTTCGGTACCAAGGCGGCGACAACGCCGGCCACACCGTCGTCGAAGGCGACGAGGAGTACAAGCTCTCGCTCGTTCCGAGCGGGGCCGTCCGCGACAAGGTCGGCGTGCTCGGCAACGGCTGCGTCGTCAATCCCGAGACGCTGTTCGACGAGATGGACGCGCTCCGCGAGCGGGGGCTGGACCCCGACGTCCGTCTCGCCCGTCGCGCGCACGTCATCTTTCCCTATCACCGCGCGCTCGACGGCATCGAGGAGGAGGCCAAGAGCGACTCGGACGCCGAAGTCGGGACGACCGGACGAGGCATCGGCCCGACCTACGAGGACAAGGTCGGCCGGCGCGGCGTCCGCGTCGGCGACCTCCTCGACCCGGACGTCCTCCGGGAGAAACTGGAGTACGTCGTCCCGCAGAAGCGCGCGCTCGCCGAGGAGGTGTACGGCGTCGAGACGGGCGAGGAGTTCAACGTCGATGCCCTCTACGAGCAGTACCGCGAGTACGGCGAGCGCCTGGCCGCGGAGGACATGACCGTCGACGCCGGCGACTTCCTCGGCGACCGCATCGATGCCGGAAAGAACGTCATGTTCGAGGGCGCACAGGGCACCGTCATCGACATCGACCACGGCAACTACCCCTACGTAACGTCCTCGAACCCCACCGCGGGCGGGGCCGCCACGGGGACCGGCGTCAGCCCCGGCGTCGTCGGAGGCGGCGAGGTCATCGGCATCGTCAAGGCCTACCTCACTCGGGTCGGCAGCGGGCCACTGCCGACCGAACTCGGCGGCGTCGCCGGCGACACGCCCGGCTACGACGAGCAGGGAGAGGGCGAGAACGAGGAACTCGCCGAGTACATCCGCGAGAAGGGCGGGGAGTACGGCACCGTCACCGGTCGCCCGCGGCGGGTCGGCTGGCTCGACGTCCCGATGCTGCGTCACGCCGCGCGCACCAACGGCTTCACCGGCCTCGCCATCAACCACGTCGACGTGCTGGCCGGCCTCGACGAGGTGAAGGTCGGCCACAGCTACGACCTCGACGGCGAGGAGCTGTTTACGATGCCCGCGACCACCGAGCGCTGGGGACGCTGTGAACCCAACTTCCGCAGCTTCGACGGCTGGGAGGACGTCGACTGGGACGTGGTCGCCGAGCAGGGGTACGACGCCATCCCGGCGAACGCCCGACGCTATCTCGACTACGTGAGCGAACAGATCGACACGGACATTTACGCCGTCGGCGTCGGACCGGGCCGCGAGCAGACCGTCGTGCTCGACGACCCCTTCGAGTAGCGCTCGTTCTCGCTCGTCTTACTCCGGCTTGCCGCCGCCGAACACCGCGAAGTTGTAGTACTGCCAGACGGGGGTGACGGATTCGAAACCGGCCTCCCGCAGCCAGACCAACTGGTCGGTCAGCGTGTCGGGGTCGTCGTAGTCGTCGCTCGCCTCCCAGCGGTCCATGAACTCCTCTTCCTCCCATCCCTTCGAGCGCACCCAGTTCTGTATCATGGTGTCTGCGAGCGTCTCCAGGTGGTCGGCGTCGAACCGCACCACGTCTCCGTTGACGAACCAGCCGCCGGGAACGAGCGCGTCGTAGACCACGTCGAACAGCGCCCGCTTCTCCTCGCCGTCGAGGTGGTGAACCGCCAGCGAGGAGACGACGAGGTCGTACTCCGCGCGCTCGGTCGGGTAGTCATCCGGGAACGCACCCCGGGTGATCTCGACGCGGTCGCCGAACGTCTCCAGTTTGCGTTCGGCTTCCGTCAGCATGTTCTCGCTGTGGTCGACCGCGAGCACCGTGCTCTCGGGGAACCGCGTCAGGAGCTTCGCCGTGAGTTCCCCCGTGCCCGCGCCGAGTTCAAGAACGCGAACCGAGGCCGAGCGCTCCTGCGGGGGTGCGTTCAGGATGGCGTCGTGAAGTTCGTCGTACCGCGGGACGATGGCCTCGATGCCGGGGTCGTACACGCGGGAGTCTTCGAACACCTCACCTGGCTTCGTCATGCACCGCTGTAGGAGCCAAACGGAGTAATGCTTTGTCGGCGATTATGCAAGTCGGACCATCTATGCTCGCAGTGCATGGCCGGGAGAGGAGTCACGGCAACCGCTCGTCGCGACGTCGCCCACCTCGCACGTTCTCGCAGACGCTGTGGAAAAGGAAACCGTCGACGCTCGCTACCTGAATCAAGGAGAGAGTCCCGCCCTTCAGGGCGGGCGTGAATCCGACACTCTACGACACAAACCACGTTCGACGTTTACTCCGGGGTATCCTCCCTGACCTTCTTCTCGCCTTCGAGGAGCAACCCCTTCCATGTCAACCCTCGGTGTTTCTTCAGTTCCTTCAACCGCTCGTACTGTTCCTCATCATCGAACTCGATGCGAACTTCGACCATACAACAACACACAAATCACACATTTATGTGTGTTCCGGTACAACCAGTAGTCGATGAAGCGAGCCAACACGTTCGAGGTGATTCCTCAATCCGACAAGGACGGGGAGTTGCTTCGACGCCTGTTGGACGCTTCTGCCGCTCTCTGGAACGAAATCAACTACGAGCGCCGCGAACACTACGCCGACCCAGACAAAGACGTATGGGACATTAGCGAGTATCGCGGTCGATACGGCGGTGTTCTCGGTGCTTCGACGGTTCAACAAATCGAGCGCAAGAACCACGAAGCGTGGAAGTCGTTCTTCAGCCTCAAGAAGAAAGGCGAAGCCAACGGCAAACCCGGATTCTGGGTTGACATCCTCCTCGCCCTCAAGGGCGAGGATTCCCACCGCACTGCAGCGGGGTCGTTGGGATGTTTAAGGTTCGTGAACGGAACGGTCCTTGTCGGGGATTCATCCCATCGCGGAACGGCGTTCACTGGCCATGCCAAGTGGCCGTTACTCCTATCCTCGAATCGAACGCCCCCACCGTTTCCGGCAGGGGACGACCGATTGTCGGCAGATTCGGAGGTACTTGTGTCGCTACTGGTACCGACGTATCCCGAAGAGGTATCTTCGAGCTTCGGTCGGATGCATCCGAATTTGTCCGATTGTCCCGGTATGGGCGCGGACAGGCCGCGTCGGATAGATATAGGGACGCCGGGAGTGACCCTAAGACTTTCCCGGACAGTGAAAGTGACCGAAGACGGCGATTCATCCCCGCCCTCAAGGGCGAGGCTTTCTCGCCTGAATTTACGTAATGCAGACGAGGGACGAGAACTCCGCACGTACATCCGAAACACCTCGTACTCCGTCGAGTGGGGTGAATACTCTCGACTCGAAATCCTCGTCGGTAAAGACCTGAAAGACGAGTATGGGTTGGGACACCGTGAACGCCTCCGGCTCGAAGTTCGGGGCGACCCTAACTGGAAGGAGTACGAGAAGCAGGGTCGGTTAGAGTTGTTCTACGACGAGCAAGCACAATCGTTCAGGGCCTTTCAGCCAGTCACCGTCGATGATTCTCGACTGGCACAACCACTGGCTTCGGAAGAAGCCGCTCTGGATATTGGTGCGAACAACCTCGTCGCCTGCACAACCACAACCGGCCAACAACTCCTGTACGAAGGACGTGGCCTATTCAAGCGATTCCGCGAGACGACGCGAGAAATAGCCCGTCTCCAATCACTCTTGGAGAACGGTCGGCACAGTAGTCACCGTATCCGACGCCTGTACGACCGGCGTACAAAGCGACGTGACCACGCTCAAGACGCGCTCGCCCGTGACCTTATCGAACGGCTGTACGATGAAGGCGTTTCGACGGTGTACGTCGGGGCGTTGACGGACGTGCTGGAAACGCACTGGTCGGTGGAGACGAACGCAAAGACGCACAATTTCTGGGCGTTCCGGGCGTTCGTGAACCGGTTGGCGTGTACCGCCGGAGAATACGGTATGTCGGTGGAAGTGCGGTCTGAGGCGTGGACAAGTCAGGAGTGCCCGAACTGTGGTTCGACAGAGGATACGACTCGTCACCGCGACACACTAACGTGTCCGTGTGGCTTCGAGGGTCACGCTGACCTCGTGGCGTCAGAGACGTTCTTGAGACGGCAGACAACGGTAACACGGTCGATGGCACGGCCTGTATGCCTCAAGTGGGACAACCACGACTGGTTGGAGTCATCACGCTCTCCCCGTCCCAACGAGGAGCATACGAACCCGCAAGTTGCCTCTATGAGTCGGTAAGCGATACCCCCCAGCGCGAGGAGACTCCGGCGTTCACGCTGGGGAGGATGTCATTCTTCGCTGACGACGACCTGTCCGCTGGCGTCGACCGTCACGTCGTAAATCTCGTAGGTGAAGGTGACCGAGACGTTGTCGCGCGACTCCCCGTACCGGCGAGCGCGGAACAGGGCGTCGAGAGCGTCACAGTTGACGACGGAGTGCAGTGGTTTCATCGCGTTCGGGGCGGTGTCCATCACGTTCGAGAGCGCTCGGACGACGCCCGCGCAGGTCTGTCCGTTTCGCATCTCTCGCTCGATGTCGAACACGTACGTCTTCGTTGACTCCGCTGGGTTTTCGTCGCTCTGAGATTCAATTTCGATATCCATTCGGTATCAGCCCGGACGATTCCGGTGATTACTACTCTCACTCAGAGGGTGAGCTTCATATAGCTGTCGCAAGCTGGAGGTACAACCCGCTGGTACGACGGTCGCACGGTTTCGACCTTCCCGGCGATGGCTCGGGGCGAACCGGTCCGCTCGCGAGCGCAACTGCGTCGGTCGAACGCACTTCCGGAAGCGGGCCGGGGGAATCTCGTCCGGTCAGTCGCCGCCGGCGTCGACCTGCGACTCACCTATGCCCTCTATCTCGACTCGTCCGTCGCTGTAGACGGTGACGTCGTGTTCACTGTAGTCGAAGGCGACGTGACCCTCCGCTCGCGGCGTCCCGCAACGGGTCGGCCCGAACAGCGCGTCGAGCGCGTCGGGGTCGACGAGTTCGTACAGCACGGGCCGAACGTCGGTTGGACTTATTCCTTCGAACTCGGCGACGGCTTCGATCACGGCGATGCTGAGCCGGTCGCCGTTCGAGGCGTGTGAGCCCATCTCATCCGGCTCTTTCACATCTCCTCCAATAAATATGTCGAACGATGGCGCATACCTCGTCCGACGAGTACGGCCGAGCACCCGGCCCCCGACCGGCGTTTTCGGCGAGACGGTGCTCCGTCGGCAGCGACTCCGCCGAGACGAACGGAAGCACTGCCGCGGCGGCGGTGGCAGTCCAGCGCCGAGCCATCCCGTACCAGCGCCGCGGTCAACTCCGCATGTGGGGCCGTTCGTAGTCTGTGCTGCCGCACATCTTGCACCAGGTTCGGCGCGTCTTGTACTTCTTCCCGCAGTCCGCACAGACCCACCGCCTATTGAAGCGGTTCATGGCCGACCGTTCACACACAAGTTATTTTAAATGTTTCACGGATAGAAAATAATGTCTGGCGCCGGCGTCACTTTCGCCGCGGTTCGGACAGTTTAATCCGCCCAGCGCGACAGGTACGGACGATGACGGACCACGGCGGTTCGAATCTGCCGGGGCTCGACGACGAGGACGAGGAGGACCGCATCGTCCTCCACGTCGATATTGACTGTTTCTACGCTGCCTGCGAGCGCCTGCGAGAGCCCGAACTGCGGGGCGAACCGGTCGTCGTCGGTATGGGCTACGAGGACGGTGCGACCCACGGTGCCGTCGCCACCGCGAGCTACGAGGCCCGCGAGTACGGCGTCGAGAGCGCCCAGGCCATCTCGACCGCGCTGGAGCGTCTGCCGCGCAAGGCGACCGCCGACGACCCCGACACCGACCACGACCCGGCGGAGGCGGGCTACTACCGTCCGGTCGACATGGAATACTACCAGTCGGTCAGCGAGGACGTTCGCGAGATACTCCACGACTCGGCCGGGACGGTCCGGGAGGTGAGCGTCGACGAGGCGTACCTGGACGTCACCGACCGCACTGCGTGGGAGGTCGCGGAGGGGTTCGCCCGCCACGTCAAGCAGCGCATCGACCGCGAGGTGGGCGTCACCGCCAGCGTCGGCGTCGCGCCGAACATGAGCGCCGCGAAGATCGCCAGCGACTACGACAAGCCCGACGGACTGGTCGTCGTCGACCCCGACGAAGTTCAGGCGTTTCTCGCGCCGCTCGACGTGGAAGAGGTCCACGGCGTCGGCCCCGTCACCGCCCGGACGCTCCGCGAGATGGGCGTCGAGACGGCCGGCGACCTCGCAGACGCCGACCCCCGGGAACTCGAGGACGAGTTCGGCGAGCGCGGCCGCGAGCTCCACCGGCGCGCTCGCGGCGCAGACGAGCGCGACGTGACCCCGAGGGGCCGTCCGAAGAGCCTCTCCCGGGAATCCGCGTTCACCGACTCCACGACCGACGCGGCGGAGACGCGCCAGCGCGTGACGACGCTTGCCGCGGCGGTCGCCGAGCGTGCGAAGAGCAAGGACGCGATGTACCGCACAATCGGCATCAAGGTCGTGACGCCGCCGTACGACGTGAACACCCGAGAGCGCTCCCTTCCCGGTCCCGTCGACGACCCCGACCTCGTCGAGGACGTCGCGCTCGAACTGCTCGAGGAGTTCCGGGACGACCCCGTCCGGAAGGTCGGAGTGCGCGTCTCGAACCTCCAGTTCACCGAGAACGACCAGGCCAGTCTGGACGGGTTCGACGCAAGCAGGACGGACGGAGCGGGCGACGCCGACACGGCGACCGAACCGGACGACGCGAGGCAGGAGAGCACCGGAGACGACCCGGACCCTTCGGGGCAGGTGTCGCTCTCCGACTTCTGATACCGACGAACGGCCAGCCAGTCGGCGCCCGTCGGCCTCCTCGCACGACGTTGGTCCCTCCCGACGGCCCGGCGACGCAAGCATTTAAAACGGAGGACGCGGCCACCTCCCGCCGTGACCTGACCGACCGCCGCGACGGGGGCCGAGGCTGGAGCGCGACGCACCCCTCGCGACCGAAGCACACCCGGGCGTCGCCTGTTCGCTATTCCGTACCTGGCGAAAGCGTCGACGCAAGGTCGTCCCTGCCGCCCCACAACCGCTAAGAGACCGCCGCCCCGACCGTCGAGCATGAACAAGCTCGCCGAGGCCGGCGAAGGTCGCTGGCACCTCCCCCGACACGCGCACGTCGTCGTCTACGAGTCCGGGCGGGGCGACGAACTGCTCACGATCTACGACTGCGGGGCCGCCCAGAAGTCGCCGTCGGCGCAGTTGATCGGGAATCTCGTCCGCGTTCGCGCGGACCACGAGCAGGAGCACACGGTGACGGGCTACGTTCTCAGCATGCGCGAACGCTCGGTGCTCGAAGCCCAGGACGAGGACCACTTCGTCGTCGTTCCGGAGTGAGCTACAGCGGTTCGACGAGCGCTTCGAGGGCGGCACGAGGGTCGTCGGCCTTGGCGACGCCGCTGGCGAGCAGGACGCCGTCCGCGCCGAGTTCTCGTGCGGCGACCAGGTCCTCGCCGGTGCTGATGCCTGCGCCACAGAAGACGTCCACGTCGTCGTCGACGCCGGCGGCCGCGTCGACGGCGTCCGTCACCACGTCCGGATCGGCCTCGCAGACCGGCGTCCCGGTGCCGATGAGTTCCGGCGGTTCCACGGCGACGGCGTCCGGACCGAGCGCGGCGGCCGACGCTATCTGGTCGGGGTTGTTCGCACAGACGGTCGTTCCCAGGCCGGCGCGCTCGGCGGCGTCGAGCGCAGCGTCGATGTCTGCGAGCTTGAGGCGGCGCTCGGAGTGGTTCAGTAGTGTTCCAGTCGCGCCAGCGTCCGCGACCGCCTCCGCGAGCGTCGACCCGGTGTGGCTGCCGTGCTCGACGGGGGAGACGTGTTGTCCCCAGGTCTCGACTCCCGTCTCGGCGACGCGCTGGAGGTGGGCGGCCTGCGGTGCGACGGCGACGTCCGCGTCGCTGTTCTCGCTCACGTCGCGGGCGGCCTCGGCGATTTCCACGGGGTTACAGGGGTACGCTTTCAGGTTGACCAGAACGAACATACCCGGAGCGACTGTCCGTGCACCCAAATAAATTGTGTGAAGCAATCGTTCGGGCTGATTCCGGCTCGGCGGGGAAGGCAAGGCTGAAGTTTAGGCTCGCCTAACCGCGGACGAGATGGGCGAACGGGAGTTGACGCGCCGGGACGCGCTGGCCGCGCTCGCCACCGTCGGCGCCGCGGCGGGGGTCGGCGCGGGGACCGCCTTGCTCGATCGCGCACCCTGGAACGCGGAGGAACCGCCGCTGGGCGACGCTGACGTCGAGACGCTCGTCGCGCTCGCGGAGGTCCTCTACCCCTCCGACGTGACTGGAATCCCGGAGTTCGTCCAGACCTACTCCGTCCGTCGCGTCGAGACCCGTGAAACGTACCGTCGCGGGATGAGCGACGCGCTCGCCACGCTCGACGACTACGCAACCACGTGGAAGGACGTCGAGTTCGCGGCGCTCTCGCCCGGCGGACGCGACGACCTCCTGCACGACATGGCGGTCCACACCGCCGACCCGGACCCGGAGGGCACCGACGCCGAACGAATCCGTCATTTCCTCGTCGACGACCTGCTGTACGCCCTCTACACGTCTCCGGCGGGCGGGAAACTCGTCGGAACCGAGAACCCGCCCGGCCACCCCGGTGGACTCGACAGCTACCAACGGGGGCCGGAGTCGTGAGCGAGAGCGCGACGACCGACCGCACGCCCGGCGAACGCGCGGACGTCTGCGTCGTCGGGGCCGGGCCGGCGGGCGCGCTGGTCGCTCACTCGCTGGCGCGCCGCGGACACGATGTCGTCGTCCTCGAAGCGGGCGAGCGGTTCGACCCCACGAGCGAGGAGCGACGCATGGAACGCCACCTCCGGCCGGGCTACGATCCGCTCTCCGTCTGGGACATGGGCGGGCCGCGAGACGCCTACACGGCTCCGGGGAAGCGCCACTACCCGCTCAACGCCGCCCGGGTCAAGGGCGTCGGCGGGACGACGCTGCACTGGCAGGGGATGGTGTTCCGGTTCCACGAGTCGGACTTCGCGTCGTGGCCGCTCGACTACGCCGACCTCCGGCCGTACTACGACAAGGCGGAACGGGAGATGGGCGTCGCGGGCGCGGACGACAACCCCTTCGCACCGCCGCGCGAGGAGCCGTTTCCCCTCCCCGCGTTTCCGCCCTCGCACAGCGACTCCGTCTTCGCAGACGCGTGCGAGCGCCTCGGCGTCGCGATGCACTCGGTGCCGAACGCTCGCAACTCGGAACCGAACGACGGTCGGGGCCAGTGCGTCGGCTACGGCACCTGCAAACCGGTCTGTCCCTCCGGCGCGAAGTACAGTGCCGACGTCCACGTCCGCAAGGCCGAGGCAGAGGGGGCACGCGTCGTCGACTGCGCCCCGGTCCAGCGACTCGTCCACGACGACGCGGGCGACCGCGTGACGGCGGCAGTCTACGCCACGCCGGACGGCCGGACGCACCGCCAGACGGCCCGCGAGTTCGTGCTCGCCGCCGGCGGCGTCGAGATTCCTCGCCTCCTCCTCCTCTCGCGCTCCGAGCGGTATCCGGACGGTCTCGCCAACCGGAGTGGCGCGGTGGGACGCTACTTCATGGACCACCTGTTCGCGGGGATGGGCGGCACCGTCGACCGGCGGACGCGCCAGCACCACGTCGGGTTCATAACCAGCGAGTGCCACCAGTTCTACGAGGACCCGACGCGGGCCACTTCGGGCACCGAGGGCGGAATCCCGGCGTGGTCCGGCGACGGGCCGGAACCGGGACCGCTGAAACTGGAGTTCCTGAACTACGCCGGCCCGACGCCGGTCGGCCTCGCACTCGACGCCGACGAGTGGGGCGACTCGTTGCTGGCGTCGATGCGGGAGGCGTACGGCAACAGCGTCGGCATGGGCGCACTCGCGGGACAGCGTCCACGGAAGGAGAACCGCGTGGAACTCGACCCCTCGACCACGGATGACCGCGGCAACCCCGTTCCGGCGATTCACTGGCGCGTCAACGACCGGACGCGAGCCACCCTGCGACGCGCGAACGAGATTCAACGCGCGATTCTGGACGAACTCGGGGCCGACGTGACCTGGCGGGTCGGTCCCGGGAACACGGGGCCGGCGTTCCACCACATGGGCACGACGCGGATGGGCACCGACCCGGCGTCGAGCGTCGTGAACCCCCGACTCCGGACGCACGACCTGCGGAACCTCTCGGTGGCCTCGAGCAGCGTCTTCGTCACGAGCGGCGCGTTGAATCCCACGCTCACCATCGCCGCGCTCGCGCTGAAGGCCGCGGACCACGTCGACGAGCGTCTGTGAGTCAGTTCTCTTCCGTCGCTGCCTCGGTCGCCGTCCGCCGTCGCCGCCACAGGACCACCGCGCCAGCGACCGGGACGCCGAACACGACAGCGTACGGCAGGAGGTACGCACCGCCGACGACGAGTGCCCGGAGAACGACCAGCGTTCCCCCTACGGAGTCGACGAACGCGGCGACGACGTCCGTCTCGTACCACGCCCGCTCGTCGCCGGTCGCGGTCGGCTCGGGATCGGGTTTCGGTTCCGCGAGTTCTACCGTTATCGTCGAGTAGGCGACCCGCCGCTCCAGGGACTGCTTTTTCGCTTCGAGGCGTTCGATGTCGGACTGGACCGTCGAGAGGCGCTTCTGGACTTCGAGCACCGCTCCAGTGTCGCTCGCGTTCTCGTAGAGGGTGCGGAGACGCTCGCGCTGGGAGCGCAAGTTCTTCAGTCTCGCGTTCAGGTCGACCAGCCTGTCGGTCACGTCCATCGTCGCCGTGTTCGACTTCGTCACGTTCCCCTCGCGTTCGCCCCGTCGGAACGCGGTCGAGAAGTTCTCCGACGGCACCCGGAGGACGAGCGTCCCGGTGGTCCAGGTCCGGTTCTTGCGCTGGTGAACCTGTTCGCTGGAGTCGCTCACGAAGCCACCTCGCGAGCGTGCCATCTCCGTCAGATTGTCGTGGGCGGCGTCGAACGACTGGACTCGGAGCGTCACGTTCCCCGTCCGGACGAGCGCGCGCTGCCGTACGTCCAGCGCCGACCGCTCTTTGTCGCCGGCCCGGTCGTCCTCGTTCGACGGTGCGCCGGCCCCATCGGTGGCGGCACCGTCGCCGTTCGCCGGGGCCGCCGCGTCGTTGCTACCGCCCGAACAGCCAGCCAGGACGACGAGGCTCGCCAGCGCGAGCGCGAGAAGGAGTCGTCGGTTGCGAGTCGGCATGCAGCCATCTGGTACGACAGATGACAAAGTTGTTCGGTAGGATGAAAAAATCGTTTCACCCTTCCGGGCGGGAGACGCGGGAATTCGACCGTGGGTCCGCCGAGGGAGGGCGACGGACCGACGTCCGGTCGCGGTCGCGCGGACGCTGTAAGTCGGATAGCCGCGCGGCGGGTCGTCCGCCACGAAGCGTCGCGTGGTCGGCGAACTCCGCGAGTTCAGTCGAACGCGGGCAGAACGTCCTCCTCGTAGAAGTCGAAGAACGACTCCTGGTCGGGACCGATCTGGTGAACGTAGACGTGGTCGTAGCCCGCGTCGACGAACTCCCGGAGGTTCTCGACGTGGGTCTGGGGGTCGGGGTCGGTGACGATGCTGTCCTCGGCGATGTCCTCTCGGGAGACCATCTCGCAGGCCTGCTCGAAGTGGGTCGTCGTCGGCAACTGGGAGTTGAGTTCGCCGGACAGCGCCGAGTTCGGCCACCACTCGTGGGCGGTGTCGATAGCCTCCTCCTCGTCCTCGGCGTAGCACACCGTCATCTGACTGTAGCGCGGCCCCTCGCCGCCGGCTTCCTCGTACGTCTCGACCACGTCTTGCGGGCCGACGCTCCAGAAGCCGTCGCCGATGTCGGCCGCCGCCTTCGCCGCCTTCTCGCCGAACGCCGAGACGACGATGGGCGGCAGTTCGTCGGGCAGGGTGAACAGTCGCGCGTTCTCGACGGTGAAGTGGTCGCCGTAGTAGCTCTGCTGGCCGCCCTGCCAGAGCTTCCGGATTATCTCAACCGCCTCTTCGAGCATCTCCATGCGAACGCTGTGTTCCGGCCAGTGCTCGCCGGTGACGTGCTCGTTCAGGCGTTCGCCGGTGCCGACGCCGAAGAAGAACTGCCCGTCGAACATCTCCGCGGTCGTCGCGGCGGCCTGCGCGACGTTGACCGGATGGATGCGCATAATCGGGCAGTTGACGCCGACGCCGACCGGCAGGTCGTCGGTCGCGCGCGCCACCGCCCCGAGCGTCGACCAGACGAACGGCGCTTCCCCCTGCTGGCTGGTCCAGGGGTGGAAATGGTCCGAGATGGACGCGAAGTCGAAACCGACCTCCTCGGCGTGGGCGGCGTAGTCCGCGAGTTCCATCGGGCCGTGCTCCTCGCTGGACAGCGTGTAGCCGATCTGGCTCATCCGTCCCTCCTGGCGGTCGTCTGTTCTATCATCCTCACACCCGTTCTTCCGTCACTGCGCGCATCAACGCTGTGGCCGCAACGGAATGTCGGCCGCTGGCGGCCGGTTCGGTCGGCGCGAAAGCGGTCGCACTACCGTCCCGGCGGCCGACGGGGACGGTGCGAACGGCCGGAAGGGCGCGTGTGGCGCGAACGGCGGCGTCGAATCCGTAGGCTTTTGCCCTCCGATTCCGTCCCCCCGGACATGAAGCAGTCCCTGATGGACATCGTCTGCTGTCCGCTGGACAAGCAGGAACTCGAACTCGACGTTGACGTCGAAGACGACGAGGAGGTCCTCGAAGGTACGCTCACCTGCACGGAGTGCGGCGAGCGCTACCCCATCGAGGACGGCATCCCGAACCTCCTGCCGCCGGACATGCGTGAGGCCTGACGGTAGACACTGACAGGAGGACACCGTGTCGGAGACCCTTCCCGTCGACCTCAACCGCGACGGCCTCCACGACGTCGACGTGCCGGCGTCGTTCGAGGCCGACGGCTCGTTCGCAGTCGCACTGGAGAACCACGGCGCACCGGTTCACGTCCACCTCCGGTTAGACGACGAACTGGGCGAGGTCGCCACGCTCGAGGCGAGCAACCACTACGTCGAGGAGGGCTCGACTCGGTCGGTCGGGGTCGAACTCCGCGGGGACCTGCCGGCGAGCGGCCGGCTCAAGGTCGTCACGGGGTACGGCGCCGAGAGCGCGTACGTCGACGTGAACGTCGAACCCGAGGAGCGCAGCGACGCCATCCCGGTGGACGACGACCTCACCACGCCACGGCGGCCGACGACCGAACGGGACGACGACCCCGGCGAACTTCGGCGCAACCTCCCGCTCGTCGCGCTCGGCGTCGCGGCCCTGGCGCTGGCCGTCACCGCCGGTCTGCTCGTGAACGGTCTCGCCGCCCTGTTCGGGACGCTCGTCGTTCTCGTGGGAGTCGGCGTCGCGGCCTACTTCCTCCTGGATTGACGTCTTCTCCGCCCTGAAGGCGGGGCTTTCTCCGTGACTTTCCGTGACCGCATCCCTTTTCACGCGACTCTCCGTCTCCTCGGGTGATGTCACTCGCAGCAGTCACCCGTGAGGCGGCGGACGGCAGGCCGTTCCTGCTCGCGGCGCTGCGCGCCGGCGTGGTGAACTACACCGCCGCTGCCCGATATCTCGAGTCGACAACCGACCTGACGGGAGACACCGAGGCCATCGCGACCGCCCTCCGGCGGTACGCCGAGGAGCTTCCGGACGAGGACTCCGAGTCGCGGTCGGTCCGGGTCGCCATGGAGAGCGGCCTGGGGGCGGTCGACGGGACGTCCGAGCGCGCCGGTGACGCCCTGCTCGCGGTCGGCGACGCGGCGTTCGAACCCGGGGCCGGATCGCTCACGGGCGTCGTCGCCACGGGCGAGGTGGACGCGGCGGCGCTCTCCCACGCGCTCTCGCGGCTCGCCGCCGCGGGCGTCGCCGTCGTCGCGGCGGCGGTCGGCGGCGACGCGCTGGTCGTGGTGGTCGAGCGCCGGGACGGGGCGGACGCCGTCCGCGTGGTCGAGGACGCGCTCTCGGCAGTGCCGGCGACGGGGTAGCTCGCCCCGTCGGAGGCGACGAGTGACGCTTCCGACGGTTTAAAACAGCCGGTGCTACTACCCTTGTCCATGACACTCTCGGTGACGAACACGCTCACGGGCGAGCGGGAACCGTTCGAGCCCCAGGACCCCGACTCGGTCCTGCTCTACTACTGCGGATTGACGGTCTCCGATTTCGCCCACCTCGGCCACGCTCGCGGCTGGGTGCACGTCGACGTGATGCATCGCTGGCTGGAACACCTGGGCTACGACGTCCACCACGTCGAGAACATCACGGACGTGAACGAGAAGATAACCGCCCGGGTCGGCGAGGACGACCTCGGTGACAGCGAGAGCGAGGTCGCCCGTAGCTTCGTCACCGAGACCATCCGGGACATGCGGTCGCTGAACCTCCGGCGCGCTGAGGTGTACCCCCG
Source organism: Halomicrococcus pelagicus (assembly GCF_050954125.1). NCBI lineage: Archaea > Methanobacteriati > Methanobacteriota > Halobacteria > Halobacteriales > Haladaptataceae > Halomicrococcus > Halomicrococcus pelagicus. The sequence continues at coordinate 46,614 of NZ_JBPBWC010000019.1, read as the reverse complement.
GGTCAGCGAGCACGTCCCCGAGATAATCGACCTCGTGGAGACGCTCGTCGAGAAGGGCTACGCCTACGAGTCAAACGGTTCGGTGTACTTCGACGTGACGACGTTCGACGACTATGGCAAGCTATCGAACCAGGACGTCGAGGAGATGGAGGCCCAGGGCGCAGACGGCGAACTGGCCGAAAAGCGCCACCCCGCGGACTTCGCGCTCTGGAAGGCCGACGGCGTGGACGAAGGTTCCGTCGAGGAGCACCGCGACCCGGACACCGACTACGCCGTCGACCATCCGGAGGGCGAGACGTGGGACTCGCCCTGGGGCGAGGGCCGCCCCGGATGGCACATCGAGTGCTCGGCGATGAGCATGACGCATCTGGACGAGACCATCGACGTCCACGTCGGCGGCCAGGACCTCGTCTTCCCGCACCACGAGAACGAGGTGGCCCAGAGCGAGGCCGCGACCGGCCAGCAGTTCGTCCGCTACTGGTTGCACGTCCGTCTGCTCGAGACGGAAGGCGAGAAGATGTCCTCCAGCCTGCAGAACTTCTTCACGGTCCGGGACGCCGTCGCCGAACTCGGCGCGAACGTCGTCCGGATGTTCCTGCTGTCGACCGCATACGACAACCGCCAGACGTACAGCGACGACACCGTGGCGGAAGCCGAGGACCGCTGGGAGCGCCTCTCGGCCGGCTACGACCGGGCGGTGGACGCGCTCGACGGCCCCGACGCCGGCACGAAGGTCGAGGACGACGACCTCCGGGCGGCAGTCGAGGACGCCCGCAAGGCGTTCGCGGACGCCATGAACGACAACTTCAACACGCGCCGGGCGCTCGCCGCGCTGCTCGACCTCGTGACCGCGGCCAACCGTCACCTCGACGACCGCGAGGCGTTCGACTACGTCGGCCTCCGGCGGACCGTCGAGACGTTCGACGCGTTCGGCGGTGGCGTCCTCGGGTTCACGTTCGGCGGGGAGACGGAGGGTGACGTGCGCCTCGCCGAGAACCTCGTCGAACTCGTCCTCGACGTGCGCGAACGGGAGCGCGAGGCGGGGAACTACGAGCGGGCCGACGAACTCCGGGACGAACTCGAAGCCGTCGGCGTCGACGTCCAGGACACCGACTCCGGACCGGAGTTCCGCCTGCCGTAGCGCGGTCTCCGTTCCGCTCGTCGCGCTGCCGTTTTCTTCCGGGCGCGACCCCACTCGTTTTCGTCGCTCCGGGCCGTCGCTTTTATCCCTTGGCGGGGTAAACCGGGGGGCTGTATGCGACGGAAGTCCCTCACGGTCGCGGTGCTCGTCGTCGTCCTCACGAGCGGTTGCGTCGGCTTTCTGCTCGGCGACACGCTCGCGTTCAGCGCGTCGAAGGCGACGGTGAGCGACGCGGCGCTCTCAGACGCCGGGTACGAACAGAAGCGGGTCGACAAGGTGGTCGAGAACCGGACGTTCGAGGCCGGCGGCCAGTCGCGGAAGGTGAAGGTGACGAACTGGGTCGCCGAGTACGAGAAGGGGCTCAGCGTCGAGGGCACCGGACAGAAGCCGGTCGCCTCGTTCGCCACGCTCAGCAGCCCGCGGTTCGAGATCGCCGGCGAGTCCGTGAACCCGCTGGCCCGGTACAGCGACCGAAAGCTCGTCGAGAAGTTCGTCCAGCGGTACGAAGGCGTCAAGGACGTCCGGAAGGTCGGAGGACGCAACGCGACGATGCTCGGCAAGGAAACCTCCGTCTCGAAGTTCGAGGCGACCGCAACCGTCGCCGGCCGCGAGGTCGACGTGACCATCCACGTCGCCAAGGTCGAGCACGGTGACGACGTGGTCGTGGCGATGGGCGTCTACCCGTCGCTCGTCGACATGGAAGACGACGTCTTCCGCCTGATAGAGGGCGTCCAGCACGAATCCTGAGCGACGATGGCGCCGTCGACCGCGGGACGCTCGCGAGCGCACCAACGCTTATTTCTCGCCCCCGCCGCAGGTGCAGTATGAATCGCACGCTCGCCGCCGGTCTCGCGCTCACGCTCGCGGGGCTGGCGGGCTACGTCGCGGGAATCGTCGCACCGTACTCGGGCCGCGCGCTGTCCGTCACCGGCGTCATGGTGGGCGTCACGCTCGTCGCCGTCGGGAGCGGCAAGCGATGATAATGGCGTTGACGTACACCGCCGACGAGGTCCGACGGTTCGACGACCCGGCCGCGGCCCGCGACGCGCCCGGGACCGCGTGGGTGCGCGCGACCAAGGCGACCCCGGAGGAACTCGACCGCGTCGCAGACGTCTTCGGCATCCACCCCCTCTCCGTCGAGGACGTGCGCAACGGCGTCCGGGCGAAGACCGAGGAGTTCGGCGACCACGCGTTCGTCCTGCTGAAGACCGCCGACCTGGTACTGGGCGAAACGACGTTCGACGAGGAGATACGCACCGAATCGGTCGGCCTGTTCGTGGGCGACGACTGGCTGGTCACCCTCTCGGAGCACCAGATAGCGACGGTCGACCGGGCGTGGAACGCGGTCGAACGGGACGGTCGTCTGCGTTCGTACGGCCCGGACTTCGCCGCCTACCGCATCGTCGACAGAATCGTCGACGCGTACTTCGAGGAACTAGACCAGATCGAGACCCGAATCGAGGAGGTCGAAGACTCCATCATCGACGACCTCGACGTCGCCACCCTGGAGGCGATAAACGGGGTCCGTCGGGAGCTGCTGTCGTTCCGGAAGCTCCTGTGGCCGACGCGGGAGGCGGTCGGCGTCCTCGCGCGCGGCGACCCCGACCAGGTGCGGACCGAGACGGAGAAGTACTTCCGGGACGCGTACGACCACGTCGTCCAGCTCGTCGACCTGACCGAGACGTACCGGGACCTGGCCAGCGGCGCGCGCGACATCTACCTCAACTCCCTGTCGATGTCGACCAACGAGGTGATGAAGAGGCTGACCGTCGTCGCCACCATCGTCCTTCCGCTGACCTTCGTCGCCGGCGTGTACGGGATGAACTTCGAGGGGAGCCCGTACAACATGCCGGAGCTCGGCTGGCAGTTCGGCTACCCCGCGGTGCTGCTGGGGATGCTCTGCGTGACCGTCGTCCTCGTGGCGTACTTCCGCGAGTCGGGCTGGCTGTAAGGGCCCGTCGCCGGACCGCAGGGGGATAGTGGCGCTCGACGGACCCGTCTCGGCGGCCCGAGACCGTTCGGCCGAGCCGTCGCCGGGCGGCAGGGGGCTGGCCCGAAACTACAAACTCCACCCCCTCGTCACACCGTCACATGGCTACGTGCCCGCACTGCGAATCGAACATCACGGAGTGGGCGGAGCGACTCGAACAGGCGTCCGCGGCGAGCACGCCGAAGGTGTGGACCTGCCCGGACTGTGACTCGGTCCTGGGAATCTCGGACTGGGGGTCCAGCGCATGAGCGTCTCCGGGTGGCGACGCCGCGAGGACCTCGAAGGCGGCAAGCAGATTCGCGTCTGGCTCGACGAGGAGGAGGACGTGGAACTGTACGTCGAGAACCTCACGTACCGCGACGAGGGGTACGCCGTCTACCAGTACGACGTCGACGCGGACGAGTGGACCACCGTCGCCGAGACGGACTCGAAGGCGGACGCCGTCGAACGGGCCATCGAGTGGGCCGAGAGCGACTGACGCCGGGTCGTCGCCGACGACCGGACGGCGCGACCGTCGCCGGCGCTCAGCGGTCCACCTTCTGGCCCCAGAACCCGTCGTGTTTCTCGACGGAGACGTCGCCGTACACGGCGGTCTGGCAGGCCAGTCGAAGGCCGGCGTCGGGGTCGTGGGGCGGCAACTGGAGGCGACGCCGTTCGTCGCTCGTCGGTTCGCCCACCTCGCCGTCGACCTCGACCGCGCACGTGCCGCAGGTCGCGTGGCCGCGGCAGTTGAGGTAGTTCGACGTCCCGTTGTGTGGCGACTCGCCCGCTTCGAGCAGCACGTCCCGGAGTATCATTCCCTCATCGCAATCGAGTTCGCGCCCGCGGAAGTGGACTGTCGGCATGGAACGCGCTACGGTCCGTGAGGGGATATGCGTTCCCACGGCGAGGCCCGGACCACCGACTACCCGAACCCCTCGAACTCGACGTACTCGTCGGGCACTCCCAGCGACCGGACCGTGTCGACGAGCGTCCCGACCATCACGTTGATGCCGCAGGCGTACACCTCCAGGTCGCTCGGGTCGACACGGGCGTCGACATCGTACTTCGGGTCCTGGTCGGCGACCCCCGCCATCTTCCCGTCGAGGTCCGCCCTCGCCGCCTCAGTGAGATACTTCACGAGGGTCTGCTGGACGTACGACGTCTCTCCGTCCCAGTCGGTGAGATACTCCTCGCGGGAGCAGGTGGGGACGAAGTGGAAGTTCTCGCGCTCGTCGTCGAGTTCGCGGAACCGCTCGCGGTACGGCAGGTCGTCCTCCCACGACGCGCCCAGGAACAGCCAGAGGTCGCGCCGCTCGCCGCCGACCTCGTCGCGACCCTCCTCGAACGTGAACTCTATCATGCTCTTGAGCGGCGCGACGCCGGTCCCGGTCGCGAGGAACGCCATGTCCCGCGTCGACGGTTCCTGCAGGACGAACTCGCCGTTCGGCCCCCGAAGGACGACCTCGTCGCCCTCCGATATGTCTGAGAACATCTTCGACGTGAGTCGCCCACCCGGGACGCGCCGGACCGCAGTCTCGATGGCGTCGTCGTTGGGCGAACTGGCGATGGAGTAGGGGCGCGGCGTGTCCTCGAACCGGACGGTCGCGTACTGACCGGGGACGAAGTCGAACTCGTCGTCGAACTCGAACCGCAACTGGAGCAGTCCCGGGAAGGAGCGCTCGAAGCGCTTCCGGAGCGTGTCGACGACGGTCCGCAGGTTGCCGTAATCCTCCTCGTCGAGCAGCGACTCGAGTTCGTCCCAGTCGATATCGTTGGCCGCCAGGCGTTCGACCTGCGCTCTCACCTCGTCCCTGCCGTGTTGGTCCAGCAGGTCGAACACGCGGTCGACTATCTCCTCGGTGCGATTCTCGTCGAGGTGGTCGACGCTGCTGACCGTCGCAGAGTCGGTCAACAGCGGCAACTCCTGGGCCCGTTCGTGCTGGGAGTGCTGAGACGGAACCTCCATGATTGCCACCCGTTCGGATGCCACCATTGGGTGCGAGCCTGAAAACGGTTCCCGCCATCTCCCGGGAGAGCCCCCGTCGCGACCGTGCGCCGCGGGGCCTGGTCGGTGACCGGACGCGACCGACGACGTCGATGGCGACTACTCCAGCGCCGCGGCGACCTTCTCGACGGGATGTGGTGGCTCCTCGCCGACCACCTCGCTGTCGTCCAGTTGCGTCCGACAGGACGCGCCGGGCGCGACGACTTCCTCGCCGTCGCTGGCCGCGACCTGGTCGAACAGTATCGAGCCGACGGCACGGCTCATCGAGTAGTGTTCGGCCTCGTACCCGAAACTGCCCGCCATGCCACAGCACCCGGAGTCGAGTTCGTCCACGTCGTAGCCCGCCGCCCGGAGGACGCGGACCGCGTGGTGGTCCTTCTTCGTCGCCTTCTGGTGGCAGTGGCCGTGGTAGGTCAGCGACCCACGGCCGTCGAGCGAGAGGTCGAACTCGAAGGAGTCGAGGTACTCGCAGACGCCGTAGGTGTTCGCAGCGAGGCGCTCCGCGGCGGTCCGAATCCCGCCGGCGTCGGGGTCGGCGCTTCGCGGTTCGTCGTACTGCCCGCTGGACCGACCGGACGGCTCCGACGCGCCCAGGAGGTCGAGGTAGTCCGACTGGAGCATGACGGCGTCGGAGGGTTCGACCACGACCACGTCCCAGCCGTCCCGGACGCGGGGGACGAGCGCCTCGACGTTCCGCCGGGCGCGCTCGCGGGACACGTCGAGAAAGCCCTTCGAGTGGGCCGGACGACCGCTGGCGGTGACCCCGTCAGGAATCGCGACGTGGACGTTCGCGGCCTCGAGCACGCGAACCGCGGCCTTGCCCGCGTCGGGGTGGTTGTAGTTCGTGTACGTGTCGGGAAAGAGCAGGACGCGGCGGTCGGCGTCGCCGACCTGAACCCGACAGCCCCCGCGGGCGTCGAACCAGTCCTCCAGGCTCTCGCGGTGGAACGTGGGCAGCGAGCGCTCGCGTGCGACGCCGATTGCCTTCTCCATCACGGTGCGCGCCCCCGGCACCTTCGACGCCCAGTTCGAAACGGGCGCGAGCGCGCTGCCGAGTTCGGAGAGCCGTTCGACGTCGGCGAAGAGGCGGTCGCGGAGGCTCGCGCCGTTGCGCTGGTGATGTTCGTGTTCGACCTCGGCTTTGAGTTTCGCCATGTCGACCTCGCTGGGGCAGTCGCGAGCGCAGCCCTTGCAGCCGATGCAGAGGTCCATCACCTCCGCCATGAACTCCACGTCGAACTGCTCGCCTTCCGGGAGTTCTCCCGACATGGCTTGCCGGAGGAGGTTCGCCCGACCGCGCGTGGAGGTGACCTCCTCGTCGGCGGCCCGGTAAGTCGGACACATCACGCCGCCCGTGGTCTCCTGGCCGCCGCGACAGCCGCCGCAGCCGTGACAGAGCTCGACCATCCCCTGGAAGCCGTTCTCGTTCTCCCACTCGAGCTGGGGGTCGAAGCCGGCGTCGAACTCGTAGTCCGAGTCGAACCGAAGGTTCTCGGTCATGTCGACGTCGCCGCAGACCTGGCCGGGGTTCAACAGCCAGTCGGGGTCGAACGCCGTCTTGAGCTCCCGGAACACTTCCCAGACGTCCTCGCCGTACAGTTTCCGATTCCACTGCGTGCGCGCCCGGCCATCGCCGTGCTCGCCCGAAACGCTGCCGCCGTACTCGACGACGAGGTCCGTCACCCCGTCCGCGATGTTCTCCATCTGGTTCACCCCGGCCGGACTCTTCGTGTTCACGAGCGGCCGGATGTGCAGGCACCCCGGGCCGGCGTGGGCGTAGAAGCTGGCGAACGTGTCGTTGTCTTCGAGCACCTCCTGGAAGTCCGCCACGTAGTCCGGCAGGTTCTCGGGCGGAACCGCCGCGTCCTCGATGAAGCTGATGTGCTTCGCGTCAGAGGTCCGCGAGAGCAGGATGGGGAGGCCCGCCTTCCGGAGCTTCCAGAACCTGGCGCGCTCGGCCTCGCCGTGGGCCTCCATCAACGCGAACGAGCGGTCCCCGTCGCGCGCTTCCCGCAGGGCGGCCACCTTCTCGCGGCCCTCCTCGTCGTCCTCGGCGTAGAACTCGACGAGCAGCACGGAGTCGGTGGCCTCGGGCAGCATCCCGACCACGTCCTCGAACTCGTCGGTGTCGCGTGCGAGGTCCAGCAGCACGTCGTCCAGCACCTCGACGGCGGCCGGGTCGTGGTCGAGGATAGGTGCCACGTCGGCCATCGCGGTCAGCAGGTCGTCGTAGGCGAACAGCGCCATCGCCTTCGTCTCCGGGACGGGTTCGAGGCCGACGGTCGCCTCCGTGACGATGGCCAGCGTTCCCTCGCTGCCGGCGAGCAGGCGTGCGAGGTTGACGCTTCCGTCGTCGGCCTCCGCGACCAGCCGGTTCAGGTTGTACCCCGAGACGTTGCGCTTCAGGTCGGGAAACGCCTCCCGGACCGCGTCGGCCTCCTCGTCGACTATCCGCAGGACCTCGGCGTGGATGCGCGCTTCGAGGTCGCCGTCGGGGTCGGCGCGCGCTTCGAGTTCGTCCAGCGTCACCTTGCCGAAGGTCGTCACGGTGCCGTCCGCGAGAACGACCTCGCACTCCTCGACGTAGGCGTCGGTCTTGCCGTACTGCAGGGAGTGTGCCCCCGTCGAGTTGTTGCCGATTGCGCCGCCGAGGGCGCTCTTGTCGCCCCACGCCGGGTCCGGCGCGAACTTCAGGTCGTGCGGTGCGAGCGCCGCGTTCAGTTCCGCGAGGACGACGCCAGGTTGGGCGCGGGCGGTCCGGGCGTCGGGGTCGGTGTCGAGCAGCGCGTCCATGTGGCGGGTGAAATCGAGGACGACCGCTTCGTTGACGGCCTGGCCTGCGAGGCTCGTACCGCCGCCTCGGGGGAGGACCGGAATCTCGCGCTCGGCGCAGTACTCCATCACCGCCGCCACGTCGGCGGTCGACTCGGGGAAGACGACGCCGATTGGCGTCACCTCGTAGGCGCTCGCGTCCGTCGCGTACAGCTCCCGGGAGTACTCGTCGAACCGCACCTCGCCCGCGACCAGACGCGACAGGTCGTCGACGAGCGCGGGGCGTCGGACGTCCTCGGAGGCGTAGTCGTAGTTCGCGCGCTCGTCGCTCGACGGATTCCCAACCGGGTCGGCCGCGTCACGCCGTGCCATGGGTGGCCGTTGGTACCCCCCGGCGAAAAGTGATGCGGGACGCGACCTGCCAGTCCCGGTATCGTTTTGTCCGTCGCCCGTCTCGCCCCGGTATGGACCCAGACCTCTCAGCGCTCGACGAGGCGCTCGGTTCGGCCGGGGCCGACGGCTACCTCGTCGACGCCGACTCGACCGACTCCGACCAGCTCTATCTCTCCGGGTTCGACGCGCCCGACCCCTTCCTCACGCTGTACGAGGACGGCGCGGTCCGCCTGCTCGTCTCCAGCCTGGAGTACGGCCGCGCGCAGACCGAGAGTCGCGCTGACTCGGTCGCACGGCTCGCCGACTACGACTACCGGTCGAAAGTGGCCGAGCACGGTCGGGCCGGGGGCCGCCACCGCGTCGTCGCAGAGTTCCTCGACGACCACGGCGTCGAGTCCGTCGTCGTCCCCGAGCGGTTCCCGGTCGGGACCGCAGACGGCGTTCGGGAGCGGGGCGTCGGCGTCGCGGCCGACGAGTCCGAGGTCGTCACCGACGTCCGCGCCACCAAGACCGACGAGGAGGTCGAGCACGTCCGGACCGCCCAGCGCGCCAACGAGGCTGCGATGCGGGCGGCCGAGGACCTGCTGTCGGCGGCGTCGGTCGAGGACGGTATCCTGCAGTACGAGGGGGAACCGCTGACCAGCGAGCGCGTCAAGGAGGAGATAGAGATGACGCTGCTGCGCCGCGGCGCGGCGCTCGACGAGACCATCGTCGCCTGTGGGGCCGACGCCGCCGACCCACACGACCGCGGCAGCGGCCCGCTCACGGCCGACGAGCCGATCATCGTCGACATCTTCCCGCGGGACAAGGCGAGCAAGTATCACGCCGACATGACCCGGACCTTCCTCCGGGGCGACCCCTCCGACGAACTACGGGAGCGGTACGACAGCACGCACGAGGCGCTGGAGGCGGCACTGGCCGCCATCGAGCCAGGCGCGACGGGCGAGGACGTTCACGACGCCGTCTGCGACGTGTACGAGGACGCCGGATACGCGACCCTGCGCAGCGACCCCGACGCCGAGACGGGGTTCATCCACAGCACGGGCCACGGCGTCGGTCTCGACGTGCACGAACTCCCGCGACTGAGTCCCAGCGGCGGGGAACTGGTACCGGGCCACGTCGTCACCGTCGAACCCGGGCTGTACGACCCCGAGGTCGGCGGCGTCCGCATCGAGGACCTCGTCGTCGTCACCGAGGACGGCTACGAGAACCTCACCGACTACCCCGTCGAACTCGTTCTGGACTGACCGTCCCCGCCCCGACCGTTCGCGCGCCTGCCACAACCGGCAAGTGCGCTTCGGACGAATCGAACCCCGTGTTCCGACAAACTGACGAGTCACGGGTGGAGGAGACGACGCGAGAGGGACGGGTGGGGTCCGACGGCTCGAGCGGACTCGTGCGCGGGCTCGCGATGGGCGTCGCCTTCGTCGCCGGGTTCGTGTACGGCCGGCGTTCGAGCGGCGAGGGCGGCGTCGACGAGACGCTGGAGGACGTCGATATCGACGAGGCGTCCGAGGCGACGGACGCGCTGAAGGACATCAAGGACGAAGTCGACGAGACGCTGAAGAGCGTAACGGGTGACGAGGAGGGGTCCGAGACGACCGAGGAGTCCGGGACTGACGAGGGGACCGAATCCGTCGCGCAGTCGAGTCAGGCGGTCGAACAGCCCAGTTCGATGGGCAGCGTCGCGGGCGAGGAGGAACGCGAGGACGAGCGCGAGACCGAAAGCGAGGGCGAGCGGCCGACCTCGAAACCCGAGACGGTCGAGACGGAGACCGAGGGAGAGGAGTCCGGGACCGAGACGGAACCGGACACCGACGCGACCGAGAAGGAGTACGAGGAGGACGTCGACGACGACATCGAACCCCTGCTCGAAGCGACCGACATCGAGGTCGACGAGGAAGTGGCCGCGCTGTCCGCCCCGACGACGCGCGGGATGCCGATGCTCGGGATCGGCACGTACCAGATGGACGAGTACGAAGAGTGCTTCGAGAGCGTCCTGACCGCGCTGGAGATGGGCTACCGCCACGTCGACACCGCGGAGGGGTACGAGAACGAGGACGCGGTCGGCGACGCCATCGCGGCGGCGGACGTGGACCGCGAGGACCTCTTCGTCGCGACGAAGGTGAGCCCGGAGAACCTCGCGTACGACCACGTCATCACCAGCGCCGAGGAGAGCCTGGAACGCCTCGGACTGGACTACGTCGACCTGCTGTACGTCCACTGGCCGGCAGGCGACTACGACGTCCACGACACCCTCGGCGCGTTCGCGGAACTCCGCGAGGAGGGGCTGATCGAGAAGATCGGCGTGAGCAACTTCACGGTCGAACTACTCGAGGAGGCGGTCGAGGTGGCCGAGGAGCCGATATTCGCCAACCAGGTCGAGATGCACCCCCTCCTGCCCCAGCGAAAGCTCCAGCAGTTCTGTGCGCAGGAGGAAACCGACGTGGAACTGGTCGCGTACTCGCCCATCGCCCGCGGCGACGTGAGCGACGTGGACGCACTACGGGAGGTCGCCGAGAAACACGACGCCACGCCCGAGCAGGTCAGCCTGGCCTGGCTCCGCGAGAAGGAGGTCACCGCCATCCCGAAGGCGACCAGCAGGGACCACCTCCGGGACAACTGGCTGAGCCTCGACGTGGACCTCGACGACGAGGACGTCGAGACTATCGACGACATCGACCGCGAGGAACGACTCGTCGACCCCGACGTCGGCCCCTGGAACGAGTAACGGTCGCCGGAGGACGGCGAACCGACCTGTGAGCTTTTTCACATACGCGGTCGAACGGTCGGATATGCCAGGACCGGTCTTTCTGGAGGGCGACGAGGTCACCCTCCGACCCGCGGAAGAGGAGGACGTCGAGTTCGTCCAGCGCTGTATGAACGACCCCCGGGTGTGGCGTCCCGCGCTCGACCCGAACCCGATGAACCGCGAGCAGGGCTCGGAGTTCTTCGAGAACGTCCTCTCCGGCGACGACGGCGTGAAATGTCTCGTCTGCGACGGCGAGAAGCCGCTGGGACTCGTCTCGCTGACGGGAACCAAGTACGGACCGGACGCGACGGACCGGTCGCGGTCCGTGGAACTCTCGTACTACCTCGCGCCCGAACACCACAGTCAGGGGTACGGGTCGGACGCCGCCGCCCGGATGGTGGAGTACGCGTTCGAGGACCTGAACCTCCGGCGGGTAGGCGCCCGTCTCGGAAGCTTCAACGACGCCTCTCGTGGCCTGCTGGAGTCGCTGGGTTTCGAACACGAGGGCACTCTGCGGGAGGCGGCGTGGTTCCGCGGCGAGTACCACGACGTGCTCTGGTACGGACTGCTGCGCGAGGACTGGCGGGCGGACGGGTAGGTCGACGCGGCGCTTCGACGCGCCCCCGGTTCTCGACGGGCCGAGACAGGGACCGTCGTCGGTCAGGGACTGTACGTCTCGGCCAGCGCGTCGAGCGACTCGTGGTGTTCGGTCGTGTGCGGGGCGGTCAGCGGCGAGACGCTCACCCGGCCCTCGTGGATGGCGCGGCGGTCCGTGCCGTCCGGGTCCGGAATCGCGTCCCGTTCCATCTGCTCCCACGTCCGGTCGTGGAGCGTGACGACGCCCCCTTCGATGGTCGCGTCCATGTCGTAGACGCGGGAGGGACGGGTGACCTCGAGCTCCGCCGGCTCGTCGCCGGCCATCGGCGCGTTGACGTTCAGATACTCCGCCTGGTCGAACACGCCCGCCCCGAGCGCGTGCTCGACGAGGTACTTCGTGACGCGGGCGGCGTCCGCGTACTCCTCCACGCTCGTGTCGTACGGCCACATGTGGTTCGGGACGTGCAGCGAGACGGCGACGGCAGGAACGCCGAAGAACGCCGCCTCGACGGCGGCGCTGACCGTCCCCGACCGTCCGAGGACGTACGCACCCATGTTCGCGCCCTCGTTGCACCCCGAGACGACGATGTCCGGATACGGACCGAGCTCTTCGAGGCCGGCGACGACGCAGTCGGAGGGCGTGCCGGCGACGGCGTAGCCGAGTTCGTGCTCCTCGACCTCGACCTCGTAGGACATCGCTCGTCCGACCGCGCTCTGGTCCGTCGCCGGGGCGACGGTGGTGACGTTGCCCACCTCCTGGAGCGCCTCGTACAGCGCACGGATGCCGGGACTGTCGATGCCGTCGTCGTTCGTCAACAGTATTTCCACGGGGTCGGCCATGTCAACGGGGTCGGAGGCGGACCGCAAAAGTGCATCGCTGTCGGTCACGAGAGGGGTGGAGGAGCGGCGAATCGGCATCGTTACTACTATACATAATCAAAATATCAGTGGGATTTAAGCCGAAACGCTCTGTTTGTCTAGATGGACATGGCGGAGGGAGACACGATAGACGCACGAACGCTCGAGCTCAACTACGAGTACGCCCAGCGCAACGTGGACGTCCTCTCCATCTGGTTCGAATGCGAACCGAAACGGACGGTGGAGCTGCTCGCACAGAAGGATATTCCGCTATCGCCGAACGACGCGGGCAAGTTCGGCGTGTACTACGAGTCGGTGCGACAGGACCCGCTGCGGAACTAGCCGTCAGAGGCGGTCGACGACCGTCTCCTCGTCGACGACCAGGTTGTACGCCTCCTCGTCGTCGTTCCAGAGCACGAGCACCTCCTCGAACGCGAGCAGGTCTCCGTACGCCGCTTCCCGCAACGCCCGGTTCAGCGCCGTCTCCCTCGTCAACACCGCGAAGTGGTCTTCCTCCTGACTTCCGTCTCCCACCCGGTACACCTCGTTTTCGGCGTCCGACTCCGACAGCGAGTGGCTGAGCTTCACCGCGACGAGGTCGACCCGCCGGGTGACGTGGCGCTCTGTCTCAGCCATCTTCGCGAACCGGCCGGGGTCGGCGGTCAGGTCCCGGCGGCGCGTCCCGTCGAGCCGCAGGATGGAGTAGGAGTACTGCACGTCCGCGTTGACGAACTCGCCGCTGCCGGGCGCGTCGTCCTCGTCGCTCGCTCGACTCCCCTCGTCCAGTCGTCGCTGGAACGCCGGCACGTCGACGTCGGACCGGACGTCGAACGACCAGCACCGGTCCGAGGGCTGCTCGCCGGGCCACAGTCGCAGCGTCGGCGCGTACACCGTCGCGCGGTCGGTCACCGCGCGTTCGACCTCGCGCAGGCCGATGCTCGCGTTCCGGTCGGCCGGCGCGACGGCGACGAGCGACCCGTCTTCGGCGAGTGCGTCGAGGTACTTCCGGACGACCGCCTCCGGGTCGTCGAGTTCGCTGAGGACGTTGGCGAGGAGGACGAGGTCGTACTCCCCGTCCGGGTCGAACGCTTCGGCCGTCTCGCGGTGGACCGTCGGGTGGAAGTTCCGCCCCGTCTCCTCCAACAGGGCGTCGAGCACGTCCGCGGAGTCGCCGGGTTCGACGGCGTGGTACTCCGCGAGAGCGTCGTCCGGCAGGAAGTCGTGCAGGCCGAGCGCCGGCCCGCCGACGCCGGCTCCGACGTCGAGCACCCGGAGCCGACGGGGGAGCAGGCCGCGCTCGGTCAGCGTCGAGAGCACGTACTGGACGACGGCGTAGTAATCCGGCAGGTGGTAGACGGCGTATCCGAGCGCCACGTCCTCGTCGTACGCGACGGGGTTCTGTGCGAAGTAGTCCTCCTTCAGGCGGCGGATGGTCTCCCGGAGCGCGTCGCCGGACTCCCCGTCGGGCCACCCCGGCCCGAACGCCTCGACGAGCAGGTCCTCCAGCCGACGGGCGTACCCGTCCGGGAACGCCTCGACGCCGCGGAACTCGTGGGGGACCGGCTCCTCGGGGACGGGTTCGAAGGTGCCGTCCTCGCGCTCGATGAGACCGAGTTCGACCGCCTCATCGCGGAGCACCTGCCGCACGGCCGCGGGGTGGGGCTGGCCCGCCACGTAGTCGCTCACCTCCTCGGGGTCGACGGGGCGGACGCTCCGGAGGTACTTCGCGTTCGACACGACTCCCTCGCGCTGGTCGGCGTTCATTCCCTCACCTCCTCGTATAGCCGTTCGAACGTCGCAGGGTCGGCGTCAGCCAGTCGACGCGCCGCCGTCGCGACGCCGTCCGCGCCGCCGAACTCCGACTGGATGTCGGCATACACGCGGGGGTCGCCGCCCGCGACCTGGTCGGCGAGTTCCGCGAGGCGGTCGTACACCGGCGTCGTCAGGCCGTCCGGGACGGGGCCGGCCGCGAGCGCGAACGCGAGCACCGCCGCGTGCGCGCTCGCCTGCACCGTCTCCATCGCGTCGTCGTGCTCCTCCGGCGTCGTCTCGACGAGGTCGTTGCCCCGCGTCGCCAGCGCGGCGAGCAGTTCGTCGGTGACCGGCCCCGACGAGTCGACGACGACGGCGACGTTGCCCGGCGCGCTCTCCGGCCCGAAGAGCGGGTGGAGGCTGGCGCGCTCGCAGTCGGGCGCGTGTTCGGCCATCGCCGCCACCGGGCCGGCCATGACGCCCGTCACGTCGACCAGCGCCTCCTCGGCGTTCCCGGCGTGCTCGGCGATTGCCTCGCTCGCGGCCGGCATCGGCACGGCGACGCAGACCGCCGTGAAGGTCTCGGCGGTCGAGAGCGCGACCGCACGACCGCCCACATCGCTCGCGGCGTCGGCGGCCGCTTCCGGGTCCGCGTCCGCGAACGCCACCTCGGAGTCGACGCTCTCCGCGAACCAGCGACCCATCGCGCCGGCACCGACGACGAGTACGTTCATCGGTACCGAGTTGGCACGTTTCCGGTAAAAGGAGTTCGTTTACTCGCGTTTCGCCGGATGCCCCTCCGGCGGGCGTCGCCGGCCGAACATCCGCTCGCGGAGCGTCCCGTCCTCGTACTCCTCGCGGAGCAGGTCGCGCTCGCGCAGTTCGGGCACGACGAGGTCGACGAAGTCCCGCAGCGTTCCGGGCCGGACTATCTCTTTCACGTTGAACCCGTCGACGCCCACGTCCTCGAACCAATGCTGGAGTTCGTCGGCGACCTGCTCGGGGCTCCCGACGACCACGGGCGAGGTGGAGCCGAGACCGCAGAACTTCGCCACCTCGCGGACGGTCCAGTCGCGCTCCGGCACGTGCTTCGTCAGGGCGTTCACCGCGCCCTGGATGGCGTCGGTCTCGATGTGTTCGACGCGCTGGTCCGGGTCGAGTTCCGAGAAGTCCAGGTCCATGAACCCGCCCAGGAGTGCGAGGGTGGCCTCGGTGTCGACGTTCTTCCGGTAGCGGTCGTACTTCGCCTGCGCCACGGCCTCCGTCTCGCCGACGACGGGCGCGATGCCCGGGAAGAAGCGGAGGTCGTCGGGGTCACGGCCGGCGTCTTCCGCGCGGTCGCGCAAGTCGTCGACGTAGCTCCGGACGCCCTCCTCGGTCGGCTGGCTGACGAACAGCGCCTCGGCGTTCCGCGCGGCGAACTCGCGGCCGCGGTCCGACGACCCGGCCTGGAAGAGCACGGGCGTCCGCTGCGGCGAGGGTTCGCAGCTGTGCGGGCCGGGAACGGAGAAGCGCTCGCCCTCGAAGTCGACGGCGTGGACCTTCTCCGGGTCGGTGTAGACTCCAGCGTCGGCGTCGCGGACGACGGCGTCGTCCTCCCAGCTGTCCTCCCAGAGCGCGTAGCAGACGTCGAGGAACTCGTCGGCGCGGTCGTAGCGCTCCTCTCTGTCCATGCGCTCGTCCAGCCCGAGGTTCTCCGCCGCCGACTCGAGGTAGGAGGTGACGACGTTGAACGCGAGTCGGCCGTCGGTCAGGTGGTCGAGCGTCGACAGTTCTCTGGCGAGCTGGTAGGGGTGGACGTACGTCGTCGAGCGCGTGACGGCGAACCCGAGGTGGTCGGTCACCGACGCCATCGCCGGGACGACGAGTTCCGGGTCGTTCGCGGGCGTCTGGACCGCCTTCTCGATGGCGGTGTCCCGGCTGTCCCCGTACACGTCGTAGACGCCGCGAACGTCCGCGAAGAACACGGCTTCGAACCCGCCGCGCTCGGCGAGGCGCGCGACCTCCTCCCAGTACTCGGTGTCCGTGTACCGGTGGGACTGGTCGCCCGCCGTCCGCCAGTTGCCCGCCGTCACGTGCTCGACGGCGTTCATCGTGAACAGGTTGAGGTGCATCCGGTCGTCGGTCATCCCTCGAAACTGGCATCCGACGGACGAAGTGTGGCGGGGAGCCGGCGATACCCTCCGGCGTCTGAGTCGCCCGAATCCGGACGAGACATTGCGGGCGTCACTCGACTGCGCTACGAGTCCTCACGTTCGTGAACTCGAACCGGGCCCCGCCGACGTCGCTGTCCGTCACCGCACACGTCCACTCGTACACGCCCGCCAGTTCGTCGACGAACGCCAGTCCCAGCCCCATTCCCCCGTGGCTGGCCGCCGTCGTGTACCCCACCTCGAACACCGTCTCCCGGTCGTCGGCCGGGATACCGGGACCGTCGTCTTCCACGTAGAACCCGGTCGGGAGTTCGCCGACCGTGATAGCGACGTTCGCTCCGCCGTGGTCGACGGCGTTCTCGAAGAGATTGCGAAACAGATGTTCGACGTACGTCTCGTCGGCCCGTATCGTGCCGTCGACGAGCACCTCCAGCGTCGCGTCGGGTGCGTCGACTTTCTCCCACGCGCTGCGTGCCGCGTCCGCGAGCGGTACCGAGGTGCTCTCGGAAACCGCCTCGCTCCCCTGTGTCACCACCAACATGGCCTCGATGATGTCCTCGATGCGGTCGAACGACTCCGTGACGTGGTCGACCGCCTCCGGGGCCGCGTCCGCCGGAAGCTCGTGGCAGTACATCTGGCCGATCATGACGGGGTTCCGGAGTTCGTGGGCGACCATGCTCGCGAAGCTGTCCAGTCGCTCGTTCTGTCGTTCGAGTCGCAGTTCGCGCTCGTTGCGCTCCGTGACGTCGCGGACGACGCCGACGAAGTCGTGTCCAGCGTCCCCCTGGTCCGGAAGCCCTGCGACGGTCGCTTCGACCTCGATAGTCTCCCCGGACGCCGTTTCCAGCGTCCCCTCGTACGTGTCCGTCTCGCCGTCGCCTGCCGCGACGTCGCGGTGAATCTCGTCGGAGAAGCGGTCCACGTCCCCCTCCACGACGAGCGACGCGTGCGCTCCGAGGAGTTCCTCGCGGTCGTACCCGACCATCTCGGCGTACGCCTCGTTGACCAGCTTGAACCGGTCGTTTTCGTCCACGACGTAGATGCCGTCGTTGACCGTTTCGACGATGGTCTCGTAGCGTTCGAGTTCCTGGCTGTAGCGTTCCGCTTCCCGCCGTCGCTCCTCGGCGTTGAGCGCCCGTGTTCTGGCCCGCGCGTCGTGGATTCCCATCCCGAGGCCGGCGACGCTGGCGAACGCCGTGAGGATGAAGAGGTTCGCGATGGGGTCGTTGAGCTCGGCCGCGAGCTCGATGAAGAGGAGGACGCCGAGCATCACCCCGACGCTTCCCAGACACCACCGGACGATGGTGGCGAAGAGGTCGGGCCTGATGTCGCTCCCCGGCAGCCGATAGCCGCTGTAGAGGAGGACGAGTCCGGGGACGGCGGTCAGCACGGAGATCATCAGGACCTCGTTGAGCGTCCTCTCTCCGACGAGTGGCGTGAACGGCCAGCCAGCAGCGAGCGTGAGGTACAACCCTCCGAGAGCTACGATAACGCGCCACCCGTCGACCCTCGAGAGGACTCGCGACTCGGCCTTCATCACCCACTCCAATACAATACAGATTAATGATGCTTGTGGCAAGTTCGAGTATTACCTAGGTGTCGTGAGAGTCCCGTTCGACGGGAGGAAGACGGAAGATTCGATGGTAGACGGAGGAACTATCAGAGAGATGAATCGTTTTCTCCACCGGTAGTTGATACCGAGGTTCCGTTTCGACGGCCGTTTCCGGTCAGCATGAGCAGTAGTACTCGGCGCTCCCCGTCTCGGTACGCAGGAGGCGGTACGCCGGGCCGGGGTCGCTCGGTCGGTAGACGCCCGTGGTCAGTCCGGCCTCCGTCTCGAACGCGCCCGAGAGGAGCGACTGCCACTCGGCCTGGCCGAGCACGTCCGAGAAACCGGCATCACTTGCGAGCAATCGGAGGTAGTCCGCGAGGTACACCCACGTCGCGTCTCGCGGCTGGCCGGCCTGGAACGTCTCGCCGACAGCCTCGGCGTAGGCGGCCCACGGCAGGTCCGCACCGGCGGCGACGGGGAGGCTAATCCACTTCCACGGGCGGGTGTTGACGTCGAGCAGGACGTACTCCTCGCGGTCGCCGTCGTAGACGAACTCGGCCTCGCTGATGCCGTAGTATCCCGTCTCCTCCAGGACCGCCAGCGCGCGTTCCCGCACCTCGGGGGTCTCCGTGCGCCGGACGAGACAGGAGGTGCCGAACGCTCGCGGGTAGCGAACCCGGGCGTTCCCGACGAAGGTGACCGGGTCGCCGTCCCGCGGGACGTAGGAGGCGAGCGAGCGGTCCTCTCCCGTGACGACGGGCACCTTCTCCTGGGCCATCACGCGGATGCCGTGCTCGCGAGACATCGCAGCCACGTCGTGCAACTCCTCGCGGTCCGCCACCTCGATGACGTTCGTCCCGACCGCCTCCTCGAACTCCCGCTTGCGGGCGGGCTTGACGATGAGCGGGAACCCGAGCGCGTCCGCCGCGTCGTCCGGGTCCGTCTCCGAGAGTCGGTACGTCTCGGGGTACGGCACCCCCAGTTCCTCGGCGGTGGCGTACAGCGACTCCTTGTCGAGGACGGCGTCGACGGTCTCCCGGCCGGCGAACGGCAGGCGGACGCCCTCCGGCTCCGAGTCGGCGAAGGCGTGGACCCACTCGTCCATGCAACCGAAGGCGACCGGTTCGTGGCCGGTCTCCGCCGCCAGCGCCTCCACGTCCTCCCGAAACCCGTCCAGGTCGTCGAGCGGGTAGGTTACCTGCCCCGCGAAGTCCACAGCGTCGGAGTACGGTGCGACGCCTCGACCGTTGCGGTCGATGGCGACGACGGGCACGTCGTGAGCGGAGAGCGCGCGGGCGACGCTCAACCCGGTGACGTGAGCGTTACAGACGATAGCCGGCGGACGGTCGAAGGACGCGGCGGCGAGCGCGTCCCGGAGTCCGTCGACGGAGCGAAACTCGGAAGCCATGCATCGGGGTTGGAACGGTCCGCGGTAAAAGCTCCGGCACGGGGCGAGACGTTCCGCTATCCGGGACGCCCACGGCGGCGTCGCTACCCGTTCGTCTCCCCTCGTCGCTGGCGGTCCGTCGACGGTCGCCCCCCGGCCTGGAGCCGGTGGAGCGTCACGACGATGACGGTGGCGAGGAGGAACGCACCGATGGCCTGCGCCCAGGTGTGGGCGTCGACGAGGACCCGATTCGGAACCATCACCACAGGGACGACTAGCAGCGGCCAGAACTTCCGGTCGACGAGCGCGAGGTAGAGCGTCGGCATCACCGAGAGGAGGACGTGTCCGGAGACGTTCCAGAACGGCGAGAGCAGGGCGTACGGGACCGTCACGGCGGCGAGTATCTCCGCCGCGCGGGGGACGAGTTCGCCCCAGCCGAACCGCCGCCAGAGATACCAGGTCACGCCGACGGCCACGAACAGGCCGCTCGCGACCAGCGCGTCGACCTGCCAGGCGTTCCCCTGGGTGAGCTTCGCCGGCGGCGTGCCGGTGACGAGCGAGTACGCCGCCGTCGGGGCGAGCGAGAGCACCCCCGCGAGGAGGAACGCTCCGACCCGACGCCAGAGCATCGAGCGACCGACGTTCTGCCGGCTCCACTCGTAGTGTATCGTGAGGACGAATCCACCGCCGACCAGCACGGCCGGGTGGAAGACGTACGGATAGTACGTCATCGCACGCATCAGTAGACTCATCGTCCGGCGTTACGGCGCTCGGTCGAAAAACGTCTGGGGCAGCCCGGACCGCCCGTCAGGTTCGCGCTGCGTTCCGACGCTCTTCGGCGCGTGCCCTACGCTGCTCGGGTCGGACGGAGTCACGTCTCGTGGCCGGTGTCGGTAGCCGAAGCGGTCGACGGAGAAGCTGATTCGGGACCGATGGACGAGAGGAGCCGAACCATCAGAAGCACGCTTGCGAGGGTCAACGCCCCGAAGATGACGATCTGGGGTACCGGGGCGGCCTGACCGTCACGAATCATGAAGAAAGCCATGGCCAGCACGGCCCCGCCGAGGGTGGCGACCTTCACGAGTAGGACGGCCGTGAACGCGTACCCCCAGGGCCGGCGTTTCCGGAGCCAGTACGCCGAGAGGGCGAAGGCGGGAACGACGATGCCGAGGTCGAACGAGTAGATGACGGACGTCGGGAGGCCGGCTTCGGCGATGCTCGACGGCGTCGTCCCCGCGAGGGTCGCCGGGAGGATTTCCGATAGCCACAGGAGCGTTATCAGCACGACCAGCAGCAGTTGGAAGGCGACGTACGACCGAGTCGACGTCTCACCGACCGCTCGTTTCAGCGCGGCAGCGTCCAGTCGGACCATTCCGCCGACGAACGTGAACAGCGTCAACCAGAGCAGCGTCGTGTAGACGAGATACAGTTCGTTGAACGCGGTCATGAACGCGTACGAGGCGTAGGTGTACAGCAGATACCCGGTCACGCCGAGCCAGACGACGTATCCGCGGAGCGACCCGCGGGTGGCGAAGTACAGCGACGCGGCCAGTGCGGGGACGGCGACGGCGAGCGTCAGCAGGTCCTGGCCGTAAACCTGCGGGAGCAACACCGGCGCGTCGCGGTAGAAGCCGGGGACGAACAGGCCGACGACGGTTGCGACGACCGTCAGCACCAGCGTCGCCAGCGAAGCGAGGACGTACGAACGCGGGAGCGAGTCGCCGGACACGGTCACTCGGTCCCTTCCACGTCACTGGCCTCGGATGGCGTCACGCCGAGGCGCCCCTCGACGAACGCTGCGAAGTCGTCAGCGAAGGATTCGACTTCGTGCCAGTCGGTGTACTCGTAGTCGCGGGACGTGTCGGTATCGCCGGTTGCCTCCTTCGCGATTCGTTTCATCATCAGTCGCTTGAGGAAGCCGTACTTCGAGTAGCGAAGCGCACCCCCGAAGAGACCGATCCGGTCGGGGTGCCAGTCGGTCTCCTCGAGAAACGCATCGACGTACCCCGCCGCTTCCGCCCGTCGCGTCTCGTCGGTCACCGCGGAGGACATGGACAACTGGAAGAACGCCGTCGGTCGCGCCGCCAGCGCGTCGCGCCGGGCGCTCACGAACTTCCGCACCGCCGGCTGGTGTTTTCCAACGTGGATCGACGCGCCGATACACGCTGCGTCGAACTCCTCGACGTCGAAGTCGGTCGAAACCTCGTCGGCGTTCACGGTGGTGGCATCGTGGCCGCGCTCGACGAGCACCTCGGCGATTCGCTCGGCGACCTTCGCCGTCTGTCCCTCTCCGGTTCCGTACAGTACGAGAAACGAAACCATCGTAGCTCTCCGTGAGATACACCCCTGTGGTCAATAAAAGATGGCCAGGGCCAGCGGCGTCTCCCTTCTCGAGCAGAGATGCGACCTGCAACCGACCGTCCGTCAGGCCGTTCTCGTCGTTGCCGGGACGACCGCGCCGCACTGCGACCGACGGTCCGAACGACACGCACCTCGACCGACGCGACCGAACAGTCGCCCCTTCGTGGAGACGGTAGAAGCAAGGAATATATCCGAAGGCGTTATTCGCTCCAACTATGCATCGGGGATTCGTCGAGCTACTGCGGAGCAATTCGGACCACGCGAAAGAGTTCCAGTCCCGGTTCGACGACGTACAGGACTCACAACGACCGGACGTGGTCACCGTCTGTTGCTCGGACTCGCGCGTCCTGCAGGACCACATGTGGGGGAACGACCGGCCCGGGCGTATCTTCACGTGCAGTAACATCGGAAACCGGGTCGTTCAGCGGACCGAATCCGGCGAGGCGGTCTCGGGAGACGTCCTCTATCCTGTCGAGCACACGGGGACGGACACCGTCGTCGTCGTCGGACACACGGGCTGTGGGGCTGTCACGGCGACGTACGACGACCTGAACGGCGGGGTTTCCGAGCCACCGGGTATCGAGCACTGTCTCGACCTGTTGAAGCCTCGACTCGAAGCGGGCGTCGAGTCGCTCTCCGCGGACCTGAGCCGGACGGAGGCCGTGAATCGGCTCGTCGAGTACAACGTCGACAGGCAGGTCGAGTTCCTCGTCGAGAGTGACGAAATTCCGTCGGCGGTCGACGTCGTCGGCGTCGTGTACGACTTCCAGGACGCGTACTCCGGGCGCCGCGGGCAGGTCCACGTCGTCAACGTCGACGGCGAGACGGACGTCGAGGCGCTGCGGGAGGGCCATCCGGAGATCGCCTCGCGGGTCGAGCGACTCTGGGAGTACTGAGCCGCCCGCCGACGTCATCTGCCGAAATTCCGGAGAGGCGAGTTCGACAGGGGGCTCTCCGAAACGAGTCGGCTGTCTCGGAGTCGTCCGTACCGACTCCGCTCGCCCGAGCGTCGGCCCGGGTTCAGAGACCGTGGACGGTCTCCATGACGCCGACCGTTTCGAGCACCATCCAGAGGAGGAACGTCACGTACAGGGCCACGAAGACGTACGCCTCCCGTTCGGTGAGTTCGAGGTGCGTGCGGGTGAAGACGACGAACACCAGGGTCGCGAAGCCGAGGAAACCCATCAGCGGGACGGCGACGAGGAAGTTGATGGTAGCCGACCCGGCGATGAGGACGCCGACCGGGATGGCGACGAGGAGGTTGAACGTGTTGCTCCCGAGGACGTTCGTCAGGCTCGTGACGCTCTCGTCGTTTCTGGCGGCGCGGACGCTGACGAACGCGTCGGGGAGACTCGTCCCGATAGCGATGACGGTCAACCCCCAGAGGAAACTCGGCGTGTCGAGAATCGCGCCGAAGCTGAGAGCCGCGCGGACGATACCTTCGACGCCGACGGCGATGAAGACGAGAGAAACCGCGAGCTTCGTCCACTCGCGACGCGGTTCCACGTCGACGTGGTCGGTGCTCGCGTGCTCGCGGGTGTCCTGGTGGTGGAGGAAGACGTAGACGCCGTACGTGACGAGGGGAAAGATCACGAGCGTGGGGGTGAGGATGGCGACCCTGTTCGTCCCGCCGGGGACGTAGGTTGCACCGAGCGCGAACGTGATGAACAGGACCAGGACGCTGATGATGTAGAACTGAGCGTCCTTGTGGACGATGTCGCGGGTCGCTTCGAGTTTCTCGCTGGTGAGCGCGGACACGGCTGGGATGACGAGGAGATTGAAGATGGCGCTCCCGACGATAGCGCCGAGACCGAGCGAGAACTCCCCGTGAAGGGCCGTGCTGACGACGACGGAGCTGAGTTCCGGAAAGCTCGACCCGACGGCGACGACGATGGCTCCGTGGACGGCGACGGGCAAGCGGTAGTGCTTGCTGAGACGTTCGGCGGACCGTTCGAGAAGTTCGCTCGCCTTCCAGATGACGCCGGTCGAAATCAGCGCTACGACGAACGGGACGAGGAGACTGCTCATCGGGTTGACCGTGTGGACACTCGCAGAAAAGTAGTATCGTTCGAGACGACCGTCGGAAATTAGCCCGTCGACTTCTCGTTCGGCTCCGTCGAACGGGACCGATCAGTCGTCGTGGCGATGCGACCCGCCGTCTCCGTTCCAGCCGTCCGGAATGTACGACCGATTCTCCCCTCGTCCGAGGAACCAGTCCCGGACCGACAGTCGCCGGTCGGCAGCGTCCGTTCGGGCCATCTTGCGTCGTTCCGACGTCGTCTGGAAGTAGTTGACCACGGTCACGAGCAGGACGCCGCCAGCGGTGTTGCCGAGCAGCACCGGCAGAACGAAGTCCACCAGGGACCCGACGAGCGCGGCCTGTCCGCGGACGACGAGATACACGACCTCGGTGAACGAGACGACGACGTGGAACAGGTTCCCGAAGGGGATGGCGAGAAACGCCACGTACACCAGAACCAATCGAGAGATCGTGTCACGGGCGGCGTAATCGAGCCATACGACACCGGCGACGATCAGCCCGGCGAAGCAAGCTTTGAAGAACAGATCCCAGAACGGCGTCTCGATGCCCTTCGTCGCGATGGTGCTGGCGGCGACCGCCGCGTCCGGCGATAGGACGCCGGTCGTTGCCAGCACGACCCCACCCAGGCCGCCGCCAGCGAAGTTACCGACGAGGACGATCGCCCAGATCCGGAGCAGCCGAGGGAGACTCGCCAGTCGCTCCAGTACGAGCACCACCGGCGGGAGCGTGTTTTCCGTGTACAACTGGTATCCGCCGAGGATGATGTAGATGAACCCGAGCGGGTAGAGCAGTGCGCTCAGAACCGGGTCACCGCCCGTTGCAGCGGTCAGCGAGGCGTACAGCAGGTAGGTAATCGTGATCGCGAATCCGGCCGCGAGGGCGCTGAAGAACAGCTCCCGGTCCCCGGTCGTGGCCTCCTCGTCGGCGGCAGCGAGGATCCGCTGGAACACCTCGTGGGTTTCGAACCGGTCCCGGACGACCGATCCGACAGCGGGTGCGCCGTGACGCGAGTGCTCGATAGCTTCGCGAACCGTTTCGTCGGTGTTTGCGTCGTCGTCGTCGCTCATCTGATTTTCCTTTTCGACACGCCTGGAAAAATCTCTCGTTCCGAAGACTCCAGACCGAAGGTCAGCGTACCGCTGGTAGCCTGTAGGGCGAGTTGCTCCGCGACGGTTCGACCCACGGTATCGGTCGACTTAGATCGGCGTCCGGTCTGCTTCGGACGCCTCGCGTAGCACGAGAGAACCGGGGAACGCCGCCGAAACGCGCTGCTGACCGTTTCCCTCGTTCGCCCGCGAGTCGTGCTCGGTACGGCAACGGATTATTGGTCCGTCTCCTTCCATTCGTCCGTATCCCCTTCACGGAATTCGCCCTTGGCGTGACGCTCTCGGGGCCAGAACGCGAGGCCCAGTAGTGTGACGTAGAACGCGACGACGACGACGACCACAGCAATTCCGGGGATACGGGCGACTCCGGCAGTCGCCAGCCAGTCCTGGCGCGGCGCGAACGCTGTAATCCTGAAGGCCCATGCGGCGAACAGGACACCGAGCAAAGCGAGATATACGCGCTGAAGGCGGTTCGCGAGTGCTTCGTAGAAGGAGACCTTCAGCGTCGGCCTGCGATAGTCCCTGCTCAGTTTCGCCCGCCAGTCGTGGCTTTCGACGCCCTGGGACGGATCGAGGGCGTTTGCGAACAGATTCTCTTGGAGGAGTCGAGCGCGCGAGCGAAAGACGTCGTAGTCCCGGTACCGCCGGGCTTCGATGCCCAGGAAAATGGTGACGACGACGACCCCGATCAACAAGATGTAGTGTGGGTTATCGGGACTCGAAAACGCCCACGTCAGTATCGCGGCCAGCACGGTCACCGCCCACGTCGTCGTCTGGTCGAGGCGCTGGCGCCACGTCCCCACTCGGTCCAGTTCTCCGCGATAGGCGTGAGCCATCACCGACCCGAGGCCCGTACTTTCGTCGACCATTTCGCGGCCTATCTCCCGTTGGTCTGGCGCTGTCGGGTCGAACTCGTCGCTGTTCGAATCGGTCATAGAAGGGAGACACACTGCCTCGTTCCATAAGCGGATACGGTGAGGGGTTCCGGCCAGGTGGCTGTTCTCCCGCGTATCGCCGTATCCGGGAACGTCGGTCGACCCGACCGAGTCGAACGCGGCGGAGCGACGGAGAGCGGGGAGACCGACTTCCGTTCGCCGGCCCGACGAATCACCAGCGGTGAGTAAACCGCTCGCGCGTCTCCGAGAGATGCAGCGCCGTTACCTGCCGTGCCTCGTGGACGACTCCACCCCGTTCCGGTCCGATACAGAAAGCGTATTGTGGACCCCCGTTCCCCTGTACTCATGCCAGGCGCACGCATCACGAGTGGCGAGCGGGTCACGCTCCGGACGGTCGAGAGCGAGGACGTTCCTCCAGCGCGCCAGCGCCAACCCCGAGATCCGGTATCCGCTCGGCAATCCTCTCAGGAACCGGGAGCAGATCGACGTGTCGGACGAGAAGGGGACGGACCAGTTCCTCGTCTGTCTCGACGAAGACGACGCCGGTCCTGGTCGCCCCGACGAAGACGACGTGACGCGAATCGGCCAGGTGAGCGTTTCGGACGCCGACTGGAAACGCCCCGAACTCGGCTACTGGCTCGTTCCGGACGTTCACGGCGAGGGTTACGGCACGGAATCCGTCTCGCTCGTCGTCGAGTACGTCTTCCGAGAGTACGACACCCCCGCCGTGGGTGCGGGGGCCTACGACTGTAACGACGCCTCCCGCGGTCTGCTGGAGTCGCTCGGGTTCACCGAGGAGGGACGCCGCCGCAAGTTCATGTTCGTCGACGGCGAGTACCGCGACATGGTCCAGTACGGACTCCTCCGTCGGGAGTGGCGCGAACGAGCGTGACTACTGTACCCTGCCGACGGTTCGAGGCCGTCCAGTTATCGGCGTCCATACGAATCCGTCGAACGAGTGAAACGACAGTGAAGAGGGAACCGTCGCGGTAGACGGGCTAGAAACGCCGTAATCGAGCACCAAACCGTTATATTATAAGCATGCGTACAAACGACATGACACCGCGCACCACGAGCACTCCGCTCGACGACGTCGAGTTCCTCGCGCGGTCAGACCACCGCGTCACCACGCTCGCCGCACTGGCCCGGTGGCCCCAGAGCCGGGCCGACCTCCGGGCCATCACCGGCGTGTCCCAGTCCACGATCGGGCGCACGCTGCGCGCGTTCGAAGACCGACACTGGATTCGCAGGGATGAACAGCATTACGAGGCGACACAACTGGGTGCATTCATCGCGGCGGGGATGTGGGAGCTGGTCGACCGGGTCGAAACCGAGCAGACCCTCCGCAACGTCTGGCAGTGGCTTCCGAGCGAGGCAAGCGGCTTCACCGTCGATATGGTGTCCGATGCGGTCGTGACGGTCGCCGAGGCAGACGACCCGTATCGCCCGGTGACCCGATTTCTGTCCCTGCTCCGGGAGACGGACCGGTTGCGGTTCGTCGGGGTCGACCTGGCCTTGCTCGAGCCGAGTAAAGATGAACTCTGTCAGCGGATCGTCGACGGCATGCGCACGGAGATCGTCGATCCGCCGAGTGTCGTCAACCACATCCGCTCGACTTACTCCGAGCAGTTCGTCGAGGCTCTGGAGAGCGACAACCTTACCGTATGGGTACACGACAACTTGCCGCCTTACGGCGTCGGAATCTTCGACGACCGAATCGCGATAATCGGCTACGACCCCACCAGCGGGGTGGTCCACGTGGTAATCGATACCGACGCCCCGGAGGCACGCGAGTGGGCGGAATCCGTCTTCACGTTCTACCGGCGCAAGACGCCAACGGTCGCTCTCGAAAGCGATCGAGGAATCACTTCACGGGCATCGGGAGCGTAGTCGAGAACTGCCCGACGGCTACGTTCGCGGGGTGCATCACCGTCCATGGCGCTCGGTACGGACGACGAGCGCGGATGACGCGGCGAACCGCACAACGGCCGGCCCCGGCTTGCAGTTGACGCCCACCTTGCAGCCGATGAAAGACGGCCAGGGGTTGCCCGAAACCCACTAGATACCTACACAAGTTCCGGTCTCGTAGTGTCTCCCGGTTATACCATGAGCGTAAACCAAGCAACAGTCGACCGTCACGCGACTGACTACGAACTCGGACGCAAGGAACGGTTCGGATCACTCCTGATGGCACTCGCGGGCGTTGCCTTCATCGGCTACGGAGTGGTCTTCCTCGCCAGAACGTTCTTCGGCACCGGCTTCGAACTCGGCGTCGCAACTCTGAACGGGGTTACGAGGGCGGAGCTCAACGCGATCGACCCCGCGGTCGTACACTACATCGACCATCTCCACGTTGCGACCGCCGCGTTCATCATCTCCACGGGGATTGCAGTCGTAGCGTTGGCGTGGTACGGTGTGCGAAGTGGCCTATTGTGGGCGTGGGCAGCTGCGGTCGTCGCAGCCGTGGTCGGACTGGGCCTTGCCCTCCCGATGCATTACATGGACCTCTTCAGCCACAACTGGATGACGCATCTCGGGCCTATCTACCTCGCTACGATCGTATTCGTGGTGGGGGCCGCACTCGCATACCGAGGTCTCCAATCTGAATCCTAGAAGTCACTCTAGACCGTCACGAATACCCATCTAACCGGTGCATTCGTACCGTCTCTCGGTGGGAGGTAACACCGATGGCGAACGCACACAAACTCGATTGCGAGGCGGCAGCAGCCGATTGCCGCTTCATCGTTCAATCAGAAAACGAAGCGGAAGCGATCGAACTGGCAAAGAAACACGTGAAGACGTTCACGGCCGAGAATACACGGACGAGGCGACCTATCGTATCGAAGTCCGTGAAACTGACTACTTATTCGAAACCGACCAGACCGGGTTTCTCTACGGGAGCGAACTCTCAGAACTTGCTGGGGAACTACGACCGGTACTCCCCGAGACGGACGCCTTCTATGCGGAGATCGCACGGGATATTGGCTCTCACCCGGACGCCTGCCAACTCCGCATAGTTGACGCTATTGCTATCCTCTGTGAACAAGCTGGTGACGATGAGCTACTCATCCATGAGTTCAGCTATTAGCGGTCACTCTGTGTCAAGCGCAAGTAAATTACACCTTCTATCGTTGTTAAACTTTATTCAGTTCAATAACTCACGTAATACAGTTGTGTGTATTTCACCGGTATCCGAGCAACCCCTATGTAGCAGCTCGGTCGAAATTTCTAGATCTTGGAGTCGAAATCGGGCGTATTTCGTGAGCTGAGGCAAACTTCTGTGTCGATAGGCGTGCCAAAGAAGAATTCACCCACTTCATAGCCTACATTCAGCACATCTTCGAACCCTGCTCGGTATTATCAGTCACGGCAACGTAGTTTCGCTACTATGCCAGTCATCCAGTGCAATGGGGCTGACCTCTATTACGAGGATCACGGTGAGGGTCAACCGATCGTATTCCTTCATGGGGCCACGGCGGGTCTTCGATACTTCGAGCCGCAGCTGACAGCGATGTCTGGTGACTATCGGACGGTCGGGGTCGATTTTAGAGGCCATGGTCGATCCGAGAAGACGGAACTCGGTCACACCATCCAGCACTATGCTGATGATATACGATCGTTCTTAGAGCAACTCGATCTCGATGATGTCATTCTCGTCGGGTGGTCGATGGGGGCCATTGTTTCGTGGGAGTATATCCATCAGTTCGGTACTGATCAGATTCGGGCGCTCGTAGATATCGACATGGAACCGTCACCCGTGAAACGGGAGGACTACGACTACGGGAGCTACACTGTCGATAATCTCGAAGAGGCCATCGGTCAGATCCAGACATCACCTATCGAACTCCTCGACCAGCAAGCGAAGGCGATGCTCAATGAGCCGCCATCACGGGAACTTCGTAATCTAATACTCGACGAAGGGTCACGGACGCCCGCATCAATCCAGGGCGCGTTACTCTTTGGACTACTGTACTTGCGTGATTACCGGGATGTACTTCCCGAGATTGACGTCCCAACGTTAGTGTGTGCTGGAGCAGATGAAAAGTGGCGCAGCGTTGCGTCCGTCCAAAATGTCGCAGAACTCGTACCGAATGCCCAGTTTGAACTCTTCGAAAACAGTGGCCATTGTCTCACTATTGAGGAACCCGAGCGATTCATCCGAGTCCTTGGCGACTTTATTGGCACGCTGTGACCGAGACGTGCCCTCTATCCAGAACGACCGTGAGACCTATCACTGTCAGAGTGTCATAAAAGAACCAGAATTTTCTGTCACTCTCACTTGTTTTCATCTATCCGACAAACACATGCACGACGACCAGGCTCCCGCCTCCAAACGCTGAGAGGATGCCGACGGCCCTTGCCAACCGAGGCCCCCACGAAACCGTTCGTTCAAGCGAGAGAACGATCGTGATGATACCCATCCAGAGGATGTTCATCGTGCCAGCGACGACCATGAACGCAAACAATGCCCAACAGCAGCCGACACAGAAGAGACTAAAGCGCCAGCCCATGCTCGCGGCACCTCGAACGCCGGGGCGATGATGGGACATCAGAAAGCCTAGCGGTGAGCGACACTTATCAAGACACTTATATTTATATGGCGATAGTTGGTATCCCCCCAACAGCACCAGTACACCTCCGAACAGGAGCGGCCCGTGGTCAGTGGCGAGCGCCGAAATTGGAATCACAGAATTAACAGCCAGTGGGATCAGTCCAGTGAGCGTCCAAACAAGCGTGTACGTCCCGAGCAGGGCGCCCAGCCGGGTGAGTTTTGCGACTCTCGTGGCATCCTGAAGAGTGCCGTAGTACAACCGGAACAGCGGCACCGATGAGGGATACATCATGGCGATCATCATCACCCCCCACATAGTCAGATAGAATCCCACGCCGCCGAGGCCATATCCGGTTACCATCGCCTCCGGAACTCCTGGATCGGACATCCGCATGCCCATCTCTCCCCCCGGCATTGGCAGCCACTGTCGGAGAAGTGCTATCCACGCGACAAGCGCGATACCGTAGATAGCGATGGCGATGACCGGCAGCTGACGAACCGTGAGAGACTGTCGAACGGAATCTCGTGTCACCATATTTATGTGGGACAAGGAGTGGTGAGTTCAGGTATTCGCCATCTCGAACTCGCTAAAGTACGAGTTGTTTCCACTGACATCCCACGAAAAGTCGTCATCGAAGGCGACAGTCGCCTCGGTCGTCTTACCGGTATTCGCCGTTTGTTCTGGCGGGATAAACGGGTGGGGATGCACCGATCCCTGGCTGTCTCCAAAGCCAACGAGCTTGTTAGTCTCTATCGTAACTATATCTCCTGCGCTGAACGAGAGGTGATCATCCTCCTGGGAGTATGTGAACGGGACGGCAACACTGTCTTCGACTGAATCGATGAGGGGAGCTGCGGCTTCGAACAATCCACCTGCTTGACCGGAGAAGATAGTCTTGAGTGCATCCGCTTGCTTCTCGTCAGCAGCCTCGTCGATTACGAGGACGACGTGCCACCCGCCCTCAAGGAGTATTCCCTCGTCCAGGACAAGCATCCCAGCGCCTAGACCGTCCAAGGACACGTCGCCATAGGCCCCTTCGTTGATATTCCAGAACCCAGCGAAGGTACACCCACCGTCATCAGCTGGTTCGTACCACAAACACTGGCACGGGACTGAGCAGTTGCACGCTTCGATGAACTCTCCTTCGAGGCTCCACTCGGG
Source organism: Halomicrococcus pelagicus (assembly GCF_050954125.1). NCBI lineage: Archaea > Methanobacteriati > Methanobacteriota > Halobacteria > Halobacteriales > Haladaptataceae > Halomicrococcus > Halomicrococcus pelagicus. Next base: position 15,162 of record NZ_JBPBWC010000019.1, on the reverse strand, counting down.
ATTAGCTTGCTGGTCGTTGGTCATTAACAGTCACACCCACCGTTGGTGAGTATGGTAGAGTCTGACTGCCACGGGGAGAACTGTTGCCTTCAGTGCTGATCGTACATTTGCCACCGGTCGAGTGCACCCTCCAACCCAGGAAGAGGTGTGCTGTTCCATCAGACAGTTCGGTCTCGTACTCGATCGATGCTGAGAATGTCGTGATTTAGATTGAGTCGGACTGGTCTGGTAACCCTGCCAACCTCGGGCTACTACCGGCTGGGCTGGTCATCTGCCAGCAACGTGTGCTCTATGAGCGCATCTACCCCATGGCGGATACGCTGGGAGAGCGCGCTGTCGCTGATCTCTTCAGCCTCGGCAAGGTCGGAGAGCGTCGTTCGTCGCGGCACCTTGAAATAGCCGTGGCGATACGCTGTCAGCAGTGTCTCACGCTGATCGGACGAGAGTGCGGACTGATCTTCAGGCAATGTTGGGTTGTAGATATGGCGTAGCGTGACTGGGATATCGTCCTCGGTGAGGGCCATATTGAACGCAGACAGGTCTTCGTGTGCGGTAAAGCGTAATCGGAAGTCCCAGGTGTCGGCAGTTCCGGTCGCTTCGAGGATTTTCGCGTGTGTGTCAGTGAGTGCCTGAACGAGACCGTTAATATCTGGGCTCCAGTGAACTTCGTAGAGTGTCTCGTCGTCGGTGGTCGTGAGTTCTGTGACGGTTTCCGTCTGTGGATGCTCGTGTAGACTGGCTTCGATTGTCTCCGGGTCTTCGCCGGAGATCCAGAACAGCGGAATGATGGCTTCCTGGAGCGGGACGATGCGTTCGAGTTCGATCTCGATATCCGGGATATCGTCCAGGACGCGGCCTAACGCGAACGTGTTTGCGGGGACAGTGATATCTGCGATGACGGTCATAGGGTTGGTTTCGATAGACACCGCGCCGGGATTGGTCGTTGAGTTGTGTTACCGTAGTTCGAGGCCGAACAGCAAAACCCTGTGGAATTAGTTAGCGTGGTTCGAGACCGAAGGCAGAGTACTGGGAGCGTGGGTGAGTGAGATTCGGATATGCACCGATGTAGTCGGAGTTCTGCCTGCATCACTGAAGGCAACGTTTGTTTCCACATCTGATAAACACTCACAGGTATGTCACTAGAAATACCCAAAATTACTGATGAAGCAGTCTCCGAATTTGCGGGGACACTCCGTGGCACCCTCATTGGGTCGGATGACGAGGGGTACGATGAGGCACGGTCGGTCTGGAACGGGATGATCGACAAACACCCTGCGCTCATCGTCCAGTGCGCTGGCACCGCAGACGTCATCAGCGCAGTAACGTTCGCAAAAGAGCGCGGTATCCCTATTTCGGTAAAAGGTGGCGGCCACAACATCGCTGGGAGGGCTGTCGAGGATGATGCCCTCATGATCGACCTCTCGCCGATGAATTCGGTTCGTGTCGATCCGGATGCGAAGACTGCCCGCGTCGAACCTGGCGTCGTACTCAACGAACTTGACTACGAGACCCAGGCGTTCGGCCTCGCCACGCCCGCGGGATACAATTCGACGACCGGTATCGCCGGTCTCACACTTGGCGGTGGGTGGGGGTGGCTCTCGCGGAAGCACGGATTGACCGTCGATAACCTCCTTTCGGCTGACGTCGTCACCGCTCAAGGCGAACTCGTCCACGCGAGTGAGGACGAAAACGAGGATCTCTTCTGGGGTCTCAGAGGCGGCGGCGGCAACTTCGGCATTGTCACGTCCTTCGAGTACCAACTGCACGAGGTCGGCCCGACGGTGCTGTCCGGGCCGATCGTTCATCCGTTCGACGATGCCGAAACGGTTCTTTCGGGATTCCGTGACTTCGCCGCAGACGCGCCCAACGATGCGACAGTCTGGTGTGTTATCCGACACGCGCCACCGCTTCCGTTCATCCCCGAGGAGTGGCATGGCCGGAGGGTCGTCATCCTGGCGACGTTCTACGCCGGCGAGATGGAGGACGGAGAGGAGGTGCTTCAGTCCGTGCGCGACATCGGCGACCCCATCGCTGACGCGGTCGGCCCGCACCCATACGCCGGCTGGCAACAGGCATTCGACGGGCTGGCTCCAGCCGGCAACCGGCACTACTGGAAGTCCCACAACTTCATAGAGCTCACCGACGAGATGATTGAGACCTTCGTGGAGTATGGAGAGACCATCCCTACCGAAGAGACGGAGATTGCCATTCCCCATCTCGGCGGAGCGATCAACGAGAAGCCGGTCGGCGAGACGGCCTACCCCCACCGTAACGCCGAATTCATCATGAATCTGCACACGCAGTGGACAGATCCCGACCAGGACGAGGAGTGTATCGCGTGGGCACGCGACATGCACGAGGCGATGGCTCCCCACGCGACCGGCGGCGTCTACGCCAACTTCGTTCCGGAGGAGGTCGGCGACCAGCAGGCCGCCTACCGTGAAAACTACGACCGGTTGGTCGAGGTCAAAAATAAGTGGGATTCGGAGAACCTGTTCCGGTTCAACCACAACGTCGAACCGACCAAATAACCGAGTCCTCGAATAACACGTTTTGGCCCGATGAGCATGCGACGTGTTGAGAGGTTCAAGTCGGACGGGGCGGAGATAAGCGGCTAGTTCTATTCGTCCGATTCGTCGCCGCTTCGGTCATTGAATGTGATGGTCAACGGCCTTGACGACGAACTGTAACATCATTCATCGACCGCAAACCCAAAGAGCAGCTACTGGAAAGAGAATCCGTGCCTCGACCAGCAGCAAACAGCCTGAGAAGCGCGTTTTCGGCTACCGTTTCTCCCGCTGCTCGGCCTTGTTCAGGTAGCTGAAATCCGTAACACATCTTCTTGGATTAAAGTCGCTTTCTGAGTTCGGAACTGCCGAAAGCGCGAGCTAGGGACGATAATACGGTGACGCATATAAACGGCTGACGATCACTACCATCGGAATTCGATCTCCTGCTCTTTAAATCGGTTTATACTGAACGTGACACGTGACATTAACGTGTAGGATCGGCTCGTTCGTCTAGCAGCTCTGAATCGTCCCGGACAGAGGTGTACACACGTTCGGCCCACTCGCGTGCAATCGGTTCGTCAGTATCGACGAACACCTGCATGATCCCCGTCGCCTCATCGTACCCTCCTATCCCGACACGTTCATCAAAAATTGCGAGCCCATACGGTAGAGTGCCGCGCGTTCGAAGTGCGAGATGCCCTCTCTTGATCGCCTTCTTGGCACGCTCGGGGTGCGTCTCGAAGAGCTTCCCGGCGATACTGGGTAAATAGATGATTTCCGTGTCGATGTCCTCGAACAGTCGTTGGTGGAACTCGCCCAGGGCGAGCGGCGCCATGTGGGTCGTGTTGAACCCTCGGAACGTCTCCGACTCCCGGACGAGTGCCATGAACCGCTCGACGGGGCGGTAGGGGTCGTTCGGTTCCGCGACGTTGATCGTCGAGTTCACGAACGGTTCGAGGACAAAATCACGATGGTCGTCACAGACTGCATCGAGGAGGGGCGTTAGGCTATGTGCGGTCCGTACGTTCGCCTCGAATCGGAGTATCTCCTCTGCAATGACCGCGCCGCGCCAGGTCAGCTGAAATCTCCCGTCGACCTTCTCGACGAATTCCTGCTCGTCGAGCCACTGTATGTAGCGGTGGCTCGTCGCTCGCGAGATGTCGAGTCGATCTTCGATCTCTCTGCGATCGAGCGGTTCCTTCAGGAGCGCTTCGAGGGCGGGACCGTGCCGGACGATGTCGCCAAGGAGCTCCGTGTCGACGCGGTCGCCTGCGGCCTCCAGACGCTCGCCGAGATAGCGGCGGTTCCGTTCGTTTTCCAGGATCGCCTCCAAGACCGGCGAGCCAGGTGGCGGACGGCCATCGTCATCCAATCGGTCGTTTTGGTCAGGTGCCATGAGGCTCACTCGCTAGACAGAGGGTGTCCCAGATAGTAACCCTATCTTGTACACACTCTGAACCCCGTCTCACCGCCTGAAACGGTACGCTCTCCAGCGAACGTTGCTCGATAGGTGAGGCCAACACCCGTGCCGTCGTTTAGTTTGTTATGCCACAACACGCCGTCCCTGACGAACAGATAGAACGGTTCGACGCCAAATTCCACGGTGACCTGATTCGCCCTGACGACACCGATTACGACGACGCGCGTGCGGTGTGGAATGGGATGATCGACAGGCGTCCGGCCCTGATTGCCCGATGTCGAGGCGTCGCTGACGTCATCAGCGCGGTGAAATTCGCGCGCGAGAAGGAGCTCTTGGTCGCGGTACGTGGTGGCAGCCACAACGTCGCCGGGAGTGCCGTCTGCGACGACGGGCTCGTCATCGACCTCTCCGAGATGCGGAGCGTGTGGGTAGACCCCGACGAGCGGACGGCGTGGGTCCAAGCCGGCGCCACGTGGGCAGGCGTCGATCACGAGACGCAGGCGTTCGGGCTGGTGACTCCTGGCGGCCTCGTCTCGGAGACGGGTGTTGCAGGGCTGACGCTCGGTGGCGGGTTCAGTCACCTCCGCTGCAAGTACGGCTTGACCTGTGACCACCTCGCGTCCGTAGATCTGGTCACGGCGGACGGCGAGTACCTGACCGCCAGTGAAGACGAGAACGCGGAGCTCTTCTGGGGGCTTCGCGGTGGCGGCGGCAACTTCGGCATCGTCACCGGCTTCGAGTTTGACCTCCACCCCGTCGGGCCCGAGGTGGCGATGTGTTTGATGTTCTATTCGAGGGATCGGATGGCCGAGTGTCTACGAGCCTACCGCGAATACGTCGCATCCGCACCCGAGGAAGTCAGCACGCTCACCATGTCGGGTGTGATGCCCGACGAGGAACTCTTCCCGGGGGACGCTGTGGACGAAACCAAGATAGCAATCGCGGGTTGTTATGCAGGATCGAAAGAGGACGGCGAGCGCGCGCTGATGCCCCTGCGGGAGTTCGACGAACCGATCGTGGACTTCAGCGGGGCAATGCCGTACGTGGAATTACAGCAGCTCTTCGACGAGGACTACTCCGACGGGATGCGCTACTACTGGAAGTCGCTGTATCTCGACGGCCTGTCGGAGTCCGCCATCGATCGCATCGCCTACTGGACCGATGTGGCTCCCTCGCCGCTGTCGACGGTCGACATCTGGCAGTTAGGTGGCGCGATCGAACGGGTTGACGCCGAGGACAGTGCGTTCGCGGGGCGGCACGCTCTCTTCCTGCTGGGCGTCGAAGCCAACTGGGAGCGTCCGGAGAACGACGATGCCAACGTCGAGTGGGTGCGCGACTGTCTCGACGATATGCGCCAGTTCTCGGACGGGTCGGTCTACCTGAACTTCCCGGGATTCCTCGAAGAAGGCGACGACATGATGCGGTCCACGTTCGGATCGACGTACGACCGACTGGTTTCACTGAAGGACGAGTACGATCCGAACAATTTCTTCAGTCTCAACCAGAACATCACACCGTCAGGGGCCGTGCAGACCGACGGAGGGGACCACGCCGATGAGTGAGTCAGAGAGCGAAAGGGTAGGAGCCCCGCGGCGACCGCCGACCGCCCGTATCGTGTTCGTGAGTACACTCGCGGTTTCGCTCGGCGTTCTACTGGCCGCTCCGGCGTTTCCAGTCATCCGCGATACGCTGACAGTACAGAGTGACACGGTGCAGGCATTGGCTATGGTCGGGGTCGTTCTCGGCGAGGCTATCGTGCTGTATGTCTGCTACGGCGCTCTCATAGCAATCGTCGAGCCATCGATTCGTGAGTTGGTTGGGGGTGACGTAACGTGGAACTCCTCGGAATGAGCCTCGTATCGATCACCATCTTCGTCGGATTCGGCCTGCTGGTCGGTGTTCTGTTCGGGTTCTTCGGGATGGGTGGGTCGTTCCTCGTCACGCCATCGCTGCTCGTGCTTGGCTACCCGGCTAAAGTGGCAGTTGGAAGCGGACTCGCCTTCGTGTTCGGAACGAGCGTTATCGGCGCGCTCAGACACCGTACTCACGGTCAGATCGACTACAGGCTCGTCGCGTTGCTGACGGTGGCTATGCCCGCAGGAATCGAAGTCGGGAGACGAGCAGTCGTGGTACTGGAAGAACTCGAGTCGACTGATCTCGTAATCGGCGTTGCGTACGTCGGCCTTCTCGCCCTCGTCGGACTGTACACCCTACGTGATGCACGCCATGAGAGCGGCGAATATCTCGGAAGAGATCTCGCCGATCGTATACAAACGATTGAATGTCCTCCGATGGTGTCGTTGACCAGTGACGCCAGGGTGTCGGTCTGGGTTATCCTAGCTATCGGTGGGGTTGTCGGAGCACTCTCCGGATTCCTTGGAGTCGGTGGCGGATTCCTGCTATTGCCTGCAATGATGTATGGGCTCGGCGTTCCCGCGGGAATCGCCGTCGGAACTGACATCCTTCAAATCACCGTGTCCGGTGCGTTCGGCGCGTTCGTCTACGCACGTACCGGCGCGGTTTCCCTCCCCGTTGTTGGTTCGCTACTCGTGGGAAGTGCGCTCGGCGCTCGCATCGGTGCAGGAGCATTGACGCTTGTCGACGAGGACGAGATCAAGGAATACTTCGCAACAATATTGCTCGCAGGGAGCCTCGCTGTGGCTCTGAATATGCTGAGTGCTCTACTTGGCGTTGAGGCGCTTCACACAGCAAGTATAGTTCTCATTTTTGGCGCGGCGATCGCAGTGAGTGCTGCAGTAGTAATTGCTGCCATCCGGCGCCTACGCGTCTCTGCGTCACGAACTCCGAATGCGTTGTACCCAGAGTAAGCAGAGGCCCTTCTTTCTCATGGCGCAGGCTCAACTGACACGGTACTAATCAAACGACGAAACCAAGCGCAGCCACCGGAAGAGTATTTAACCGATTAACCGGAGTTAGAGGCCCTGAACAGCAAAATTCGACTACCGATTACTCCTTTGTTCCATCTTGTTAAGGTATCTGAAATCCATCACGGATTCTCCTGAAATTTTGGGGAATCGGTCCAATTAAAACCCTTCTAATCCGGGAAGAGATGCCTTAAATACGTCGCACATATAAATGAATGACTGAATAACCGCGCGATAAGGGTATGGTGAGGTAACACGTAGCACAGGTATGGACACGCCGCTCGACGAGAGGTAGTTCATAGCATGCCAGAACCACAAATCGAAATAGACGAAGAAACCGTCCAAGGATTCGGCGCAGAGCTGCGAGGCGAAGTCCTTCGCCAAGGGGACGCGGGCTACGACGAAGCGCGCACTATTTGGAACGGGATGATCGATAAACGGCCAGCCCTCATTGCCCAGTGTGCGGGCGCCGCGGACGTGGTCACGGCAGTGAACTTCGCACGAGAGTACAACCTTGAAATCGCTGTGCGCGGCGGCGGCCACAACGTCGCCGGCACCGCCGTCTGCGACGACGGCATCGTTATCGACCTCTCAGCGATGCGGGCCGTGTGGGTCGACCCACGCGCGCGGACCGCCCGGGTACAGGGCGGTGCCCTGTGGAGTGACGTCGACCACGAGACCCAGGCCCACGGACTTGCGACCACGGGCGGCATCGTCAGTCACACCGGCGTTGCCGGGCTTACCCTCGGCGGCGGAATCGGCTGGCTGATGCGCAAGCACGGCCTCACCGTCGACAACCTGCTCTCCGCCGACGTGGTGACCGCCGATGGCGAGTTCGTCCGAGCCTCGGAAGACGAGCACTCGGACCTGTTTTGGGCGTTGCGGGGAGGTGGTGGAAACTTCGGGATCGTGACCTCCATTGAGTTCGCCCTCCACCCTGTCGGTCCCACTGTACTCGCCGGCCCCGTGTTCTGGCCAGCGGACGACACCGCCGACGTGCTGCGCTTCTACCGCGACTTCGTGCGGGATGCGCCCGACGAGCTGGGCACTGTCGTCAAGTTCGGGACCATCCCTCCTCTCCCGGTTGCCCCCGAGGAGCTTCACTGGCGACCCGCCGTGGCCATCAACGCCTGCTACGCGGGTCCGGTTGAGGAGGGTGAGAGCGTACTCCGACCGCTGCGCGAACACGGCACACCGCTTCTCGACTTGGTCTCTCCCGAGCCGTATGTGGCGCATCAGAGCGGGACCGACAGCACCGTTCTCCATGGATGGCACTACTACTGGAAGTCGACCGACTTGCCCGAACTGTCCGACGACCTAATCGACGTGTTCGTCAACCACGCCTTCTCGGCGGAATCACCCCGCTCGTACTCGGTGCTGTTCCATCTCGGCGGAGCGGTGAGCCGGGTCGATAATGACGCCACCGCCTACACCGATCAGAACGCGCCTCACAACATCAACATCAACGGCGTGTGGCGTCCCGAGGAGGCGGAGGAGTTCGCCGAGTCGGAGACCGCGTGGGTCCGTCGATTTTTGGACGCACTCGAACCGTATCGAGAGGGCGTCTACGTGAATTTCCTCGATGCCGATGACGGCACCCAACGGGTCCGTGAAGCCTACGGTGAGCACACCTACCGGCGGCTCGCCGAAATCAAGGCCGAATACGACCCCGACAACGTGTTTCACCTCAACCAGAACATCGAGCCTACAGGCTGACGGTTCTTGACCAAGCTGGCTCACAGCCTTTCGCACCCATACTGCGTTCCTTCAAGTGGCCGTTACAGAAGGGTTCACACACTCCGACGCGGTCCTGCGGTCGATGTCCGCGTAATTGACTTCTTTATGTTAAGTGTGGGAACATTAATCACCTGATTGGATACAGCACATGTTAGTTGTTAATGTGAATCACGTCAAGTATTCTGTGACGGACTCATATCAGTCACCAATTCACCGAGGAAGGAAAGCGCAACTGCCGGAAGAAAATCGTCGTGCTATATTCTACGTGCAGGCCTTCAGAATTCCGTTTTCGGCTACCGATTGCTCCTTTGTTCCACCTTGTTCAGGTAGCTGAAATCCGGCACGGTTTCGCCTGTATTTTTGTCTTCGATCGCTCTTAAAATCCTTAGGAACGGACAAAACAGCTCCTCTATTCCGGTCGATAAAAAACGGTGAGAGATATCGATTTCAGAAACATTCAATTGAACACTCAATTAGCCCTGCAAGCATTGGCATACGCTAGCTTATCACAATGAATATCGTAAGCTCCTAGGATACACATGAGTGAATCAGAAGATCAGTCAGAATCGGTCGGGGAGACACCGGATTCACCACCTACGACAACCGCTGAGACGGAGTTCGAGGCGGCCCAGCGGCACGTATTCGACGAGGCCGGGATCGGCGTCCAATCACGGTACGTGAACCTTGAGAGACCACGGTCTCGGCTGCACGTTTTCGAGGCGGGCGATCTCGACAGCGACGAGCCACCCGTAGTATTCATCCACGGCACCGGCGGGTTCGGGGCGTTCTTCGCTCCGCTCATGGCCCACCTCGATGACTTGCGGCTGATCGCTATCGATCGACCTGGCTGCGGTCTGAGCGACAAGTTCGTGTATACCACAGCAAACCACCGGCAAACGGTCGGTGACGTGCTCGCGGGTGTTCTTGACGACTTGGAAGTAGACCGAGCTGACATCGTTGGCAACTCAACGGGCGGGTACTGGAGCCTCGTGTTCGCGCTCACCCATCCGCAGCGAGTTCGCCGCGCAATCCCGATCGGTGGCGTTCCGACGTTCCCGGGAACGCGGCCACCGGTCCCGCTCAGATTGTTTACGGTGCCCGTGCTCAACCGACTGCTCGCGCGAGTCCAAAAACCGAGCGAGGAAAACGTCGTGAAGTTCATGGAGATGGCCGGTGAGGGCGAGACGATTCAGCGCTATCCCGCACTGATACGGGCGAAAGTCGCCCACGACCGCATCCCGCGGTCCGTTAACGAGCGGTTCGGCGAGTTCAAATCATTCCTGACGGTGCGAAGATGGCGTGCTGCGACGCGCCTCCGGGAGGCAGAGTTGCGCGATCTCCAGCATCCCACGATGTTCATCTGGGGCGAACAAGACTTCCTGGGGAGTCCGAATGACGTTCGCGAGAGCGTTGAGGTGATCCCGGATGCTCACCTCGTGGCGATGGACGCCGGACACGGCCCTTGGTTAGGGCAACCGGCGGAGTGTGCCCAACTCATCCGTGAGATGCGAACGTAGATCCGGACTTTGTCCCATACACCGCAGCAGTATCGGAGAATTGAGCGGTGACGTACGTCGAGGCGAGAGACTGAGACGGTGACCTGCAATGACGGTCCTCAGTACCCCAGCCACGACCGACCGAACAACTATCGGAAGAATATTTTCGGGCTAAACATGCGATATAGGCCTTGGTAGCCCTGTTTCTGACTACCGATTGCTCCTTTGTTCCACCTTGTTCAGTTCGATGAGCAGTCGGAAGATGGCCTTCACGAGATTCGCGTCCACGTCGAACTGCTCGGCGTTCTCGCCGGCGCGGTCCATCACCGCCTGCTCCTGGGACTCGTCGGTGGTCGGCAGGTCTCGCTCGTCTTTCACCGCCGCCACCGTGTCGGCGACGTAAGTGCGCCGAGCTATCAACTCGACTATCTCGCGGTCGATGCTCTCTATCTCCTCGCGGAGCTCCGCGAGGCTCATGTCCGTCGGGTCCCGTCTGTCTGTGTCGTCGTCAGCCACGTCGTTCCCTCCCGTTCGTTCCATTGTTCACGTACCTCCGATAGAGCGTCTCGTTCGCCGATAGCGACGAAGCTCGGTCCGGTCCCCGACAGCGAGACGCCCGCAGCGTCGGGGAGCGCCTCGACCAGCGGGTCCGCCGGGAACCCCAGCGCCGCGCAAAACGCGAAGCCGTTGACCGTCATCGCGCGCTCGAACTCGCCGTCGAGCGCGAGGTCCGCGACCAGGTCCGCGACGGGCGCGACGCGGCGACAGCGTTCGACGTCCGCGTCGGCGCTGTAGGCGCGCTCCGGCGGCGTCCAGACGAGCACGTCCCGGTCGAGTTCGTCGCGAGCGAGCAGTTCGTCCTCGCGGTTGTCGGTCACCGTGACGCCGCCGAGCATGCTCGCGCTCGCGTCGTCGAACGCGCCCGTGACGGTGACGCCGGCGTCGCGGGCCGCCCGCACACCGACGCGACAGGCGTCCTCGCGGTCGACGTCGTCTGCGACCCCGAGCGCATCCAGGGTCGCGAGCACCGTCGCGTTCGCGGCGGCGCTGGAACTCTTCAGCCCCGCCGCCATCGGCACCTCGCTGTCGGTCCGGACCGTGCCGCCGACGTCCGCTTCGTCGCCGTCGCGGTCGCCCCCTTGGCCGTACTCCGCCACCGCGAGTTCGGCACAGCGCTCGACCAGCGCCGTGTCGGCGTCCGGAGCACCGGCGACCTCGCCGCGGAACGCGCCGGAGTCGTCGAGGTCGACCTCGACGGTCGTGACGGCGTCGATGGCGAACGCGGACCCGACGCCGGTCGCGAGCGCGTTGAGCACCGTTCCCGCCGCGGGGGCCTCGGCCCGGCCGTGCATGCCTCGTGGTTCGCGGGGCCGCGTCTTCACGCTGGCGGTCGTGGCAACTCCGGTCGGTTCCCGGTGGGCGTTCGGAACGTGCCCCTTTAGTCGGCGGCGGCCGAACGTCCGGCCATGAGCGCCCGCAACGACGTCTCCCCGGACACCCTCGGCGTCGAACTCAGAGAGGACGGCATCGTCGTCGAGTACACCGACGGGCGAGAAGCGTTCTACAACGGAGTTCCCGAGAAGGTCGACGGCACCCTGCGAACCCAGCCCGGAAAGCTCGTCCAGGTGCTCGTCACCGACCCGACCGAGACGGAGGGCGTCCTGATGTACGTCAACGACCGCAACACCCACGACGACATCCTCGAGTCGACGGGCGTCGGCCGGGTGATGCTCGAACCGGGGGAGGAAGAAGAGCTGTTCCCCGGCGTGACCGTCCGCGCCGACGGGTACGCCGTCGAGGTCGAGGCCAACCCCGAGGTGGCCCGCGGCCGCGTCTTCGTCTTCGAGGAGGACGAGCGGGGCGAGCGCTCGTTCGAGTTCGTTCCCGAGGAGAGCGACGGAGCGGACGACCCCGTCGACGGATGAGTCTCCCGAAGCGGTGGCGGACGCTCAACCGCTCGACGGTCGGGCGAGCGCCCGAGCGCTGGGGGGTCTACGAACTCGGTGACGACGGCGAAATCCTGGCGGTCGAAGCGGGCGTCCTCCGCGACGAACTGAAGACGGCGCTGTCGTACAGCGACGCGACGCAGGTGCGCTGGGAGGCCTGCCAGTCGCGCGATCACGCCGAACGACTGGCCGACGAACACCGCGAACGCGCCGGCCTGAAGTGATTCACTGGATGTACGACGGGTCTTCGGCGTCGCAGTTCTGTTCGTGCTGGCTGGCGTCCTCCTGGTCGTCGAACAGGAGTCCGCACTCCTCGCACTGATACCAGATCATGTCGTCGCGCTCGGTCTCGGCCACCATATTGGAACCCTCGCCATCCGTGAACAAAGGCGTTTCTCCGGGACGGTGCGCCGTCGCTCTCCGGATCGGGGGCGGAGCCGTCAGAGAGCGAGCGCGAACTCGGCGGATCCAGTCTGTCCGTCGGCGAGTTCGTACTCGACCGTGACGGTCAGGTCCTCGCCGACCATGTCGACCGGCGCGCCGCCCGACTCGAACTGGTAGAGCGAGACGGTGGCGGACGACCCGGCGGAGAGGATGGCCTCGCGGTCCGCGCTATCGCTGAAGCCGTCGGCACTCAGGTCGATGGTCGCGGGAAGCGCCGTCCCACCGTTGATGTCCGTGAGACCGTCCTGGACGTCGGCGGTGACGTGGAGTTCGCTCGTCCACTGACCCTCCTCGTAGGAGTGGTCGGCGAGTTCGTCGACGGCGGCGTTAGCCGGCGCAACCTCGATATCGGTGATGGTCGCCTCCCGGTCCGCGTCGTTCGTCACGCCGAAGAGGAGGCCGGAGCGCTGGCCGTTGTCGTCCGCGGGCGCGTTCACGGCGGTCGCGTCGCCGTCGTAGCTCAGGTGGTTCGAGCTTTCGGTCACGCTCACCGTTTCGAGGAGGCCGAACCGGTACATGAACCGCTCGACGGCGGCCGTCGTGTACTTGGTCTGCCGGTCGAGCGACAGCTCTTCGGTCGTCTCGAAGATGATGGCGGGCGTGTCGAGCGTCGCACCCATCTTGTGTTTCAGCATGTCGCGGGAGCCGTCGTCGTTGTGGGTGTGCTCGCGGAAGTCGTACTCGTCGTCCAGCGAGTCGTCGACGACCTCGGCGTTCAGGTAGTCGCGGATGGCCTTCGAGTGGACACCGGCGTCGCCTGCGTCGGTTGCGAACAGCGCCTGGCCGACCCCGCCGTCGCCAGACTCGTACACGCCATAAGAGCTGTGGAGGTCCCAGAGGAAGTCGACGTCTTCCTGCAGAACCACGTCCCAGATGGCGTCCGCGAGCGGCGATTCCTCCTCCGTACCGTCCGGGAAGTGACGGTTCAGGTCGCCGTCCTCGTACTGCTGGGTCCCCGCCTCGATTGCGGGCTTGCACGCCTCCGGCAGGACGACGAGTTTCCCGGCGTCGATGTCCCACTTTCGAATCCTGTGTGCGGAGCGGTAGCCGTTCGTCTCGTCGCCGTGGACGCCTCCGGTCACCATCAGCGTCGGCCCGTCGTCTGCGGCCTCAGTGACGTACACAGTCGTCTCCTCGGCAGTCCCCACTCGAATCGTGTACGTCGACCGCGAGAGCCGTGCGGACGCCGGCCGCGAGGCCGACGCCACCATTCCCGCGCCCCCTATGGCGCACGCCCCGAGCTTCACGTACTCTCTCCGTCCTACATGTACTCCGTCTGTTTCCTTCTCCGAATTTCGGTTATCGTCGTATGTCATATATTTTCTCCAACCGGTTTGGATTTCTCCGCAGTTAGACACATCTACGTTCTGTCCGTATCTTTTCGGCTTCAAATGGGAATTTTTTATAAGCGCCTCCGATAGCATCTACCGGGATATGAGGAATCTATTACAGATATTTAATCTGTTACTATTTCGGAAAGATGGTGCCGGAGATCTGTCTATCGAGGGCAGGCCAGCACCCGACGCTCGTTCGTAGCGTACGCTCGGCGCTCGACGTCCGACGAGGATGCGAAGAAGAAAGAGACGGTCGGGACGGGGGGAGCAGAAGCGGCCGGTCCCCGGGTCAGCCCTCGACGACGCCGTTCGAGAGTTCTTCGAGGCTTCCCTCGACCGTGTATTCGGGCGTCTCGACGACGATGGTCGAGGACGGCGTCACCTCGTGGAACTTGAGATGCATGGTGTACGTGCCGTCATCCTGGATGTCGGTCGCCTCGTTCTGTCCGGAGTCGGGGTGGCGCGCCCACGCCGACTTGCCGGCGAACTCGTCGCTGGTGACGCCCTCGATGGCGTAGTTGTCCGGCGCTTTCTTCGTGTTCTGGCCGTTGATGGGGTAGCCGGACTCGTGCCACGCCCAGAACCCCTCGTCGATGACGAAGACGTTCTCGTACCCGCTGTTCATGAGCGCGGCCGCCCGGAGCGACGAGAGGTGGTGGGGACAGCCGCAGTAGCAGACGATGCGGTCGTCCTTCGACCAGTTTTTCACCGGGTCCTTGTCGAAGTTCGTGTCGATGCCCGGGGCAGGGCTGAGCACCGCGCCGGAGATGTGAGACGTTTCGTACTGCTTCGGGCCGCGCGCGTCGGCGAAGCGCGCCTCGCGTCGTTTGTACCACTTGATGGCGTCGTCGACCGGCAGCAGTGGCACGTTCCGGCCGTTCTGTTTCGTCGTCGCCAGCGACGAAACGTCGACCTGGGGGTCTTTCGCTCCGTTCACGGCCGACTTCGGCGGATAGCCGTCGGTGTTGCCGTCTTCCGGCATCGGATACGACCCGCTCCCACCGCTGAGGCAACCGCTCAGTCCGGCGAGCGAGACTGCCCCCGCCGAGAGAAAGGTACGTCGGTGCATGTTACACACTCGTAGTGACCCCGCGTCTATTAGCTTTATTATGCCGTTTTCGCGAACGATTGACACTTGGTAGGACGGTCGTCCAGCCGTCACCCCAACGGGTTGGGGGCCGTCTTTTTTCTGTCCGATGCGGTAGAATGCATCGTTCGCTGGACTGGTACACATGAAGGACGCTCACGTGCGAACGGGAAAGGCGATACAGCAGCGAACCGGGCGAACGTTCCACCTCGCGACGCGGCTGCTGCCGGAGCGAGTTCGCCACCCGACGTACGTGCTCTACGGGTTCTTCCGTGTTTGTGACGACGTGGTCGACCACCCGGG
>NZ_JBPBWC010000018.1:0-105333 GCF_050954125.1 Halomicrococcus pelagicus | reverse complement strand
ATTGGAAATCTCGAACTGGCGAGCGAACGTGGACTGGTTCCATCTTCTCGGATTCATCCTGCGGCTAAAGCCGCAGGTATTCTCCTCGAAGCTCTAGAAGAGGAACAGCAAACTACAGTTCGTAGGGGGAATTGAAGTATTCACTAGATTCCAGATATATTTCCTCTTCTCTAAGAAACGAACGAATACAGCGCCGTTACTTATCATTTCAGTAAATAGCATCTGTGAACTACCCTCACAATCGACTGGAGGTAGTACGGCGTTCACTACAGGTCTAACGGTGATCTGTCTATTTTATCCCTTTGACACGGCCTGAAGACGGGAATAGACGCTTGATCCTCGATCAATAACAACGAAGTTTAAGAGAAGAAAGGAATTTACGGGAAAGTCCATCAGTCCTGAGAGATAGCCTTCTAGCTCACATCAAACAGTCGGGAGAGACCAATCGCAGGGATCCCGAATGCCAAAATAATAATTGCCCATCTGAATCCGACAATTGTAGCAAACGCCGCGTCTAGTGCTGTGAGTCCAAGAATACATGCCCCGACAGCTGGTCCAATGTTTCCGGGTATGGGGTTGACGTAGGCGGTCCACAGCATTCGGCCAGTCCAGCCAACAAATAAAGCGTCGAAACCTACCACAAGGGCAAAATTGAGCCAACTAGACGAATAAGCAAGTGAGAATCCGAGGGGGCCGAGTGCAGCAAGCATCATCGCACCCATTGCGAGTAGCACCGGCCGACTATTGGTGCCGCCAGTTTCATACTCTGCCATGTACGTAACTGCAGCGATGTACAGAAAGATGAAGCCGGCAACTACAGCCGCCTGTGGTGAAAATACAGTAGATGACACCGCTACTGTCGTTCCAAGAAGGACATTTAATCCTCGAGCAGAACCCATGAATAAATAACCGACAACGGACCCCTTGAAGATACCATCATAGAGTACAATCAGAAGTGCAAGACATCCAGCTACTGCTCCAGCAACCGGGCCAACAGCAACCCAAGCCGCCACGACACCGCCGAGTAACAGTGTGATGCCAAGCATAAGTGCTTGTCTCGGTGACACCTCCCCAGAAGGAAGTGGCCGTTCCGGACGATTACGGGCATCCTCGGCGATATCAAAGTAATCATTCAATATTGTTCCCGCAGCGTACAGCAGAATAGACGCGGTTATGAGTCCAGTGATCCCACTGACTGAAGCCGGAGAATAAATTCCGCTTGCGAGTGCGGCACCGAGTACGACATCGGGAGGAGCCGTGAAAAGATTCGGAAGACGGACTAGCTTAGCATATGCTTTAAACGAGGGATAACTTCTCTTGTCACCGTCCATCTTGGTTTAAGTCCATCAGTAGGGAAGAATATTCAAGTCCAGCCATGTTCTTGTAAATACTGCATCGCATCATGAGCGGACTCTGCAGCTGTTTCCTGGTACGGATAGAGCTCAACGGTGACGAACCCCTCATAGTCCGTCTCCTCAACCGCAGAGAGGAATTCGTCGATATTCATCGCTCCTTCCCCGAGTTGAGTATGTTTGTGAGTCCGGTCAGCAGGAATGTCTTCGAGGTGGTAGTGGTGAGTAAACTCGGAGAGTTTCTCAACGAGTGCTGCAGGATTCTCATTAACCGAGAAGAAATGACCGGCATCAAAGTTACAACCGACTCGAGGAGAGTCAACCCGGTCCATTAATTCGAGAAATTCTTCGGAGGTCTCGATGAGTAAGTCCGGTTCCGGTTCAATCAGGATATCAACTCCAACCGCCTCGGCGGTTTTAGCGACCGACTGTAGTCCGTTAACAAACTCGTCCATTGCCTGTTCATCAGACTTCCGCGCTGGTACTGGACCACCAGGCGGGATTGAAATATGTGGTGCGTCGAGTGCTGCCGCTGTCCTCAAAGCAGTTTTAGTGTGTTCCACTCGCTTTTGACGATCGTCAGCATCAAGTTCAACAAACGAGGGGTGGTGGAAGGCTTCCGTTTCACGTCCGTATTCTGCTTTCCGACTTTCTTGACTCCGTTCAGCGGCACTGAGCATGAACGCGTTACAGTTGCTCACGACAAGACCATGTTCGTCAAGTGAGCGCTGAACACGCTCAATTTCTTGCTCATTTGACTCTGTTGGATACAGATGTGGTTCGTCAAGCAGTATCTCGACACCGTCATAGCCAATATTGGCGAGAATCTCAATAGTGTCAGTTAATGTATATTCCCGGAAAGCATTGGATGAGAATCCGAACTGCATTGTCATAGTTCGAAATTGAAGTTCGGCGATTGGTTAAAGAACTCAAAGGGGTTGTCGAAGACGACTTTCCGGACTTCATCGCGATCCCATCCCCGATCAAGCATTTTATCGCGAGCCTTCGGCACAGCCAACGGGTCTGAAGGATCCCAGTCAGCCGCGCTGTTAAGGAGCATCTTGTCTGTGCCGTACTCCTCTAACAGATCAATCGCTGTCTCATCGTTGATCTTGCCAGGATACAAAGTAAAACCAATCCAGCAGTCGGTTTCGATTGCTGTATCGATAGTGTTCTCTGTGTTATGGTCAATGACGATGCGATCCTCAGCTACGTCCTCATTTTCTATGATCTCTACAATAGTTTCTGTTCCTTCTGGCTTATTCGTGTGCGGCGTATGAACAATAACTGGTAGTTCTCGTTCCTCGGCCATCCGAAGTTGACGACGGAACGCTTCTCGTTCTTCCTTAGTGTCCTGGTCAAGACCAATTTCTCCCACACCGATGACGTTCTCACGTTCGAGATACTCTGGAATCCGGTCCATTACTCGCTCAGCCATCTTGGGGTAATTGGCCTCTTTGGGCTCAAGTGCGATAGTGACATAGTGATCGATGCCAGCGGCTCGATCAGCGCGGTCTGTCTCGAAGTCAATAATCTGCTCAAAGTAATCGAAGAAGGACTCTGCGTGCTGCTTGTCGGTTCCACTCCAGAATGCAGGCTCCACGCAGCATTCAATGCCGGCTAAGCGTGCTCGTTCATAGTCGTTAGTCGACCGAGATACCATGTGCATATGGGGATCGATTATTGGAATCGACATACCCACCGATTGTAATTCAAGGATATTAAAGTTACTTGATGGTGAAAAAAGAGGCCGGGTTACAAAAGCTTACCACCCGCTGTCTCTTTAGTACATCCATGCCTGAAGTCTGTCCGCACTGCGGTGACCCAATTAATTCCGTACAGAAGACGCCGGACGATGGTCGTCCACACGAAGTATGGCGTTGCGAGAACTGCGACGAAGAGTGGCAACATCCCCAGGAGACGGTGCTAGACAAAAATCTTGATTTCAGTGAAAGCCAAGAGCAGCTCTCCCGCCGGGACTCCGATACTGATCTGAGCTGGTAATGCTAGTGGAGTAACTTCGGCACAATCGCTAAGTTACAATCAATCAGATCCAAGATGATTGACTGCCTTAATAAGGATAGAGAAACATATTAGTATCTTAAAGATAATCGCTCAATATGAGTACTGGAGTATGGTTAATCGGAGCACGAGGTAACGTTGCAACGCTAGCGATGGTCGGGGCGCGAGCGATTGCAAGAGGAGTGAGTGAGATGACTGGGATGGTGACAGCTCGAGAGCCGGTGGCATCGTTATCGCTCCCTGAAGTCAGTGATCTGGTTTTCGCCGGGCATGACATCCGCACCCAAAGTATCGAACAAACTGCTGAAGAAGTACACCTGTCTAGTGGTGTTCTAGACAGAACAGCACTGAACACCGTACGGGATGATCTCCAAGCAATAGACGAACGGGTGAAGACTGGAACGCCGATCAGCTGCGGGCAAGTTGTTGAGGACCTCGCGGATAGTCAGGCTATCGACGAGGCAACAGTGGCCGACATCGTTTCCCAAATTCGAGACGACTATGCAATGTTCGTAGATACACACGGACTCGACAGGCTAATAGTTGTCAATGTTGCCTCAACTGAGCCGCCGCTAGAATCTCCAGATCGATATAATACAGTAAAAGCATTCGAGTCGGCTATCGACGAGGACGACCGGAATCTACCGGCTAGTTCGTTATACGCCTACGCCGCACTCGTCGAGGAGCACCCCTACATCAATTTCACTCCTAGCACGGGGTCCGCATTAGGCGGGTTATGTGAACTGGCAGACAAGAAGTCAGTGCCTCACATGGGTCGAGACGGCAAGACTGGTGAGACGCTTGTGAAGTCGGCACTCGCGCCGATGTTCGCTCAGCGGAACCTCCGGGTGCAGTCCTGGGAAGGCCATAACATCCTCGGCAATACCGACGGGGCAGTGCTGGAGGACGAGGCGAACGAGGCAGGAAAGCTAGCGAGCAAGGGCGGCGTCCTTGATAGCATCCTCAATGAAGAGTTCCATAACCGAGTGCGCATCGACTATACACCCCCGCTGGGTGACTGGAAGACCGCATGGGACGACATCCGCTTCCAGGGCTTCCTTGACACGCAGATGAAGATGCAGTTCACGTGGGAAGGATCTGACTCAGCACTGGCCGCGCCACTCATCCTCGACCTCGTACGGCTCACCGCTCACGCCGACAAACACGGAGAGGGGGGCCTCCAGCCGCAGCTCGCCTCATTCTTCAAATCACCACTCAGCGTCGACGAGCATGACCTTTCCCGTCAATTCGAGCTGCTTTATAAATATGCAGAAAACTATGTACAGGAGGAAAACAGATGACTGGCTCTGACGTGGGAAGAATCGTCGTGCTTGACGTAATTGGCCTACAACCCAAACACGTAACTGACGATCTTGCTCCAAATCTCGCTGAGCTCCTCGGCAATGTATCAGCACTCCGTCCACCGTTCCCCGCGCTTACTGTCCCGGCACAGACGACGCTTGCCACGGGGCTATCGCCGGACGAGCACGGCGACGTCGCCAGTGGTGAGTACGACCGCCAAGCCGACAAAGTAGCGTTCTGGGAGCGCGATCGCGATGATCGCGACCGGATTTGGGAGACGGCTCGTGACGCCGGACTGACGACGGGCGCATTCTTCTTCCAGCACCTTATCGGGTCGGACGCCGACGTAGCTGTCACACCATCACCTATTGAAGACGAAAACAACAACTTGATCGAGATGAACTGCTGGACAAACCCTGACGGGTTCTACGACGACCTCCGGGAAGAGTACGGTCACTTCCCCCTGCACAACTACTGGGGGCCAGCTGCTGGCAAATCGAGCAGTGAGTGGATACTCAATGCAGCAATCGAGGGAATTGAACAGGTTGACCCGGATTTACTCTGGATCTATATTCCACACCTCGACTATGCCGGACTCCGGCACGGCCCCGGCGAGAAACTGCGCTCAGCAGTCGAAGAGATCGACACTCTCGTCGGCGACTTCCTTGATACACTCCAAGCGGACGACCGCTGGGATGAGACGGTTGTGAACGTTGTCAGCGAATATGGTTTTCATGGAGTCGACACTCCTGTATTCCCGAACCGCGTACTCCGAGAGAATGATCTACTAGCTATAACCGAAGGTAGCGAAGGTGGTGAAGAGGTCAATTTCCAAGATTCGGACGCCTTTGCGATGGTTGACCACCAAATTGCTCACGTCTATACTAGTGGGTCAGTTACTGATGTTCAGGAAAATCTCGAGGTAATTGATGGGATTGAGGAGGTTCTCGACAAAGAAGGGAAGGTCGAGTACGGCATCGACCATCCGAACGCAGGCGACCTCGTCCTCGTCGCGGAACCCGACGCGTGGTTCCAATACTATTGGTGGCACGACCGCGCCGACGCGCCGTCGTACGCGACCGATATGGATATCCACGCCAAACCTGGCTTTGATCCCTGTGAACTGTTCTTCGGTGAGGAGGGCCTCGCTTCGCTCGACCCGACAAAGGTCGGTGGGTCACACGGCCGTGTCGACGAGGCAGCATTCGGAATATACGGCGTTGGCGGGCCAGCAGCACCCAATAGTTCCTTCGATGAAGTAGTTGATGCACGAGAAGTCACACCGACTATTATAGAGCTCCTTGGTATTACTGACAGAGTCACCAACTCATTTGAGTGCGCCTCACTGCTAGAGTAGCTCCTCACTACTAGTGCTTGATGTGACTGTGATAGCGGGTGAAACGCCGGAACCAACCCAGTTCGACCATTCCAGGGCAATGTTGAGGTCTTCAGGATCTTGACTCGTCGATTCACGTTTTCGACCGTGGCTACCTCGATTATGAGCAGGTCTGTGCACTAAAACAATGTGACGAGGGCTTTGTTTCGGTCAGACACCCGGATCGACGTCTTGGACGTTCTCCAAGACATCAAAATCACCGACGAAGCAGTGCACGGCGCGTGTGTAACCAACGCACCGAACTTGTCGAGATGGGTGAGAACTTTCGTCGGATCATGTTTGAAGATACTGACGACGAAGAGGCGGAGTATCTATCAATATTATCTTCATTCGAGTATGCTCCTATTGATGTGATGAGCATCTATAGACGGAGCAGGCCGAGTGCCTCGGGGTCAAGCCCCGATGCGGTTCACCATATATCGCCAGGAAAGTATTTCAGTTGTGGAGACTGATCCTTGAATCACCGATCCTCCTGCAGTGCTCAAATCAACATTATCATCGAAATCATCTCGCGGGCGCTATTCATGGTCTTGTCCAGAAGCCTCTTGTTCACGACTTCGTCCTTGCCCGGGAGATTGCTGTCCCTTTCCTTCCCCTTGTCCCTGTCCAGGAGTTTGCCGTCCATTTCCTTTTCCTTGTCCCTGTCCGGGTGTCACCTCAAACCGAAGCATCATTTTGTTATCCTCATGCTCAAGCATATGGCAATGCCAAGGGAATTGGCCAGTATAACGATCAAATCGTGTAAGAATTCTCACTGTTTCACCCGGCTCAACCCGAACAGTATCTTTATGACCTTGTTCATTTGGATCAGGAGCATCAGTTCCATTCGGTCCACGTCCGATTACTCTAAAGGTGACTAGATGAAGATGGATTGGATGTGAATCATTTGTGTTATTTTTCAGTTCCCAAATTTCAGTTGTTCCGAGCTGCGGCCGTACAACTGATCCTTCTTCCCCAAATCCGTATCCGTTTAGTTGATATGTGACTAACCTATCATTCACCGTTAAGTCAAGATCCATCTCACGGGTTTTAACTGCTGCATTCCTACTTAATTTCTTAGAAGATGGAAGCTTCAAGTTCGTAGGATTCACACTGTTGTCTACCGGATTTTCATCTGGATCAGTAACCCGAATCTGCATCAGTTCCCCAAGATCACTGCCTGAGTTTTCACCTCCATATGGTAACTCGGCGTTGTTAGTGAGTGTGAATGTTTCACCTGCGTGCTTAGAGAAGTCAACAATAACTTCTCCACGCTCAAACGGCTGTAGAACGAGCGAATCAAGATCCCCAGCAGGGCCGATTGGAACAACCGACTCCAAAAATCCATGGTCGGGGGCGAACTGATGTAGTGTTGGAATACCCTGACTAGATTCGTTATGCAGTTGCAGACTGAACGTTCGATGGTTCGCACCGTTTACTATCCGGAAACGATATCGTCGGGGTTCAACCTCAAGATATGGCCATACTGCTCCGTTAATGACCGCAGTATCGCCAGCAAACCTCGGAACCCATGAATCGGGATAATCTAGCGAGCCATCCGAGTTAAATGACTTATCTTGTAGGAGGAGGGGTATATCGTACTCCCCACTTGGCAAGTTAAGCTTCTCCTCCTTTCGACTCCGGATAGAATACATGCCGACTAGCCCGGCATAGGCGTTTAGCCGAACGATGCCAAGCGTGTGGTCATGATATGTCGATGTTAATCTCGATTGGCGCATCGGGAGTTCCTGCCAATCATTGGTAAAGCGCGGTCCTACAACACCGCTGGGAGATGTCCACATATCCGCTTGCCCATCGTTTTCGGGGTCGACCTTAAGTCCATGAAAATGAGTCACCGTCCGGACTTCTGGGACAGGGACTGACTTCTCGTACCCAGGGTGGTTCTCAGCTGTTGTTCCACCAATCCGCTCATCAACTTCTAAGAGATGGTTCGTCGGAAGCTGACTATTGTCGAATTGGACTCGCATACGCTGGTTCCGTTGACCCTCAATAAGTGGCCCTGGATACACACCGTCGAAGCCCCAAAGCGTCGTATCGGGAAGGTCTGGATGAAGATTTTGAGTGAACTCCGTCACCGGAATCTGGTAAGAATCAACGCCATGCTGTTCACTGTCTGGTTCTCTGACCTCTGGGATCGGTAGTGGCTGTATATATTTCTCAAGGCTAGGAGATGATTGGGCAGCTACCCTGCTTGAGGTTTGAGGTATCGCCCCAGCTATTCCTATCGATGCACTAGCTTTGAGCAAACGACGTCTACTTATTTTATCCATAGTTGATTTATCATTCATAATTGTGATTACGACACGCTTTGTACTTTTCCGCACCCATCATATATACGCTATAATTTTCGCTTGTCATTCTAACCCACGATTCTGGTTTAGAGTGGGAATCATTTAATATTATGGTTCGTTCAAATATTGAACATTAGCAGTCCACCCATAGAAGGTAGACCCCGACGACATAGAAACTATTGAGATAGAGTTGATTGCTTCTCCCTTGATTCTCAGTAGCGTTTTTCGTACAAACACCATTGAAGGTATCAGGAACAGCTCTCTTAGTTGCCGAAGCGTACATTCAGCACCTCACAAAGCGTCCTCGGCTAACTGTCGTTGAAGCGTAAATTTACTGACGAACTAGAGACGGATGGTGCTCTAAGGATATATTGCCATGACAAGAGATGGGAAGCCGTCGCAGTCGGTGGCGATAGATACTGACTGCGACAGCGTTGCCACTGATCGATTGGGCGTACTCGGTTACCAGTTGCTAGTGGAACTGGACATCCGGTGGTTGGTCGCAGGGACGGCCCTCACGGCGCGAGAGCCATCACCACTGCTCGGGTCACCATGTCGACAGATTCTTCGAACGGCCACCACCAGAGGCGACGCCCGCCTCGGCAAGCGTCGCCACGTACTTTCAGTGCAAGTACCGTCAGATGTTTTGGATCAGGAGGTTGAGCGCGACGAATAAGAGCCATCTCGTTAGATCTTTCGTCATCGTTGAGATCAGTGTTGACGCGGAGAGACGGTAGCTTGCTTCTATCCCGAACCGCTTGCTGTAGTGGATTCGAGCCTGTCGTAGGTCGTCAATGAACGGAGCGTCGACGACGTCGCCATGACGTGCCACGCCGTTCTCGCCGTACGTGGATTCGACAGTCGGTAGCTCCCATCGGTCCTGCGGCTAACTTGATTTTCGACAGCGGATGACTGGGAGAGCAATAGGTGCGGCATCACAGCACTGTCGATATCTCTGATGCGGAGTTTCTGGTAGATGCTAGTAGGTATCTGGCTGCGCTTGCTCGCCGAAAGTTGAGTGGGCTGCTCAGCTATAGTGAGCGAAACTACATCGAAAAGTAGTTTCAGACCGTCACGATGCGGATCGACCGCTTTCATCTGTTCTGGCAGGGCAGTTAGGCCAGCACCCGCCGCTGGTTGCGGCGGGTAAACACCACTCTCACCCCGATTGACCGAATCAAGCACTTAATGGACGAACGCCTGCCGAGGAGGTGCTCAACTAGACAGTGCCACCCCGTCAGTTCTGGTCCCCACCTAACCTGCTGGGAACTCCCAACATTAGTTACCAAAGTACTTAAATAAAATACTTTATACCTGGGTTACCGCTGGGATTGTCCGACGATTGCGCTGCGATATCGATGTCGCGGCTTCCTTTGATCCTAATTTCTATGAATTTAATTTTCGGTTGTGTTTCTTATCTTTATTAGACTATTTCAATATTGCCCACCATCGCGTTCGGGTGAACAGTGCAGACGTACTGGACCATTTCTGCCGAAGCAACGAACGTCAATGAAGTTGTAGCACCTTCTTCTGACACAATATCCGTCTTAGCAAGATTGTTGCCATCGGCATCCTGGAGAGCAAAGTCGTGGGGAGCCCCGTCGCTGTTCGTCCATTTAACTTGGTACTCTCCGCCCTCCTGAAGCGTGAGTGTTGGGTTCGTCTGGCCAGTAAGCGAGTCAGGTGCCGTCCCTTCCCAACCATCTATAAGCCCATCAAGCTGGATCGTAGTGGCCGGGTCGATGGCTCCACTGCCACCACCACCGCCACCACCGCCATCCGATGCGGTGACCGCTAATGAGGCGCTCTGTTGGATCTGATCCTTATTACCGCTCTGGGTGTATGTGACCTGCGGAATTAGGCTGTATTCACCTTCTGTCGTCTCTTCAGTGACAGTCACTTGCCACTCGACTGATTGCGCCTCGCCGGGGGCCAACGAACTGAAACTCGTCTGATCCGGTGCACTAATCTGGATCTGATCGCTGTCAGCGGTCAGCGTGAATTGAATGTTCTTTATCTCACTGTTGCTTAGATTCGTGAGTATTGTAGTTGCTGTTGTCGACTCTCCAGGCGCCAACTCACCACTGTCGAGGGTGAACGAGAGTGCATCGGATCCCAAGAGTCCTGCTAGATGATCGATTCGGTAGATGCCGGGGTTTGTCCCGCCGAAGAAGCCTTCCCCGTATTCCATAAGATACAACACTCCATCTGGTCCGACCGTGAGATCCATCGGTCCTTTATAGTTGTAGTTGGGTAGGAACGGTGCGACTTCAAGCACATTTCCGTCCTTGTCGAACGTAATGTACTTGAGCCAGTCCGCTCCCCACTCCATGATGAACCATTTACCGTCGAAGGACTGAGGAAGAGCACCCTCAGCACCGCCATCTCCAGTCCGATAGACTGGTCCTGACGTCGGAGCACCACCTGGGGGAAGAGACGGCCATGGGTTTTGGTCGGGGACGAACTCTTGCGCATACGAGGGGACGTTGTTAATAAATTCGTCCCAGCCTTTCGGGTAGTAGATTGTCGACTCAGTGACCGGCGGTAGTTCCTTGAGTCCGTCGTTGTTCGGAGAGGTATTGACAGGGTTCTCAGGGTCGAATGGATCGCCCGACTCCCCTGTTGCGAAATTATAGTCGACGTAGGGGATATTCGGGCCGCGGACGTACGGCCACCCGGCATATTGGGCTTCATTCACCACTCTGAACTCGACGATACCAGGCGGACCGCGGTCGGCACTCCAGGAACCAGAGTCAGGACCGTAGTCAGCGTAATACAGCAACCCGCTTTCATCGTCGACCGTGAGCGTGAAGGGATTGCGACAGCCCATCACGTAAATTTCCTCACGCACTAATCCATCTTCACGCGCTTGGGCGTACTCATCGCCAGTGAAGAGATTTCCATCGGGGATTTCGTACGATCCATCGTCCTGAGGAATAATCCGCAGGATGCTACCTCGAAGGTCATTAGTGTTGCCGGCCGTCCGCTGGGCGTCCCAGTATGCATATGGAATCCCAGCATTATCGCTATCCTCTGGCCATGTACCAGATCGTTCGTCGATTGGTGTGTAACCACTGGATGCGAACGGGTTGGTGTCGTCGCCTGTTGAGAGGTAGAGTTCTTTACCCTCAGATCCAAATTCGATAGCGCCACCAACGTGACAGCATGTTTCGCGCTGAGTGGGAACACGGAGGATCTCCGTTTCAGTGTCGGGATTGATGGTGTCTCCCTCCACCTTGAACCGCGATAACACGTTGTAGGGTTGGTCACCGACAACGTCCATTGGCGGTGCATAGTAGAGGTAAACCCAGCTGTTCTCCTCGAAGTCGGGATCGAAGGCGATCCCCTGGAGACCATCCTCCTGTTCGGAGTAGACGTCGAGGGTAAGTGCTGTTGTAATCTCGTCCGAATCTGGATGGATGATACCGACCTTGCCCGTTGCACGCTCGGTGTAGAAGAGTCTACCATCGGGCGTCATGTCCATCTTCATCGGTTCAGACACGTCCGATGTTAGTTGCGTCTTCTGGTAACTGGACCAGACGGTGCCAGATGCATCGCCTTCGACAAATCCGCCAGACCAAAGGATGCCGCCGAGAATGTGTTCGAGGAAGGCATCCTCGTCGAACGCATCTTCGGTATGGCCACGGCCGGTGTACCAGGCGCGCCCGCCTCGGTATTTGCGACACCAGGCTATCGGATGGTCGGAGCGCGACATCGTTGCGCCGGTGTAGCTGTCTTCGTTGACGGAGGCGAGGACATGGACGTCACCACGGGGATTTTCGGCGTAGTCGTACCACTCATCGGTGGCCGTCCATCGGTCTGGGAGGTGTTCAGTCGATGGATGGGTTTTGTCGGTAACGTTAACTTCGGCCTCCTGGACGGCAGGATGATCGGCGAAGTAGGCGCCGCCAAGCATATCGCCGTAGAAGCTCCAATCGTACTCAGTGTCAGCCGCTGCATGGATTCCAGCGTAGCCGCCGCCGTTCTGGATATACTGCTCGAATGCGGCCTGTTGGTCGGCGTTAAGGACATCCCCTGTGGTGTTGAACCAAACAATGGTGTCGTACTGTTCGAGTTCGCTAGCGTTCGAGGGGAATGCGGAGGCGTCTTGAGGTATCGTCTCAATAGTCACAGAGTCAGCGCCAGTTTCGGTGGCAATGCGATCCTTGAGTGCCTTGAGCTGTTGAACGCCATACTCAATGTTTTTGTGACGGTAGCCTGCCGTTGCCGAGAACACCAGGATATTTACTTCTAAGGACGGTTTCTTGCCGACTTGAATGGCACCCCGCATATCATGCTTGTGGGGCTGGCAGTAGTATTCGGCCATCTCTTCTGTCGCAGTGAACTCCACAGTTTGTGTCGTCCCCTTTTTGGGTTGGACCTTAGTTGAGAGGACTTTCTTGCCATTGGTATCCTCAATAGTGAAGTTATGGGGACGTCCGTCAGTATTCGTCCACTCGACCGTATACTGTTCACCTGCAACCAGCGAGAGAGTCGGATTCCTCTGATCTGCAATCTTCTCTGGTTCGACTCCTATCCACCTATGTTCTGGCTTATTTGCGTGGTTGGGGGGGCTTCGATTCTTTGCGTTTTTCGGGGGACTCTGTTGATCCTCACCATCTGGTTTAACTTTGGCCGCTTCAAGCTTAATCACATTGTCATCAGTAGCCTTCTGCGCGACGCCTGTGCCATTGCTGATGAGGCTACCTGCTCCAACTCCTCCAGCAACCTGCATTAACCGCCGTCTGCTGGTAGTAAGCGGCGCTGATTCGCTATTCTCGCTGTCCTCTCTATCGGTTGATCGTTTGCCATTTGCCATGCTATCTCAATCCAACGTAGTAGTGGTGGGTTATCATTGGTTCTTTCCCGGCAATTAGAAACAGCACCCAAAGCTATATTACATATGAGCAATAGAAGATAGGATCTAATTCTAACTCTTGCTATGCTAGTATAGAGAATATTGACTCTTGAAAGGGTGTAGTACCCCTTCTTCACTTACCGTTCCAATTTCGATGCCGCGGTCCATTCCATGTTTCAAGATATTCAGCGCCGTAGTTAAGAGATTTCAGGGGATTAGGCGCTCCGTCGTACTCATAGATGAGATAATCGATATCGGCCGCTTCACGAGCAACGTTGGCGACAGCCTCCATGTTGACGTCTCCCTCACCAATTTCGACGAAGTCGTTTTCATCATCACTCACCTTCATATCCTTCATATGGAGCGATTTAATCTGGTCACTGTGTCTATTAAGGACTGCAACTGGGTCTGCTCCGCCGACAAGGACCCACCCTACGTCCAGTTGGAGGTGGACATTGTCGTTGACATGCTCGGCGAAGATGTCGTAGCCAAATCTATCACCAAATTTTTTGAACTCATGGGCGTGATTGTGGTAGCCAAACTCCATTCCTTCGGCAGCTACCCTGTCAGCCATTTCGTTGACCGTCTCAGCCCAGTCAATAACAGCTTCCTCGCTATTCCACGCTTCATCACCTTCATACGGGTGAATGAGTGCGTCAGCACCGAACTTAGAGTAGGTCTGGATAGTCTCCTTAAAGTTCTCTTGCAGATCTCCGAGTCCGACATGAGCACTAGAAAACTGTAGACCAGTCTCCTCAAGTGCAGTTGCGACTGCGCTTTCGTCGTCGATATAGTAGGGTTCGACGGTATCGTACCCGGCATCGCCAGATTCGTAAATCAACTCCGCAACAGAGAGATCTGAATTGTTGTACGTCCAGAACTGGGTGGAAGTAGGAATTTCCTCGGAGCCCTTCGTCTTGGCTTGTCCAAGTCCGACAAAAGCGGTACTAAGCCCAACGGCACCGAGCCCTTGGAGAACCTTTCGTCGGTTCACAGTTGACGTCGTTTGATTACTAGCACCGTTCTCTTCCGCGTCCGCTTGATCTAAATCGCGCATTTTCTTATATTTCCTTATCATTCTATTTCCGGACCTTTTCCCGATCTAATACCGTCTTTAAGCGTCTTACTCAATCATATTGTGTGGAATTGATGATCTACTTTATACCTTTTCCACCATGGGAAACCATGACGTAGCAATGTAATAAATACCTGTTGGTAAGGGCAAAATAGAACTATGCACATGTATTAGAAAGTATATTGGCTAATACCCAACAGTATTGCAGCCAACGGCCTGTATTTTCTATTGTTCAAGCGATTCTCAACGAGAGGACTCTTTTCTTATAGATTACAAAAATATTTTGAATCTCCGATTTTAGATATATTCTATATTTATTTCTCTATTTTAATAAAGGGGTGCTATCGAACAAGCTCCAAGTACTGTCAATTGCTCCAAGATGGTCTACAATGGTCGGCGCGACCACCCGTACATCAACTCCTCCGTCGAACGAACTACTCAATGCAGCCGGCCTCCGGAATAGTAATCGTAGTTATCACCAATAACAGGAATCATAATACCAAATATATTATATCTTATAAAGAATCACAGGCTAGTGCTGTTCTTTCTAGATCCCGTTCTACAATCCAAAATATTCAATTTCTCATTGGTTGCCCATTACAGAACAAGTTTATTAAATATAACGTATTACAGAACAGGCGATGGAATGGTCTTTACAGCACTAGTTCTGTAATATTAGTTTGAATCTGCAGTAATTGTCTTTAGTTACAAAATTTTCACAAATTAATTTTCACCAACGATATAGATTTATACCAGATATTCTATATCACAGAACGCTCTATATTGGGGGATAAAGGCCGATCGGCACTGTTTAGTTCAGGAGTTTGAGAAGCGCGCAAGTCGTAAGGAGAAATGTGCATATCACTCGCGGACCTGCTCAGAGAGACGCTAGACATGGATTGTGATGAGATTTAGGTAAACGAGCGCACCCGACACCCATGCGTCGAGCGGCTCGGGCCGGAACTTCAAAGCGCCAAGCGAGACGGACTGTTGGAGCATTCCGCCAAACGCTGTTTGTTCTCACAGTTGGAAGTAACCGAAGATGAAATGTCGGCGCACGGTAATTTGAGACTATTCTGAGGAACTTCAAGAGGAAGCGTTCTACTCCACGTCGGACTGTTTACTCTCTTGATTTCAACCTTCCACAAATATAACCCGAAGGGTAAGTAGGAAGGGGTAATTTATCGAAACCCCTGTTCGTTACAGATATCAGTCGAGCGAACGTGCCCAAGTGTTGCGGAACTGTACTTGGCTGTTGTCCTCTTGGAGGCGAAGCGGCAGCTCGGACGCATGCTCCTCATACTCGGCAAGCGTACCGTCGGCGTTCGGACCATCGACTAAGAGCCGCGTCTGGACTGCGACGCCGTTGAGTAACGCTGTCACTTGTGCCGGTGAAACTTCGTCACCGTCAAAGCGCGGGCCCTGCCAAAGGATATCGAGTTGTTGCCACTCACGGGGTTCGCGGACAGCGTCGTGATGAGGTTCGGCTTGGTCCGTGAAGGCGCCGGCCCACTCGTCGGCGTCGTCGTTGCGGTAGGAGCGCATATCGACGATCTGAATCTCGTACTTGCCCATCATCAAGACGCCGCTATTACCCCGGTCTATGCCGTTCCCCTTAACGTCCGCGGGGATGCGGTACTCAACGTGGAACTGTGCATCGCCGTACTTATTGTCGCTCTCCCAGTCGCCGTCTCCTGGCTCAAGAGTCAGCTCGTCATCGATCAACACATCAGCGTCTTCGGGCGCATCGCCGGTCGTTCCTACGCCACCGGGCGCGACCTGCTCGGGCATCTCGTAGTCGCCGCCCGAACTGTCATACTGGGGCATTGCGTCGGGATTGTCTATCTCGACGGGGTCTTCGGGCAGATCACGATACCAGATATTCCGGAAGTGCACCATGTCCTGGCTGCGGCCGTGATCCTGCAGATTGAAGGGAACCTCCTCGAGGAATGTCCCATCACTGTCCCGGGGATGGCCGAAGTCCTCGTGATCGAAATCGTACAACGTATCATACCAGACGGGGCCCGGAATATCGAGGTGGGTTTGGACGGCCACACCATTGAAGAAGAGCGTCGCCTGGGGATAGCGCGCGAGTTCTCCATCCTCGAAGCGTGGACCGCGCCAGATGATATCGTACTCCTGCCATTCACCCGGTGGACGGATTGGGAGAACCAGCGGCGCGCTGCCACCGCCCGGCTTGTACTTATAGTACGATCCGGCATGACCGCTTGGGTAGGTGGGATTCTCGTAGCTCTGGAGTATCTGGAACTCGTACGTTTCCATCATGAAGAGCCCACTATTTCCTGGTCCCTGACTTTCTCCTTCTAAGCCTTCGGGAACTCGCCACTCGAGGTGGAGGTGACAGTCACCTATTGCTTCTTTGGGTTGAATGTCGCCGGTTCCAATATTGACCTTGAAGTAATCGTCGTGCTCAATCCATTCAGCATCACGACCGTCAGGATAGTGCTGCCAATCGTCGAGAGAGGCCTCTTCACCGTCCCATAGGATCGTCGCGTCCGACGGTGGATCCGCGCTGAGTCCTTCGGCACCTGGCACAACTCGGCGCGGCCGGGTTTCATTCATTTTGTTTCCGGGGCTCTTCCTATTGGACCGGTTCTTTGTGGCCTGTCCGAGTCCAACGAAAGAACTTCCTAAGCCAATAGTACCAATCCCTTGGAGAACTTTTCGTCGGTTTGTTGGTTGACCATGCACTCTGTTTTCTTCTTCTTTTTGGTTTGAATCCCTCATATATTATCTCTCTGTTAGTAGCACTCAATTTATCGGTAGAGTGCTACTTGATATCATCACATACTTACTTAATAAGCGTTTCTATTATAGTTATTTACTATTACTCTCTAAAAATAGTATGTCATATATAAATACGAAGAATCTGTGCTTGAGAGTGTACTCGACCTAGCAACAGTTTCCTACTCGTGCAGCCTTCGCACTGAGCAGTCAACGTGACAACAAGTAGTAATTCCCGAACAATTTGGACGCTCTGGCACTTTGCTCAGTGTTATCCGTCTCCGGCGTGGGTCATACAAGTCTTCACGACATTCAAATCAGTGTTCTCCAATCGCCGAACTTCACTTCGTTCACAGCGTTCTGAGCGCGATAATTCCGGCTAAAGCCCAATTTGCTCTGTTGGATCGCTAGACAGCGTCGCGACGATTCCGTTATCTCCGGAGAAAACAAAGAGTCGAAGTATTGTATAGTATGAAATTTGACTCTTCACCTGTACTTCGGTGTCGAAAGCGAAACAAATCGTCGCTCATCCCAACGAAACCGCCACCCTCTTCGGGATTAGCGGGTTCACCGAGGAGACAATGTTGGCCCTTCATATGCTCCGTATCGGGCTAGGCAAGTAAGGGCGGTCGGAGTTACGCCGGTGAAGCGCCGCAATCCCACGCTTAGCGTAGCGTTTTGGTGCGCGAAAGGTGTGGACGGACAGTCGAGGATTCACAGATGGCCATATCTGTGAGCTTTCATCAATTATCAAGAGAATCCGTGCCTGGATAATCTCTTCATATCTTCGGCTCCTCGTGCTCACTTAATAAATTAACTATATTTTAATAATTTAATGTAATAATAAATTAGACAGATTATGGGAGTATGCTAGCGTAGCTTCGGCCGGTTCCGAAGACTGTGGATTCAAAGACTAGTAGTGTATCCTACCCGGTTAGATCACATCGATGGTGCCCGCCATCGTACCTGGATGGACGGTGCAGACATACTCAACCATCTCCGTGGAAGCGGTGAACGTCAGCGATACGGTGGCGCCTTCTTCCGACACGATGTCGGTTTTCTTAATGTTATTATCATCGGCGTCCTGGAGCGCGAAATCGTGAGGCGACCCGTCGCCATTCGTCCACGTGACGGTGTACTCACCGCCTTCCTGAAGCGTGAGCGTCGGGTTCGTCTGACCACTGATTCCGTCGGGCGCGTTCCCTTCCCAGCCAGAGATCAGGCCATTGAGTTCGATTGTCGTCCCTGGTTCGATCGCTTCCCCTGACGGATCATCCTCTCCCGGCGGGGAGTCCCCGCCGGAAGACTGGTACTCGACAACGTGGATGCCGGAGTACATGCCCATGATAATCAGCCGGCCGTCAGAGAGGACTTTCATGTCGTAGGCACCAGAGATAGTGTCGTCATTAGGAAGGAACTCATTCATCTCAAGGCTGCCGTCGTCATTTAAGGTGACATACCGGGTGACGTCCGAGTTACTCGGTCGCATGATGAACGTCTTGCCGTCGAAGAAGGGATCGAGTGCCCCCTGGCCATAATCCTCGGAGTAACGGTAGACCACGCCGACGTCCGCCGAACCGCCGGGCTCGAATTCGGGATAGGTGTTCTCACCAGGGCGAGGCTGGTCCAGCCAAGGATGGACCTCGGTGGCATTCGCTAAATTCTCGAAGCTCTGGGGGTGCCAGAAGAGCGCCGGGGTGACGTTGGGGATGTCCGTGATGCCGGTGTTGTTCACCGAGTTGTTGCGGAGGTTGTCAGGCCAGAACGGCTGGCCGACCTCGTCAGTCTCGAAGTCGTAGTCGCGGTAGGGGTAGTACGCCCGGAACCACGGATAGCCGGTGTTGCCCGGCTCAGACCACAGGTGGTAGCTCCCAAAGCCCGGCATGCCGAGTACACTGTGCCCCCCAGCGTCGTTGCCGTAGTGGGCGGTCCAAAGATGGCCAGTGTGCTCGTCAACAGAGATCGTGAACGGATTGCGCATTCCCATCACGTAGATCTCCGGCAGGAACTCTTCGTCGGAGTAGGACTCACCGGTCTCCGCTTCCCAGATCTCTTTGAGGTTGCCGTTGGGGATGTCGTAGCTACCGTCTTCGTTGAGGATGATCCGATGGACCTTTCCGCGCTTGTCAGCCGTGTTACCCGAACTACGCTGGGCGTCGGCGACCGGACCCGGTCGCCCACCGACGATCCCTTGGCGCTCGTCGCCCATGTACGTGTCAACAGTGGCCCCTGGTAGCCCATTGACAGTATCGTCGGGTGGCCAGTCGTGAGTGGGATGCCCTACGTTGTTGGAGTTGTCGCCGGTCGAGATGTAGAATTCGCGGTTCTCGCCGAAGGTGATGTAGCAACCGTGGTGACAGCAGGTGTTATACTGCTCGGGGACCTTGAAGACGACCTTCTCGGAGTCAGGGTCGAGGGTGCCGTCGTCGGCCATCTCGAACCGAGAGACGAGCGTGTTGGCGTAGAAAATCTCGTCGTGGTAAGGATTGTCAACCTCCTCCAAGTTCTCGCTCGAAGGATGGTACATAATGTAGACATAGCCGTTTTCCTCGAAGTTGGGATCGATCGCGATCCCCTGTCCGCCGAGTTCACGGGCGGCGGACGATTCCCCGGCGTAGTGTGGTTCGGCGAAGTGTCCGCCGTGGAAGGAGACGGGAATTTCGAGGGCAAGTTGGTGCTCGCCAGAGTTTGGATCGACCCAGGCGACCTCGGCGTAGCCGTCACCTTCGCTGACGAAGGGGGCCCCGCGGGTGATGACCCAGATCCGATCCTGGGGATCGACAGCCATCTGCATCCACTCGCCCTCCTCGCCGTCTTGGAGGTCGTATTGGCTTTCGATGTCGCCCCTCGCGAGGACAGTACTAACATTGTAGTTGTCCCAGTTGGTAGCCTTCTTCGGATTTCTTGACACATCAAGGTCGCGATTCCAAGGTATATTCTCCTCAACAATTAGGGTTCCGCTAGCTTCGTTGTCTTCGGTAGCAACGGTGTGAGTGTACTCGCCCGGGTCAAGTCCACTTGTATCAATGCCTTTGAAAGTGACAGTGGTGCTATCGTCCGCGGCGAGGGTAAGATCTTGGGAGGCGACGGTTTCACCGTCGATGACGAGGGTGATTTCCTGTGTTCCTTCGATGCCACCAGTGTTAGTGATCGTCGCGGAGACATCAAGGGAGTCGCCCTGTTCGACGGTTAGCTTTGTGGGATTGAGGTCACTTACCGAAAAGCTGGCCGAGGCTGCCCTCGCCTTGATGGTGCCCCGCATATCGTGCTTGTGGGGCTGGCAGTAGTATTCGGCCATCTCTTCGGTCGCAGTGAACGTAACGGTCTGAGTCGCACCTTTCTTCGGCCGCACCTTACTCTTGAGGAGCTTTTTGCCGTTAGCATCCTCAATCACGAAATTGTGGGGATCTCCGTCTTTGTTCGTCCATTTGATGGTGTGCTCTTGGCCTGCGACTAGTTCCAGCGTCGGATTCTTTTTGTCTTTAATCGCTGCGGGTGCGACGCCTCGCCACGCGTGATTCGGATTATTCGCGTGAGCCGGTGGACCAGTTTGGTTTTCCTCATCTTCTTGAACGTCTACCGCTTCGAGTTGTATCATGTTACTATTCCACGAGCAAAGATTAACCCAGGGGTATTAAAATTACCGATTAAAGTATAAGTGAGATGGGGTGAGGGGAGCGCGTCCTGTTATCGACTTCCCGTAGATCAGGTTCGAACGCTATCGCTACTTCACGATGCAGAAACAAGCGCAGAATGCGGGGAAGCCGAGTATCCACGACATGCTGGAAGGCATGAGGAACGGTTCGTCCGTCACTGCCTCTACAAAGTCAGTTGGTACATTATGGAGTGGAGCCGTCAGTTTGAGAAACCGTGCATCGTCTTTGAAGACCCCAGAGAGATGCGTGACAGTATCAACTACGGCACGCGGATGAACCGACGCTTGCACTAACTACCCTTCCGTGCGCTCCAATACTACATATGCTACAAGGCGTCGTTCGAGGGGATTCCGACTGCATGGATTAATCCAGAGTACATGAGTCAGCGATACCCAATGTGCAAGCATACGGAGCCTACGAATCGTAACAAGAAGCGATTCAAGCATCGGTCGGGTCCCATCAAGACCACAACGACCATCGTACAAGCGTCAACATCGCCGTGAAAGGCATCAGGACTGGACTATGCCTGCTCTCAACAGCCTCCCGCAGGTTCGGACGGTGCGACCGCAGGCATCGGGGCCGTGGACCCCCAACCGTGACCCACCCTACCGCCTGAGGCTATCACGGGCGATTATCGAGTGCGAGTGTCCGACTAATCCACGAGAAGTTTCGGGATCACTCCCGAGGCGTGAAATCGTCCTCATGTTCGCCATCACCAACATAAAACCGCGCTGTGAGCTACTCTAACACTCTTCAGCATCTATTCAACACGACGCTCGATTCCACCCCCATACACCCAAACAATTAAGTCCCATGGTGGTAATTCATATTCTATGGCACAGAAATCAGGCGATCAGACCAGTACAGATAACGAGCGCTTCAGCATGAATCGTCGGCGAGTTCTTCAGGGGATTGGTGCAGCCGGCGTGGGTACTACAATCTCGTCCACTGCCTGGCAGACAGAGACGACCGTCGCGGCCCAGGAGACAGACGAAGACATTCCCATCTCCACGCAGTTCTACTCGTACCGTGACACTGGCCTCTCGGTACCAAAGCTGATACAGAAGGCCGCCGACGCTGGCTACGACGCTTTCGAGCCCTATTCAGTCGGCGCCAATACTAACGTGAACCCGATCCTTCAGGCGATGGACGACACTGGTCTCGAGATGAGCAGTGCCCACATCAGTATCAGCGCCGTCGAAGACAACACCGAAGCGATGGCCAAAACCTTCTCACAGTTCGGCAACCCTACCCTCATTGACCCAGGTGCTGGTCCCGACGATTGGGGCAACGAGGCTGCGGTTATTGACTTCGCCGAGCGGTGTAACGCGGTGGCGGACAAGCTGGCCGAGTACGACCTTGAGTTTGGACATCATAATCACGACGCCGAGTTCACGGAGATCGGCGACACGACTGGCTACGACATCTTCGCCGAGAATCTCGATAACCAAGTCCAGATCCAACTCGATGTCGGTTGGGCGCTTGTCGGCGGCCGGGATCCAATCAGCTTCACCGTGGACCACTCGACAAACGTTCGATCACTCCATATGAAAAATATGACTGTCGATCCCCAGGAATTTACCGAGATTCACAAAGGCGACGTCAATATGCGTGCAGTGGCGACGGCCTTCCGCAACACCGGAGACACTGACTATCTCGTCTTTGAGCACGATGCACCGGAGAACCCCCTCGAGTCAATGCAGATCGGAGCCGATTGGCTTGAAAAACTGAATCAGCCCTGGCAACCTGGCGGCATCGGTGCCATCGAAGGTGCAGACACCCATCCCGCCAAACTCTACAGCCCCTGACCGGCGATCATCCAAGTAGAGTCACTCATTCCGGAATTTTCCACCAAATTGGGTTCGGAGATGGAGGTAGCTATTCAATAATAACTACGTCAGCTACCCACGAGTAAACTCGTGGGCTTGTCCGTGGAACTCCTCTTCTGGCCGAAACTCGGCGGACGGACGACCGTCACTCAAATTCAACGTCCCGGACTTTAGGGCAAGCTGACCGTGCCCAACTCCGAGCGACGTTTGCCCTCGGGTACAGTAAGCAATTTCAGACTGATGTTCTTCGCCGCGTTGTAGTCGCCGTCGAGTTTGTATCCACACTCGTTGCACGAGAACCACCCATCTGGACCTTGGTTGGTGGACGACTGATGGCCGCACCGAGAACATATCTGACTTGTAAACGCGGGCGGGATAGGTTCAACTGAGATACCGTATTCGGCGGCTTTCCATTCAAGTATTTTTGTAGCTCTCTGAAGGCCCAATTGTGCATCTGACGTTTGATGCGGTCGTTCCCGTTATCCATCCGATCGCGGATATGCGTTAACTGCTCGACGGCGATATACGAACAGTCGTGGGACCGCGCTTCTTCAACGAGTCGCTGAGAAATGGTATGCAGACGATTCAGAACGAAGCGGGTTTCTCGTCCCGACAGTTGCGCAAGCGTCTGCTTCGCGGAGCGAGTGCCTTTGTTCTGAAGGCTCCGGCGGACTCGGAAGTAGTGGTTCTGGCCCCGCAGTAGTTCGCCACCGTCGTAGAACTCGCCGGGTGACGTTACGGCGACGTTCTTCAAGTTCAAATCGACGCCCATCACACGGTTGCCCTCCTGTTGTTCGATCTCTTTCAGTAGGACGATGTGGAGGTAGAACTCGTCTTCATCCTCGCGGTAGTGCAAGGTCCCCATTCGCTTTTCGTCGTCGTCATCGAGATACGACCGCTGATAGTCGCTGAGGACGTATTCGACGGCGACCCTTTCGACGGTCAACGGACGGGTCGCCGACCGGTCCTTGATGGTGAGCGTCCGTTTGTCGTAGACGGCGGACGACTTCGAGAATCGAGGGAGCGGGCGGCTGTTCCCTTTTTTCACTCAGCGACCGTCGATTTGAGAGCTTCGACGGCTTTCGAATAGGCGCGAACGCAGCGGTTCGCGGGAAGGTGGTCTTCTCTCGGAGGTCGTAGTACACACGGTCGTGTATCTTCGACTTGTTGAGGATAAGGTAGCCGTCGTCCTTGCGTGCATTCTGTTCCGTGTAGTTGGCGGCGTCGTTGAACTGGTCGATGGTGGTATGGAGGTCGTCCCATCGCTCGTCGGGTACGTCAAGTTTAACGGGGACGGTTCGTTTGACCACCATTGTAACTTCACGGACGGAGTGGCGTATTATATACGTTCAGGAGTCGGATTGCCGAAGA
Organism: Halomicrococcus pelagicus; assembly: GCF_050954125.1. NCBI lineage: Archaea > Methanobacteriati > Methanobacteriota > Halobacteria > Halobacteriales > Haladaptataceae > Halomicrococcus > Halomicrococcus pelagicus. Next base: position 81,436 of record NZ_JBPBWC010000018.1, on the reverse strand, counting down.
ACGTGGTTTGTTTCCCGGTTATCGGGGTCCTCCCATGACTAAAGTCGTGGGCTTCCGCCTCGAAATCCTGTGAAATCGGATGTAACGGATGAGGCCTGCCCGTCGTTACCGGTATGGTATACGTTCGGTGCGCGACACACGCGTTACTATTGTTCGTCTCCGGTTTGAGTGTCTGTTCTGTATGTCAGTATACTATAATCCCCTATATTCTGTTCTGCTTGTATTTTCTATTAGTGGTATCCGCTATTAGTAGCTCTCAACTCTTCATTCTCCCTTTTACACTCCACTCTTGTAACGGGAATGTCGTTCTGCATTCCACAACAGACAGTAATTATGAATGTATAGTAGGGTAATAATGTATCTTATTGTCTGTATTTAATATCCTACTTGGATTTTGCTTAAAGATTACTAGCCTCAGTAATGATTGGCAATAGTTTACATAGATTGTCATTACAATCTTAGAACTGTAATGGATACTTGCGGTAGATTGCATTTTATACATCAAAGCATTATATTAATTCTGGAATGGAGAACAGAGCGAGAAGAGGAATATCTCGATTCACTATGAACGTTATCACGAAAGAGAAATACCGGTTAGTAATTCAGGATCAAATGCGAATCCAACCTTGATTTCCATTGACTCGGCGTGATCAAGGATGTCCTGAAGTAAGTCAAATAGTATCCTTGGCCTGTTCTGGGGAGGTTCCCCGGAAACGGATGGCCGGTTACAACACAAACAGTTGGTGCGCCGACCTCTGCGAAAAGATCTATTGCGCTATTCCCACGTTGGGTACATCTGTGTGTGTGCAGTCAGCGTGGATATCTTCAGGTTGGTAGTATTAGGTGCGTGGATAGAGTTCGTGAATAAGGTCAACAAGATCTCCACCAACACACTAGAAATGACCTATATCGAAGTTACAATCAACTTGAAAGGAGTCGATGTGAATAACAAGTAAAAATATTTATCTGAAGGCCCTATTGGCAAATCTAGTTTAGGTTCAACCAGTACGTCAACGTCGACCGTCTCGGCAGTCTCCGTTACTTTCTGAAGACCTTCGAGAAACATCTCATACTACCCTGACTGTTTTAGGAGATGGGGTCCCACTCTTTGACAATAAGCGAGCCGTTGAAAGGATGGACGTCGCTGCAATATTATGACCGCTAAAAACAAAATCCTCAATCTTCGGTAGGTCAATACTTGTGCACGGCTCTCGTGCCGTGACTAATCCGACCGTGTCTGTTTCCCTGGTAGAAAGGGCCCGTGCGCCGACTGTTGCCGTTGTCGCTCCATTGCCATAGATACCAATGAGCCAGATACCTGTCCGTGTCATTAGTCCCCTCGATCTCCTAATTTAGCCGATTGTTATTGCAGTTGTATTTGGTCTGACCGCCTCTTTTATTTGGTTTATATAGTATTTTTGTTATATATTTATAACCGACAATAGCACCAACTGTTATTGACTCCTTGTATTTATACTGTTTGTAAGTCCCAATCCAATATTTCATGATAAGAACTATAGCAATCTATCATAGTTTTTATTCTATTCGATATTAATTGTTTTAATATTTTTAAACAATTACTATTCGAAATTTCGTTATATAGTACCAGTCTTCCTGATGTTGACCGGGATAGTATGAACCAAATTCTCTCCTACTGTTTCTAGTCGCTCTTGGTACTGCGCGAAGGAAGACCTATTTTTCTAGGTTGCCAATATGATAATGTTAAAGTATTCGGTTTTAGTACTAATTTCTATGGACATAGGTGTACTCACGGTTCCACTGGCAGACGAACAGCTTGAAGAAGCCCTTGTATATCTCGCGAACCAGGGTGTTAGTGCTGTTGAGTTAGGATGTGGCGGATTCGTCGGCGACGATCACCTTCCAAGGAAAAAGTATCTCAATGACACGATGAAACAGGAAGAACTCCTTGATCTTATTGAAGAAAATGATCTATGGATATCTGCGTTGGCGACCCACAACAACCCGCTTCATCCGGATGACGAGGTGGCCGAGGAGGCCGATACCGAACTTCGCGAGGCAATCCAACTGGCCGATCAACTCGACGTGGACATCGTCACGTGCTTCTCAGGCTTACCCGCCGGTGGTCCGAACGACGAGGTGCCCAACTGGGTCACCGCCCCGTGGCCGTCGGAGCACGCCGACGTGCTGGAGTACCAGTGGGAAGAGGTCGCTATCCCCTATTGGCGTGACATCGGTGAGCACGCCGCCTACCACGGAGTCGACGTCGCTATCGAGATGCACCCGAACATGCTCGTCTACGAACCCGCCGGACTGCTGGAACTGCGGAATGCGACCAATGACCGGATCGGCGCGAACTTCGACCCCTCGCATCTCTACTGGCAGGGTATCAACGTGCCCGAGGCAATCCGGTTCCTCGGCGAACGCGACGCTATCCACCACTTCCACGCCAAAGACACCAAAGTGTACGAGGCCCAAGCCCGGTACAAAGGTGTGCTCGACACAACCCCGTACACCGAGGAGGCCAACCGCTCGTGGCTGTTCCGCTCGGTGGGCTACGGCCACGGCGAGGAACACTGGAAGGACATCGTGAGCGCCCTTCGGATGGTGGAGTACGACGGCGTGCTCTCCGTCGAACATGAGGATTCGTTGACTAGTTCGCGCGAAGGGTTAGAGAAGGCGGTCGAACTGTTGCAACGCGTCGTGTTCCAAACAACGCCTGGCGAGGCGTACTGGGCCGAATAGAGGATAAGGATGAGTACAAAAGACACCATTGATATCGGCGTACTAGGATATCGATTTATGGGCAGAGCCCATTCAAACGCCCTAGCACGGTTGCCAATGTTTTTTCCGGAGGCACCAAAGACAGTTCGCCATACGCTCATCGGTCGGGACGAAGAAGCACTAACAGAGGCGGCCGAGCAGTTCGGCTTCGCGAATACCACGACAGACTGGAATGAAGCGATTGAGAAGGTAGATATCCTCTACAATCTCGGTCCCAATCATATCCACCCGGAACCCTCTATTGCAGCAGTTGAGGCTGACACCCACGTCTTCTGTGAGAAACCGATGGCGCCGACTCTCAAGCAAGCCAAGGAGATGCGTGAGGCAGCTGCTGACAGTAACGCCCTTGCCGGCTGTGCCTTTAACTACCGGTTCGTCCCAGCCCTCCAGTACGCAAAGGAGCTCATCGACGACGGTGAACTCGGCGAGATCCACCACTTCCGCGGGCGCTACCTGCAGGACTGGCTGGTCGACCCCGACGCGCCGTGGTCGTGGCGCAATTCCAGGGAGCTCGCCGGTTCAGGTGCACTTGGCGACCTTGGTGCTCACACTCTCGATCTCGCCCAATTCCTGGTGGGGAATGTCGAACGCGTTTCAGGTCACCTTCAGACGTTCGTGGATGAGCGTCCAGTCCCCGACGAGGACGACACGCGGCCGGTCACGGTGGACGACGCGTACTCCGCGCAGGCTGAGTTGGAGGGCGGCGTGATGGGCACCTTCGAGGCTTCGCGGTTCGCCACGGGGCACAAGAACGACCACACCATCGAAATTCATGGCTCCGAAGGAAGCCTGAAGTTCTCGCTCGAACGCATGAACGAACTCAAGATCCTCCGGGGCGACGACCGCGGCTACGAGACCGTGCTCGTGACCGACGAGTCTGACCCCTATATCGACCACTGGTGGCCGCCGGGTCACGTCATCAGTTGGGAGCACATCTTCGTCCATGAGAACTACGAGTTCCTCACCGCAATTAGAGAAGGCAAAGAGTTCTCCCCCTCTTTCGAAGATGCCTATCAGGTTCAATGTGTCCTTGATGCAATCCATCAGAGTAGTAAGCAGAACCAGTGGATTAAATTAGATGATATAATTAGATAGAAATATTATATATGCTCTCGTGTGCAATTATAGATCGGGCTTCGTAGGACGTGCTGTGGATGTCAAATACGAGTGATTAAGGGTAAGGAATTTTATTCTAGAGTATAACCATCGAGTATGGTTCAACTTGCCTTCTCTACGAACGCCTACACAAAGATGGAACTTCCGGAGGCTGTCCGACACATTGCAGATCATGGGTACGATGGAGTCGAACTGTTAGCCGACATCCCCCATGCATTTTTGCCGGAGTTCGATGACGAAGATCTAAAAGCACTTGAAGGCGTCATCAAGGAGACAGGAATTGCAGTGTCCAATATCAACGCAAACACCGCTGAAGGCTACTACGACGACGCTCCAGCTTCATCGTTTTTCGACCCGACAATCATTACTGCAGACGACGATGATCGCACCTGGCGGATTGAATATACGAAGCAGGCTATTGATCTTGCCGCTGCAGTCGGTGCACCATCGGTCTGCATTGCAACTGGTCGTCCACTCCCAGGTACCTTGCCAGAACAGGCTCGAGAGTACCTAATCGACTCCCTCCATGAGATCCTGGATTATGCAGAATCAGCGAAAGTTACAGTTGGCATTGAATTTGAGCCTGAACTACTAGTTGAGTGCACCGACGAGGTCTTGACGCTTATTGAAGATATCGGACGTGACTCGTTAGGGGTTAACCTCGACATCGGCCATGCAGCCGTTTATGGAGAAGATCCAGCTACCAGTATCCGCCAATGTGCCGGTCATATTACTGGTATTCATGTAGAAGACATTGTCGGCGGTCGGCGAGGCAAACACTATCACCGCATTCCTGGTGACGGAGATCTGAATTTTGAGTCAATTTTCGAAGCACTTGATGATATTGATTATGATGGATTTGCAACGCTAGAATTGTACACCTATCCCAACTCTCCTGATTTGGCTGCCAAGAAGGCTTATCAGGCGCTTGAACAGTATGTAGATTAAGTTATATACCACAAGTAGTTGAGAATACTTCAAGTTCACAAAGAAATAGTGTTAACACAGTGAATAGAATATAGTAGAAACTCATCGTCGTAAAAAAAATGGCCGAAGGTGCCGTTTCACTCAGTGTATTCGTCGTAGTTGACCTTGAGCAAGCCATCTTCGACAATGAAGGTGTTCTTCTAGTCTTTGCCGGCGAGCTTTCCTGTGAATTTAGACAAGCTACTGCTCGATATTCCATCGACATTGTAATTTCATCGTCCTCTCATAAAAGGCACTCAAATTATGGAAAGACATGTTAGATGGCTAAGTTTTATACACCTGGGACAAAAATAGAGATTGCAGATATGGCAGATAATAACAAAGTATCACGGCGATCGGTACTGAGCACAGTAGGGCTAGCGATGGCTAGCGGGTTTGCCGTCCCGGCCGCTGCAGACCACGACGGCGATGCCGAACAGTATCCTGAGACCTGTGCTGGACCAGGATTCAATAACACTCCTGTTCAGCCGTGGTCAGGCTGGCGATTCGGGGATGCGTGTCGTCCCCAACCACCCGTGGTCGATCCCGGTGAGCTCACGTTCAGTGAACCCCCAGCGGACGCAACTGTTCTCCTAGGAGATGGCTCGAACGGCGACATCTCCCTCGACAATTGGGAGAGTCCCGACGGCAGTCCTCCTAAATGGAACACCACGGAGAATTATGCCGAGGTCAGCGGTGATTGGCTTCAGTCCAAAGAAACCATTGGTGACGCCCATTATCACGTTGAATGGAGAGTCCCATCGGACACCAGTGGAAGTGGCCAAGATCCGGGGAACAGTGGTGTCTGGCTGGCCAGCAATTACGAAATTCAGGTGCTAAATAGCTATGAGAATCCCACCTACGCCGACGGCATGGCAGGCGCACTCTATGGCGAGCATCCACCACTAGTCAACGCTGCCAAGCCCCCCGGAGAATGGCAATCGTACGACATTATCTGGCGCGCGCCCCGCTTCAAAGACAATGGGGACGTGGAATCGCCGGGTGTCGTGACCGTCTACTGGAATGACGTCCTCGTCCAGAGCCAAACGGTGGTTCATGGGTCGACACCCTACAAGGCTCTCCCCGAGTATAGTCCGCATCCCCCTGAAATGCCGCTGCAACTCCAAGATCACGGCCGACCTGTCCAGTATCGCAACATCTGGTATAAATCGCTTCCCACTCCTGCATCGGTGGTCACGTTCGACAGCGACCAGTTGACAGTCGAGGATCGTACCACAAACCTCAAAGCATCGATCTCCAACAGCTCATCCTCGGCGTTAACCTCAGTTAGTGTCACCCTCACTTCCCCGAGCAATTCAGGTGTAAAGGTCCTCCCAAAAGGAAAGACGAGGGTCGACAGGGTGGAAGCCGGGTCCTCCAAATCAGTCTCGTGGACCGTTGTACGACTACCCTTCGCAGATGATGCTCCGCACCTCCTGACCGCCACCGTATCGTACACTATCGGCAATACACAAGAGGAAGTGGCCTACCAGCTCCCACTCTATCCTGAGCCATCTTCCGAAAATAGTGAAAATGACGATTCCAACCACCCAGATAAATGTTGATAACAACTCTTACCTGCCCAAAATTGTGAATATATTATAATATTAGTATTTCTATATATTTGTTTGATGGTTTTGCCTCAATGAAAAGCTTATTGAATAGAAGGTTCCATCACACATTGTCGGAGAGCCGTGCTCCGACAAGAAAAACACCTCCGAGGCGTGATCACACATCACGTCCTTTTGAACGGCCACAAACTGTACGTTCGGAATATTGGGGGAAGAATAGGATTGATTCGGACTGCCCGGCCAGGCCGCGAAAATCGACTACGCTCGAGTAGTCGTCCACTCGCTTCGATTTGGTGGCCTCAGAGCACGGTGCCGCACACCATCTCGCCAGTGGCCGGGTGCGGGATGGGACGTTGCCCCTCCGGGCACTGTGCCGGGTCGTAGTTGTTGGACGGGACGAGTATCTCGGTGTCCGGGTAGTCGTCGATGACGACGCGGTCGTTGCCGAGGAGGGCACCCGAGAACTGGTCTCCGATACGGTCTTGGGCGGCGCTGTTGGCGTCGCCGACCTCCGCGATAATGTCGCTCACGCCGGAGTCGGCGACCGGCGGCGAGAGTCCGGCACCGGGCTGGTGGGACAGGATTGTAATGCTGGACTGGACGATAGCGCTAATCGCGGCGAGTTCGTCCCATCGCCGGGCAGCCACGGCGCGCCACCAGAACATCGAGAGCGTGTAGTTCTGCCAGTTGGTTATGGCCGTCACGACCACGACGACCATGTCCTGGTAACCGAAGTTCATCAGCAGCGGGAACGCCTTCAGCTCCCAGGAGCCGCCGATGCCGTCGGGGAGCTCACCGAGGAGTCGCGGTTCGCCGCGGTCGAGTATCTCCCAGTAAACGCCTGCCTCCCGTTGGCTTTGCAGGTACGCGTCGAGGTACTCCTCGTGCGTGAACGACGTCGTTCCCGGGATCACTGGGTAGGAAGAGACCGAGACCTGTGCGTCGTACAGCCCGTCCTGCTCGTTGCGAGCCCCGTAGACGTCTATGGTCAAGCTTGTCGCCCCTCCCGCCTGCCATCCCTCCGGCGCAGCGTATTCCCAGGTCGTTGCGCCGTAGGCGTCCGACGCCGAGGCGGTACGGACCACCAGCGGAACGCTCGGGAACAGGTCCAGACACGCGGGGATGTTCGCCACCGTCTCCCGAAGCGACGACCACGCTCCCTCTGGCCCCAAGCCGCCCGCGATCAGTCCGTACTGGCCGGACTGCTCGGTCCAGACCTCACCTTCGACCGCCTTTCCGTCACGCGTCCCGGTGAGCGAACCGGTCTCTGCGTTCCAGTGGAGGGACGTACCGCCGTCCGCATTCGCGTCGTTCAGCCCCGCGACGAACTCGCTCGCGACGTCGTCGACGGACGCGCCAGCCTCTAGCCAGCCGGGGTAGACGAACGCGAGCGTGGGATCGTCCGGCGCGATGGGTGCGAGCCAGATGATCCCGCCGGTGTACTCGATGGTCCATCCCTCGGGCCGGCCGACGCTGAATCCGACGTATTTGTCGGTAAACACTGGGATTTCACAGGACTCGGCCGTCACCTGTCGCGGGCTTTCGGACCGGGTTTGCTCCTCCTGCCCGTCGGTTCCGGCGTCGAGGTATCCAGCGATAGACCCCGCTCCGAGCGCACTTACGGCTCCGAGTACCCGTCGTCGGCTCGGCGAATCGACTGTCATCCCATCACGTGTCGCAGGAGATCACCTGTCTGGTCCGTCGGCAGTTCCGCGTAAAGCATGGACAGTTCGTTTACTCCACAATCTGATCGGTAAGTCCGCGGTGAACTACCCCACCCTACTCGCTCACGGCTGCCGCCGTTCGCTCCGTGAGGGTGGGGCTTCCTGTTTCAACGACGCGCTGTGCAGGAACCGAATCGGTTCCCGTCGGGAGCGCAGTCTCCACAGTCGTTAATTCGGAGTGAACCACTCCTACATCTTCGAGACCGCGAGAAAGGATGTTCCACGCCGCGTTCGCGTCCCTGTCCGCCTCGAAACCGCAGGCAGGACACGAGTGTTCACGAACCCACAGCGGCTTGTCCGTCGAGATGCCGCATGACGCGCACTCTTTGGTCGTTCCTCTCGGGTTGACCGCCACGAAATGCGTTCCTTCGCGCTCGCACTTGTATTCGAGCATCCGGAGGAACGTCCCCCACGCCGCACCCGCGCGATTCCGTGAGTTGCCGGGGAGTTCGACCAGTCCCTTCGCGTCCAAGTTCTCGACCGCCACAAGGTCGTACTCTCGGGCGTAGTAGTTCGACAACTTGTGGAGGAAGTCTCGGCGCTTCCGCTTCAGGTCGGCGTGGCGTTCGGCCACGATTTTGCGCTGTTTCTCCCAATTCGCAGAGCCGTGTTCTTTTCGTGAAAGGTCGCGCTGTGCGCGTTCGAGTCGCTCACGTTCGTCGCTGAAGTCGGGACTTTCGATGGCGCAGCCATCGGTGTCGTGTGCGTACGTGAGAATCCCCACGTCGATGCCAACGACCTGCTCCGGCGTCTCAGGTTTCGCGGGGGTGTCTTCGTCCACGTCGATGCCAAATGTGGCGAACCACTCGCCTGTGGGTTCCTGTTTAACCGTGACCTGTTTGACGGTTGCGTCCTCGGGGATGTCTCGGTAGAGGGTGACGGGTATCTCACCGATTTTGCTCAACCACAACGTAGACCGACCACTCGTATTCTTGAGTTTGAAGCCGGACTGATTGTAGGTGAGCGACCGGTACTCCCGAGGAGGTTTCCACTTGAGCATCCCCACAGCACGCCCATTCTCCTTCTGTGCTTTGAGCGTGGAGAGGTTGTCGTAGACGCGCTTGACGACCATCTGCAACACTTTCGAGTGAACGTCTCCGAGCTCGTCCCACCACGCTTTGAGGGCAGGGAGTTGCCCCTGCACCTCGTAGCGGGCAGGGATGTCGTCAGAGTTGTTGAGTTTGTAGAGGACGTGGTTATACAGTTGCCTACAAGTATCGACGTGGTGGCGAAGCTCCTCTTGGAGAGCTTCCGGCGGGTTGAGTCGATACTTGTAGTTGTACTGCATGGCCTACTCGTCTGAAGTGGGTTCGGAAACGCGGACGACTTTCACGTCGGCTCCGCGCCAGCGTTTAGGAACGATGACGTGGGCACTATTGCCTGACGGTTTTGCAGTCCCGTCGAGGACTTCCTCGCCTTCGATTTCAAACCTATCCATCACTGATGTATAGACTGTGGATAGACATAAAGGAAGCGATGGGCCTGTGGGCCGGGTGTCGCGGGTGTATGAGAACTGTGCGGCGCTGTATCCCCTCCCTCCTGCGCTACTCGGTCGCTTCGCTCCCTGCGTTGCTCCTTGAGGAAGGGGACTTAGCGCCTCATTCCGTTAAACGAACCGCTGCCTGTCGACCGTATGAATTCACGTCCGACGATACCACTGATCGTGACGGTGCTCGTCGTGATCTGCGCCCCGGCCGTGACCCGGTAGCCCTGGCCTCGGCGGGTGACGTCGCGTCACCAGAGTCGATAGGTTTGCTGGGTGATGGATCCCCCGCAGCGTCTCTCCAAGGCGGTGACGACTTGGAAACGGCCAACCGGCCTGGCGACGAGCGACTCCCGCAGACGGCGAACGACACGGCCACACCGACGGGACAGTCCACGCCGAACGAGCAGGAGAACTCGTTGCAGCCGAACTTATCGGAGACGGAACCGAGCGACGAGCCGGCACAGGCGAACTATGGTGGTCCCGCCAGTTGTGTTTGTTCCACGTGAGGTACACGGGCCATGCCATCGACCCAACCGTGCAGTTCCGCCGTCTCAGGAACGATTCTGAGGCCATGAGGTCAGCGTGCCCCTCGAACCTACACGGACACGTCAGTGTGTCCTCGTGACGAGCCGGTCGATGATGTCTCCCATACTAGTCGCGCAACTTGTGGGTAAAAGACAGCCCTTCAGGGCGGGGCTTTCTCCTTGATTTCCTGGAAGACGTGTACAACCGACGGTAGTCAATCGATGATGATAGAACGACTCCGGCGATTCGAACGACGAGAGACCCACGCTTCATCTGTCTCCCCCTCTCGTGGCCGTTAAGCCTCCTACTCGCGCGTTAACCCTAGTCGTTGTGCAGTTGGGAGCGACCATCCATAGATGAGTGCACCAATTCGTGTTCCAACGACCACCGCTGCGCATAGTGCTGCAGCAGTTCCGCTGGCGCCGCCGGCAGTGACGACAACCCAGTATGTGCTGCCACCCAGTACCGCACAACTGGCGTAGAAGTCGTCGAGCAGGATAAACGGTGAGCGATCCAGCAGGATATCCGCAACGGCACCACCCCCGGCCGCGTTGATCGTCGCAATCGCGACGACGCCAAACGCCGGGATATCGACCTGTGTTGCAACGATGGCGCCGGTCGTGGTAAACGCGGCGAGTCCGATCGCATCAGCGACCAATGTCAGTGGATGGGTGTCGGCTGACTCGAGTGCAGCACTCACCCCAATCGCCAGCCCAACCCCGAGCAAGCCGAGCGCGATCTCGATGGGTGAGCTGAGTGCGAGCGGAATCCGATTGACGAGGAGGTCACGAGTCATTCCGCCAGCAAATGCTGTGGCGAGGCCGACCACTGTGACCCCGAACATATCGAACTCCTCGCGTATCGCCTTAGTTGCGCCAACCAGCGCGAACGCGATGAGTCCAATTGTGTTCATCACGGCGAATGGATCAACGTACAATGCTTCAACGATCTCCTGTGTCACTGGTTCAAGCCAGGCTAGTGGGTCTGATGAGCGCTTCGTCTCTGGCCCCTATCTCCGCCTCGCCAACGCGTCGCGCTTCACACGAACACTATCGTCATAGGCCCGCCACTCCGGCCCATGGTCGATTCGATTCGCTTCGATGACAAGCCCACAGTCCTCGCAGACGGTTTCGATAGCATTGGTGGTGACCCAGCCGTCGCACTCAGGACATTGGTTCAATTCTGTCTCAGTCTGGATGTCTTCGTCGAACGTTGTTTCGTAGATCTCCCTGGTAGCCATGATACTCACGAGGAGGCGATGGGTTGCTCGGGACGCCCCTCATCCACTCTGGGGCAAACAAACACCTTGCAGTACAGCAACGGAGGGGCACCTACTGTGGCGAAAGCCCGGCAGCACAATGGCGCTCGGAGCGCCGTGAGCAGCCCGGACCGTGGAGGTGGTGGGAGGTGGTGGTGACCAGGTACACACCAGCAAAAAAGGGGCGTCGCCCCGGCTATTCCCACCACCGACCACGCTCTGGGAAATGCACGGTGGTCCAGCCGGTCAGTGCGACCGAGACACGCCCATTGTGCCAGTTCTTCGCCGCCCCGTGAATGCGAACGCGTTCGCCCTCTTCGATCCATGGTTGGTCGCTTGCAACCCAGCTGGTGAACTTCGTTTTCCCACTCTCATCTTCGATGAGCCCCACCTGGGAAATGGCTGAATTCGACGGCTCCCACAATTGGGTCACAATCCCTTCGATGTTCACCTCTTTGCGATCGATCTCCTCGAGTTTCTCGATGGGAACCACCTGCGCGGGTGCCGTCTACAGCTCCTCGAACACCCCGACGACCGCGCTCATCAGGTCTTTCCCACCGACCACGGCTTCACCTAGCCGCCGGCCAATCGCCGCTCGCGACCAACCATCCAGCTTCTCCGCCAATCGCATCGACTGCTTGTTCACCGCCGCCAACTGTTCCTGCGCGAGTTCTGCACGGGGATCGTCATGCTCCGGATCCGCTATCGGGTTCACGCTCGCCGCGCGCTTCTGGAACTCAGTTCGGCGCTCGATACTCCGGTTTGCTACAATATCCCGCGTCCGCTTCTCCCGACCGTTCTGCGTGCCCAGTTCGGCTTGGGCACTGATGCGCTCTAGTTCGGCTTCCCGTGCCTTGATGCGCTCTTCCTGTTCGAGGGTCGCACCGTGGATCCGCTCGTCACTCGTGTCCGTGATCCCGTCTGGGTGGTTCGCATCGACCTTCGTCTGTGTCTCCTGTTCAACCGTCGCCTCGAACTCTGGCGTCCCGTCGACGACCGGGAACCCATCCGTATCGACCGTCTGCTCGTCCGCTTGTTCGAACGCCTGTTCATCGACCGAAACTACATTACTGGTGACGTTGTTACTTGACATTGGTCTCACTATAGACCTGAAGGCACTCACGCGCCGACACCGCGATGCTCCTACATCGCGGTTTTCCGACGACAACGCCCAACAGACCCATCTGCGCGCTCTCGCTCGCGCCTTCGCGAGCGAGAGCGCGCCCGAGGAGGTCAATCATCCAGTACCGCGCGCCGACCCGGCCGGAGCGAGCGGCCAGCCGTCCACCCGCGATGGAAAACAGCGATCTGCTGAATCAAATCGAAGGCCTCGCCACTTGGTTCATGGACTAGCGCTCGCTGGTCGGCGACCGGCGTCACGATACCATCGTCCACGAGGTCACTGACAAGGTGACGTGCAGTCGTCTTGTCGACGTCCGCCGTCGACACCTGGGCCACATCTCGGTCCTGTGCGAGGAGGTCAGTTTCATGCCGCTTGTAATCGTCTACAGTCTTGTCCAGTACGTTTGGATCAGTCACGGGAATTCACGCAAGGCACGGTCGTGAACGCGCCTCACGCCTTCAGGCGCAGACAAACGCTCCTGTTGCAGAGCGGAAGAACCATCAGATTGCGATTGTTGCAATGGCTCGCAGACTGCTTGTATCAATCTCCCACATGCTGCAACGCAAGGAGGCGTATGATCCACCAGGAGTGAGCAGCTGTGGCCCGCCGAATGGCGGGCCACAGCGGCTTCATGCAGCTAGCGGGAGCCACAGCTTTTGTATTCACGTGACCTCCGCTCGCCGGCTGATAGGAATGTCTAACGCATACCCGCGTCTTTAGGCGCGAGTCGCGTGATAGGCCCGGCGCGACAACCGCCGCCACTAGCCGGGGCGGATGATATCCCACGCCGGTCCGTTGAAGCGGTTGTACTACATGGTTAGACGGGCTACTCCGGCGGAGAGAGCCATTCCAGAGAACACACGTCTGCCGATGACTCGGCCGGAGACGGGGCCTGAGTGACCGGACCACAGCCCTACTGAGGGAGTGAAACCGAGGTTCCCCCAGTATGTTGCTGGTTCCCTTGGAAGTGCGGGGTGAACCCTCGAACGCCACACTCGGCTGATATCCCATAGGGGATGCCACGCTCTCACGGGCGTGGAGGAGGTCACTGGCCAGTCACCGCCGTTCCTTCTCGGATAACTACCTGAGGATTCGGTCTCCCGAACAATCTACTAACGCAGACGTGGTTTGTGGAGATAGCAGACTTTCATAGATATGTCTAGACCGTATTCGGTGACACCAGCCTATCGCTGAGCCTGCTCGGAGATCGCCCCAATCGATTGTGTCAACGAGGGACTCAGGGGTGTTCTCAGGCGAAACGAGGCGCCGCTCGTGCGGATTAACTTGATAAGCCGCTTTTGATACAGCGAACAGCGACTAAGGCAGCCGATCTCGCGATCCACCAGCAATGATGCAGTCGTTACTGCAGGAACAGGTTGTATCAGAACGCAATCCTTGGCTACCGTTCGAATCGCAGACTATTCTATGTAGTAACAAAGGGACCTAGGGTCAAGGAAGAAATAGGGTCTCACCGGTATGCCACCCTCAAACCACCTCTCAGAAGAGAGTACGACTTCTTCTCCACAAGTGAAACAAGGCAATCCGGAGCGGCAAACTGTATTAGATTCATCACAGCAAGATATACTCCATGTTGGAATCCTCTTACCCGGCGAAACAATTCCGACATGGCAGAAGCGCGCAATTGAGAAGATGGTTGCGGAGACAGATGTTGAGATCACGCATCTCGTCATTCGAGATGATTCATCACCGATGAATCTCAGTGAGTATCTCGAAGAGTCGTTCCCCGGCGGCTTGCTGACGTATCTTCAGCTATGTTATATGCGACTCAATTCACATGCATTGTGGTCGCTACTTGGTATTGCCCGACAGCTCGCCGACACACCGGAGTATCGTGAACCCACGCCGATCAATTCGATTGCCGGCTTTGACGATACGGACCGGATTTATTGTGAGGCAGTTACGGACACAGACTTTGGGAATCATCTGCCGGATCAGGTGACCGAAACAGTTGGAGAAAACACGGACGTCGTTATCCGGTTTGGGTTCGGCATTTTCACTGATCCGCTGTTATCGAAGCCGACCCACGGCGTACTGAGTTTCCATCGCGGGGATCTCCGGGCGTATCGTGGCCAACCTGGGGGACTCTGGGAGTTTCTGCATGATGAGCCGACAGCAGGGGTGACGCTCCAGCGAATTAGTGACTCGCTTGATGCTGGCGAAATCGTCGTAGAAGACGAAGTGCCGATCGATAATGCAGATACGTGGCGTGAGGTCGAACGTCATCAAATCGCGGTCTGTGAGGAGATGCTTGTGACGGCTATCGAGCGACTGCAGGATCCGGATTTCGAGCCATCGACGCCGGAAACGCTTGGTGAGGTGTATACGATTCCTCGAGGTATGGACGCACTTGCGTATGCGGGAAAAACTATCGGTGGGATACTCCGTCGGTGATCACGGTCAGGTATGGACCGTCTTCGAGCGGCGATACCACCCGATACGCTGGCCACGTCTATGCAGACCAGCCACCAGTTGGGCGAGGTGAATCGCTCGCAGTGCCGGGCGATATCGAGCAGGTCCATCCAGCAGGCGGATGACTCACAGTCAATTGGAAGGATGACAAGGCGGTCGTCGTTGGTCTGGTAGTCGATGCGATTGAAAGCGTCCCTGCCCCGAAACTATGTCATCCAGCCGTTAGCTCGAATGTGTAAATCCCCGTGAATGTATCGCTTCCGACGATCAGTTTACGGTCGCGCGAGTCGTCGTACGCCGCCTTCCACGCCATCGGCGGTTCGCCGAGCAGCGAAACTTTGTCGTTCGGCGCGTTCGCCTGCGTCCCGTCGTCTGTCGGATACCGATCGACCGGATGCGGGTTCGTCGGGTCGGTGATGTCGTACGCCACCACCCCGTCGTGCCAGTCGGCGGCGACGACGAACGTGGCGTCCCCCCACGGAACGACATTGAAGTGGTGGCCGGTCCAGTCAAAGCGTTCGGCGAACTCGTCGCCCATCCGACGAGCGTTCGGCGAGACAGTGAAGCCGACGGGAATTGGATCGGCCAGCGATCCGTTCTTCCATCCGACGTCGAAGACGTGTTTGCCACCCGGAACTCCCGATGTGCGCTCGTCTCCGATAACGAGCAGGTCGCGTCGCGGATCAAAGTGACCGTGGTGCGCACTTCCGAACGCTTGCTCGCCAACCTTCGCCTGATTGTACGGGTTTCGCTTCCTGTAGTCGAAGCGGCTGATTTCCTTCGGGTTTCTCGGGTCGCTCACGTCGTAGAGAACAAGTCCGATAAATTTCCCAGACTGGTACGCACAGCAGAGTACCTCGCGCTCCGGATCAACGTTGATGTCGTGACCTGCACCCTGTGGCCCATACTCGCCGAGTTTACGCGGCGACGACGGATCCGTGACGTCGTACACGTCAAATCCGTTCGTCTCTAGCTGGTAGTTCATCGTGTAGAGAACCGACTTCCTTGGATGAGGCTCTACGTTGTGTGACTTGCCGTCCGAGACGGTGCCGATGACCGTCGGTTCCGTCGGCTTTCCGGCTGAGTATCCGTAGTCGACGACTTCGAAGTTGCCGGGCCACGTTCGCTCTATCGCCCGATAGTACAGGCCGTTCCGGTGGTCGAACTTGACGTCGATGGTCGGTGCATCGTCCTCGTTAGGCAGGTAGTGAACCTGTTTTAGAGTGGATGGATCGGTGATATCAAAGAGATAACTGCCGTCAACACCCCACTTAGTTCCGAGAACGGCGTACCGCCCGTCGTCTCGGACGTCGACCTCCGAGTATCCGCCGCTGGGCTTCGGCGAACTCGGCGGGGGCTGAGCCGAGGGGTACAGTTGGTCGAGTTTCTTTAGCGATACGCGGCTTGGATCGATCGATTGTTTTGCAGTAGTAGTAGTCGTAGTCGACGTTGTGCTGCCTTCGCCGTCTTTGGGCTGCGAATTAGAACAGCCAGCTAGGGACGATCCGGCGAGAAGTGCGCCGGAGGCCCTGAGTATGCGTCGCCGTTTCTGCTTGTCACGAGTCATCGGTAATGATGTGTGGGCGAGTTTTTGGCGGCGATTTTCAAGGGATAAGACAGGTGTATATCGCTGACATGGTCTATTTTCTGTGAATTTGTATATTATAATAAAAAGGCGTCGCAGGAAATCCGTTGGATTCGTTCTCGTGAAAGCCAACCGTCAATCTCCTCGGTCAGGGTTCCATCGTCATCCATTGGAGGCCGTATAGGTAGGGACCGACCTTCGTTATACGCCTCTTGACTAAGAAAGGGCGGGTTGGTCGAAATAATCAACTCAACTGACAGGGCCTACCAACCGGTTAGCGTCAGTCCACCAAGTGAAAAGCGCAAGCAGCGATAAGGACAACGCTTCGCGGTGATACCACCTCCTTGGAACGAACTCCTTGTGTAGGTGTATCATCGTCATAACAAACATTGGATCAGGTTTACGTGCAAATAAACTCATGAAGCCATCCAGTGACGGCGTAACGAACACCCAGCAGTTGCTGTGTAGGGCCTGTGAGCGGAGCTATAGAGCCGATATAGTGGCTGAACATCGCAAGAGGTCCTTGCCAGGCGTTCTGTCGAATGCCCTTAGGTGGCAAAGCTTGGGTATCGCTGCCGAAGCCGGGAATTCGATAGCGAATCGTGTCTCTGCCATCCGGCAGGCAAGCGGCCAAGTCGGCAACCGAACGCGTATGCTGAAGTCGCTTCGGACAAGCAGGCATGCCGATGCTTCGCAGAGGGAGCAACAATGAGCAACAGTCCGAATTCAGCGACACGGCGAGCGGTACTCAAAAACGGGCTGGCTATCGCCGGTGCGCCAACGGTGACCGGAATGGCGGCCACGGCTGCTCCGCCAAATGGGAAACTGGTGTTCACGTACGACGATGGCCCCATCGAGGATTACACGCACACCTATCAGAAAGCTCATCGCAGAGAGGGTGTCCCAGCCTGTTCGGCTGTTCCCTCATCGTATGTCGGGAAAAGCGGGAACTTGAGTGGAGATCAAATTCAGGAACTCACAGATGAAGGCTGGGAAATCATGTCGCATTCGGTCAAACATCGGATGCTGGGGCATATTACGGTCACACGAGACATCGCAGCCAATGATCAAAAAATCTACGTAGAGGAGAATTTTCATGGGAGCTTTCCGGGTGACACACTCGTCGTTAGCAATGGTTCCCAATCGGCGACCGTCACTGTCTCTGGAAAAGGCTCTGACAACCGGGGCAAATTTGTTAGAGTTCAATCTTCGGTCGGACAGTCGTTCACGGCCAGTGACGAGGTCTTCACACACTATACAAAAGACGTCATACAAACGGCGCTGAAGAAGTCGAAACGGCAACTGGAGGGGTACGGTGTGAACGTGACGAACATCGTGATGCCGTACGCCGGATACGGAAAACGAACTCGGGAGATGGTCGACGAGTACTATACGGCTGTGGCGAACGCGGAGTCCACAGCCGGCGGAAGTCCTCAGATCATGGAGCCGAGCCAAATCCGGCTCCCTCATCTCTCCAGAATGCTGTTCCGGGAAGGGTCTGCCACGAAATCTGAACTTAGAACGTTCCTGGATAAGATTGCATCGCAGAACGGCCTCGGTATTCTGGGTGGCCATAGTTGGTGGCAAGAGAGACTTCCACCGTCTCGAATTCGGATGGTGATTCGGATGGCGAAAGACCGAAATATCGATATCGTCACGCTCCGAGACGCACTTGCGGACTTCGGTATCACCACCTCTCAAACAACGTCAGCAACGACAAATGCACAAACAACCACGAATCGGTCCACAACGAAGACAGATCAACCTGGATTTGGCGTGCTCGCGGCACTTGCTAGTATCGGCAGTGCCGCTGCACTGAAGCGATACTTGACTACCTGAACCACTTCGTCCTACCATGTTCGGAATCACTTAGCCCCCTTGCGCGGCCCTATCGAGAGAAGGACGTGTCCTTCATCAACACGTGCTCCTTCAGCGATTCGTGGAGGTCGTCGATCTTCACACATGCACAGCCATTGTAATTATTTGTCTCATTTTATTTATCATCGGCGTAGAATTAATTTGACCATGGTTCTTGCGTCCCGTATGGCATCCGATATCGCCCGAAGCCGATTTCAAATCGCGATAATTGTAAGTGGACTTGTATTCGTCCTTTGTGGCCTCCTGTACACCGGCCTCAATTTCGTTGGAACAGACCCTCAAAACCAACAAAATACGAAGGAAATCGATGCATGTACTACAATTGACAAACCTGGACGATACGAACTCACAAAAGATATCGAAGACAGTAACGCCAACAAGTGCATTCGGATCACGTCGAGTAATGTCGTGCTCAACGGAAACGGACATTCAATCGACGGGACGGGTGCATTTGGGACCGGAGGAGTACTCGTTGGATCGTTCAAAACGTCCACTGAGAATGTCAGTGTTCGGAATATAAATGTGTCCGACTGGGACGATGGAATCCGCTATATTCACGTTACAAACGGAACAGTCGCGAACACGGTTACTGAGAATAATCGAGTTGGTCTCACATTACTTAGTTCGAATCAAAGTAGTGTTATCAATAACACCGCTATACAGAATGCAGTATATGGAATATCGCTTCAGGAAACAAGCCATGATAACGTGATCGCAAATAACACTGCCTCATCCAATACGTTGTTCGGTATTCATCTGATTCAAAACGGTGTGAAAAATAATGTAATAGAATCGAACTTTGCAGCACGAAATGAGTATGGAATCGTTCTCATCGGTACTATCGAGAATACAATTATCAACAATACAGTTGTTTCTAATCGGATTGCTGGAGTGTGGCTATCTGAATCAGATGACAATACTATTATACATAACACTGCTTCAAACCGATTCTATGGCGTGTATCTCGGTGATCAATCAAATCAAAATTTACTCTCAAACAACACCGCCACTAAGAATGCTGTCGGTATTCGTCTTCTACACAGTGATAACAACGATATCACCGGTAATACGGTCATGGATAGTAGTGTGCAAGCAATCCTTCTTATTGCAAGTAATGGTATCGTTGTTACAGAAAACCGTCTATCCAATAATTCAGCCGCTATTGTACAAATACGGTCCAATAATATTTCACAAGCAGACAGTTATGATGAAAGCATCGAAAAACTACAAATTGGCCTTTAATTACGCTGGCTACGACATCCCAATCAATGACGGTCTCTAATCTGCTCGCATAGAATGTGCTAATTCAATATTTCCCCGGACATTCACGATCTAGGTGAAAAAGGCAATGAAGCACTTCCTACCTGGGGGCAGAACTGGTTGAAAAATAGAATCCCTGAATGATGATATCTGCATTAATACTTGAAGAAACTCGCTAGACTCTGATTCAGTACGCAGCCTCTAACTTTGTCATGGAGTTCGCTTTAGAAATGAAATACTTCCTGTGAGGGAAGAGTAATTATTTGTAAGGTCGACGCGGCTAGTCCCATAACGTGTCTACGATCGCTCGGACGGGAGGGCGTCCGAACGATTGCGTGTTCGGAGTGGAAGAACACTCCGGCGTTTGAGTCACAATATTGTGACGAGGCGGTCACGGTACCGTCGCCGACCGAAGATGTGCATCGATACAAAGACGCGCTTCTACAGCTGGCTCGACGGGATGACGTTCGCACGATCATTCCACTGGGGGAGGAGAATGTGTACGTGCTCTCGAAGTACCGAGACGAGTTTAGAAAGCACGTTGCTCCATTCTGGAACGTAACTACTCCGGATCGACACCATCCAATTTTAAGCCTTCACGAGTTATGACGCTACTACGCCCTCAGAGAGCATCAACACATCTCCTAATCCCTATAAGCAACAGCCAGGAATGGAGCCTCGTGATCGGTGACAGTGCCAGGCTTCGCCAGCCCGCCAAGGTTTCCGTTATTACGGTCATCGTCATCGTTCACTCCCGAACCGCCCGTTATGGTTGTCATCTCCGGTCGTTGGCCGTCCGCCCATCCGTCGATCGACTGAAGGTAGCTGTGACATCGCTTCATGGTCTTGGCGTTGTACTTCGCGGTGTCCCCTTTCACGCGATATCTCCCCAACGCATTTTGATCTGCAATGGTCGGACCGTTTGATTCGTCACCGGTGCCGATTCGCTCCACGTCGTACACCAGCCATGGTGCGTAGAACTCCCAGACGACCTCGCCCGTCGGCGTCACTTCGAGGATGCGCTGATTCTTCGAATCACCAATGAGCGTGTTGCCGTTCGGCAGACGGTCGGCGTCGCGGGGCCACCTCAGGTCGTCTCGGTTGCCGAGCGCCCATGTCCGCTTCCAGCCGTCGCTTCGTTTCTCGTACTCGACGATCCGGTCGTTCTCGGAGTCAGCAACGAGGAGTGTCGGATTTCCATCCTCGCTCTCCAAATAGTCCGGGTTGTGCTGTTTGTGGAGAATGTCATGTTTGCCGTCAGAGCCGAGTCGCATCTCGATTTCGTTCGTCGAACGGTTGATGACGATGGCCTGGTCGAAGTTTCGCGGCGAGGTGAGATACAACCCATCGCCAATCTTGTCTACGTCGTTGACGTGCGTCCAGTCGTTGGAGTAATTCTTCGCGGTGTTCTTCGGGTAGTGGTTGCGGAAATACCAGCGCCAGACGACCTCGTCTTTCTTCAGATCGTAGACGAAGATGCTGTCGTCGTTGCGCTCTTCGTCCTCGTCGTAGGCGCGCATGTTGGCGACGAGCAACTGCGTCCCGTTGTTGATGAGGTCAACGTCGTGTGTGTCGTGGATGGGGAGTGTCTCCTTCCAGACGTGCTCCTGCGTTCGAGGGTTGAACTCGTAGACAACTGTTTGCCTATTCGCCGTTCCGGTGACGAAGAGATTCCCATTCGGCATGGGGTCGACGTCGTAGCCCCACACCATACCATGTTTTGCAGTATGGTGTACCCATTTCACGTTCCCTTTCGGTCCGATGGCGACGAGTTTCGCAGGTGATTTGCCGCCATCTTCGAGCCATGAGTAACCTTGCACCGCGACCACGGTAGTTCCGTTTGCTGGATTCGCGATGGTTCCGACGCAGGGGTTCGATTCATCTCCTTGCTCGACCGATTGGGTGGCAAGTGCGGGAGCAAAAAGTGCGAGGCAACACAGGAGTATGGCACAAACGGCGAAGAACTGCCGTCGCGAGGGTGTTTGCATACCACCTCTGTCTATATCACAGTTCTTGTATTTTTACGCATTTGTCACCACTAGGCTGGGACTAAACTAAGCAGATTTCTTCGAAGAAAGTAGACCATGCTCGAAAAATCTCCATGTAGAGGTAGCAGACTCGACAAATGTGGAGGTTTTGGACTCGAATCGAACACCACGCAAGCTCGATTAGCCAGCCCAGCTAACCAGGTCAGCAACTGCGACTCGACAAACAAGAAGAAAACCGGTTAGCAGCAGTTGTCGAGAGCACGTTTGTCAGTGGTCTCGGCCCCGCACTGTTCACACCGCCAGTAGTGGTGATCGACGTTGCCGTACGTGTCCTGGCGGACGTGCGGGCCAGTTATGCGCGGCCCATCATTCTCGTCATCGTCGTCAGCGGGGACGGCGTCAAGCAAGCCGTCAGCAGTCGCGTCTTTGACGGCGGCCATGGGCTTGTAGAACGCGCTCCGGTGAACGTGGTGCGGGCAGGTGCAGGCCATCGCGTCTTCGGTCACATCATCCAGCGTCACGACGTATTGATGCTTAGCGGGATTGTCGTGACTCTCGTTAGTCACTTCGACCATTCCGGGGGCCTCGACGCGGAAACTGAACTGTGTGCGTTGCTGTACCTTCTCGCCAGATTCAAGGTCTGCAGGCGATTTCGTTGACATGGTCTTCTGAGCCTCATTTTCAAAAGATCGGTGCCGGGTGTACCAGCACCCGGCACGCTTCAACACGCCCGGGGGTACCGTTCTCCATCCATATTGTATACGCCATATGGCGTGAAGATTGCCATACACCATATGGTGTACACCAACAGGACTAAGCAGCCCCAGACTGTAGTCGCAGGTATGTCCAAAGACCGGGGCGACTCAGGACGGTACGTCGAAACCGTCACCCTCACTGACGTGCTCGCAGTCTTCGAAGAAGTCGAAGGTCCCGTGGTGACATCGGGCGACGTCGCTGACGTCCTCGATTGCTCGCGTGAAACGGCTCGGCGCAAACTTGGCCAACTCGAAAATCAGGGGCGGGTGAAGAATCGACAGACTGCTGGCCGCATGGTCTGGTGGCTCGCCGATGAGGATGGCGTCAATGAAGTAGAGCCAAGTGATCCGATCTTTACACGGACGACGTATCGGTCTGGGACAGCAACGGATGCGTCCGAGCGAGTGGATGACCTCCTGTATCGAGATCAGTCCAATCAGTCAGAATGAGTCGTCCACTGCCGATATTTGTGGATACAGGTGGACTGTATGCCGGATTTGATGAAGACGATGTCAACCACGACGCTGCAGATGCCGTTTTCGATGGAATGGAAGCTGGCGAGTATGGACCCGTCTTCACGAGCCGCTATGTGCTGTCTGAGTTTACGACGCTAATGTTGTATCAGATTGGGCAGCCAGCAGCGGTGGATGCTCTCACAACGGTTCGAGAGTCGCAGACGTTCAATATTCTGCCCATCGGCAAGCAGACGTTCGATACGGCATGTGAGGAGTTCGAACGCTACGACGACCAACAAATTTCCTTTGTCGATTACACCAGTGCGGTGCTAGCCCGCGAGTACGACATCGAGCATATCTTCGCCTTTGATAGCGACTTTCAAACGCTGGGCTTCGAACGAATCCCAGGTGAGCAAGGATAGCTGTGGAATACCCGACGGATCGGAAGAATAATTTGCTAACAGTAGTGAATTCCACTTGGTGCCTCAGTAGCTCAGGCTGGCAGAGCAACTCCTTTGTAAGGAGTCAGTCGAGAGTTCAAATCTCTCCTGAGGCTTCCCTACGCCCCACCGTTTTCAGCAGCATTGATCGCTGCACAACTGGAGCACAGTCACGTTCACCACTTAGTGAAGTACCTCGGGGCTTGTCCCCGTGACGTCACCGTTTTGGTCCGCACCGCCACCGCAGGTGAATTCAATTCCCCTCGGCCTCCCCGGAACGGGTCGGCTGGAAGTAACACCCGAACGCCCAGTGCGTCCGTGAGGGTCGGCTGCTCCACCACAGCCCGACAAATCCCGTCGCACCGCGCCGAAGGCGCGGGTGTTGAGCGGAGTCGCAGTCCTCGCGACTGCGCGCAGTTGCGTCGGATTACGGTCTGTAATCCACCTCGCAACTGTCCCATGAGAGACGGTGGCTTATGTACTATACGTGTCGGCTTCACCCTCGGGGTCACGTGGTTCGAGACGCCGTCGGCGTCTCGTCATCACGAGAGAGCGACGCTCTCTCGAACGACCCCGAGACACTCGCCTTGTCCCGCCTGTAGACTAGGGTTGTTGCCATTGGTCGAACCGCGAGGCGCTCTCTGTGCACCCCGCATCCCTCCAGAGGATGAAAAACGATTCTGGCGGACGACCAGCGGGCAACCGTCGTTTCGAATCTGGTGTTAGTTAGGGAGGTCGCGCCGCCCGGTCCGGACGCACTCCCAGCACGGGAAGCCGCCGAGGTCGGCGCAGTCACAGTTCTCCGGCGATTCGTCTGCTGATTCGGGAGTCGGCGCAGGGTCGTCGATGTCCCCGCCGCCATCTGCGAAGCCGAGTGTGGTGAGATAGTCGAGAAATTCGTCGAACAGCTTAACGTCGCTCGGTACGTCGGTCGCGAGGTGCCGCGTCCACTCGATGGCTCACTGGAAGCGAGATCGGTGCCACCCTTTCCGTGGAGATACCACCAGCGGGCGGCCTTCAGCGCGACGAGCGGTCAGCCTTGGTGAGGAGCGTGGCCGCAGCAGATCCCTTCGCGACGGCGGCGTAGAACGTCGACGCCTCGACGAGCAGATGGACGACATGGAGTAGTGCCCACTCAGTATCCGGGGTGCAACTATCGTCGCTAGTTCCATCGAGATGGTTTGAGAGGCAGAACCGGCACTTGGTACGGTTCGCAGGAATCGAAGCACTGCACGAGGAACACTTGCTTTATGTCGATCTCGCTCGATCTGGATACGATTCGAGCGTTCCCCTTCGCTGTCCCTCTACTTGCCCAGCGTTTTTCCGTCCAGAAAGCTCGTCGTCGGGAACGCGGGTCGCTTCGCCAAGGGGTCGTAGTCCCTCAAAATTAGAGTAGTGGTCAGTCATCTCTTGTGGATGGCTTCCTTCGTAATAGTATTTGAACTCATGCCCTCTCTTTACGAGATTACTGTGACGACCACAGTGTCTCTATGCGTTGCTCTATCGCCGTGAGGACGGTGGAGTATACTTCGAGTGGATGGAGCGACGGGAGTTCGAGGTCAGTGATTTCGGTGGCAGACGGTGGCTCATGGAAGTACAACCGGGTGTTGTGCGTGTTCGGATGCCGGTCCCAGCGACACTCCCAGAGTTCCCCAGCCTCGTGCTCTTCGACGTAGTGGACCGAGAAATCACCAGTCGTGAACCACCGAATGTCGAGACGGGTTGCTGTCACTGAGTCCGGGTATCGTCCAGCGTCGAACAGTCCATGAAGTAGTCGAGGTTCGTATGAATCCGGGTCAAACGCAGTCTCAGCGACGAGCGAATCCGACGAAAGGTGCCGCTCCAGCAGGCGCAGCGTCTGTCGATCCGATGGGCCTGTCGAGTGTGGCACCGGATCCTCCGGTGGCTGGCTCATTTACGCCGGAATCAGATGCCCGTCGTTCTGGGAGAGCTGGCGAGCAAGTTCGTACAGCCTGATATCTCGAATTACGCCCTGCCACTCGCTGACTGCGGTCATCCGCTCGTGGATGGTTTCGTGATCACCGTGGTCGAACACGCTGACAGTCGTGGGGTCGGTCGTCTCGAATTGCGCTTCGTATTCCGTCCGCTGGGATTCAAGTGCCTCCACGCGGTCGATGATCTCCTCGGCAGAGAGCTCGGTTGCGATTCGACTGGCGTCCTGCCATTCGAGATACCCTTCATTTCGTTCGTATGTCGCCGGGCGGCTCTCTCGATCGGCGAGGGCGATACCCATCTCCGCCAAGCGGTCGAGATGCTTTTTCGCGGCGTTTGGAGAGCAGTCCGCAAGCTCAGCGATCTCGGTGTATGCAGTCGGAGACGTAACCCCGAGGACGACATCGTAGACACGACCAAACGTGTCCGTTCCCGTCTGCCACCGTCGCTGGGTATCGTCGGACTCTGGGGCCGGATCGAACTCGGTCATACCTATCTGTAGGTGGCTGCTCTCAATATATCTTCGGATTCTTCAAATATATGTGAGTGCTGTGTTGGCCACTAGATAGGCGGAATCAGTCTTGTAAATCACTCAACATTGCAACTGCCTTCCGACCTGCCGGACGTGTTCACTCCGCTCCAAATCTAACTCCTCAGCAAGATAATCGACCCGGGCATTGCTTCACAGAAGGCACAACCGGACAGTGTCTACTGCATCATAGATACCACAGCGCGGATACCCGCGACTTTAGGCACGGGAGGAAGCGCGTACGCTTGACTACTGTACTACCGTTTTCTGCCGGGACGACTCCCGGTTGTATATTAACCTTTATAATCATAGTCGTTATATATGATGTATTAGGGTTAAGTAAACTATTCAAGTCAAGCTTTCTGTGAGCGAAAGCGACGCCGACCTTCTTCACGAGACGATTCGACAGTTCCGATGGGCCGCTAACTACGTCGTTCTGAACGCTCGAAACGACGACGGCTACGTCGAAACGAGAAAAGGCAAACTCAACAGCCAAACCTATGACAACGTTCGTAGTGAAACAGAGCTTCACTCGAATCTCGTTCAAGCGGCACGAAGCCGCGCGGCAGACGCGTTGAAATCCGTCGTGGCAAAGTGGAAACGCGGAAAGAACGCGAGCCTTCCGTACTTCTCGTCACCGTTCCTCGAATACGACCAACGGAGCGCGACGTTCCACGACGACCACGCGTCCCTTTCGACTGTTGACGGTCGAATCACCGCCGACTACGTGTTGCCTGACGACGAACGCAAGACTCCACATTCGGAGTACCTCTTTTCCGACGACTACGAGACGACCGGCGCGACGCTTCACTACCGCGATGCCACGGACGAGTTCTACCTTCACGTCAGAACAAAGGCTGACGTGGACGCTCCCGAACCACGCGAGAACGGAACGGTTCTCGGGGTGGACCTCGGGGTCGAAAACATTGCCGTCACTTCCACCGGCGTGTTTTGGTCGGCGTCTGAATTTGACCACTGGCACCGCGAATACGAAAAGCGTCGTGCATCGCTCCAACAGTGTGGCTCGCGAGACGCTCACGAGAACATGCAAGCGGTCGGTCTGAAAGAGACAGGCCGATTCGAACAGCTCTTGCACCGCGTGTCGAATGAACTGGTCGAAGAAGCCGACGAAAACGGCTGTTCGCATATCGCCTTTGAAGAATTGACCGACATCCGTGACCGGATGCCCGGCGCGAAACGGCTTCACGCGTGGGCGTTTCGGCGTCTGTTTTCCTACGTCGAGTACAAGGCCGAAGAACGCGGTATTTCGGTTCAACAGGTGAATCCAGCCAATACCTCGCGTCGATGCTCGTCGTGTGGCTTCACTCACGAGGACAACCGTCCGTCGCAGGATACGTTTGAGTGTTTGAAGTGCAGCTATGCGAACCATGCAGACTACAACGCGGCGAAGAACATCGGTTACAGACTCCTTGGCAAGCAAACCGCTGGCGAAGGAGGCGCACCCGTAGGCGTGCGCTTGAACACTGGGATGATGAACGCGAACGGCGTTAAAGCCGTACCAACGTTGGTTAGAGCGGGAGTCCATGGTGAATGCCACGGCCTTTAGGCCGTGGTAGCTTACTCGTCCTCCATACCAGCGTCGCGGCCAGCCGACCAGCCACGATGAAAGACAGCTAGCTGTCGAATCGAGTCGAAAGCTTCGCCACTTGGCTCGTGAACCAGCACTCGCTGCCCGGCGACCGCCATCACCACACCGTCGTCGACGAGGTCACTGACGAGCTTTCGCGCCAGCGTCTCGTCGATGTCCGCCATCGAAACCCGGGGTGCATCCCGGTCTTGGGCAACGAGTTCGGCTTCGAGCCGCTCGTGATCGTCTACAGAGTCGTCGAGTATGTCTAGATCGGTCATGGGAACTTACGTGAGGCACAGTTGTGAGCGCGCCTCGCGCCTCTTGGCGCAGACAAACCCTCCTGTTGCTGGATCGTCACGATACTGCTACGTCACAATCGTCAAATCCGGAGATCTCCATGCTCTTCGTAATGGAGAGCTCTCGGACGCCGGTCAACTCCAGCGAGGAAGCTGCGCTCGATCATCTCAAGCAGTACTTCGACAGAGCGGGGACTGACGATGACGCTCACGCGCGAGGACGCCGTCGCCCATCTCATGGACCAGGGTAGCGAACGCGTCGACGCACCGGCACCGTTGCTCGCTTGTCCCTGCTGCGCCAGCACCCATCGCCGGCGCTCGAAAAATCCCTTCTCACAGCAGGCAATTCTCAGGACTCGTCTACTCGTTCGACAGTGATGGTCAGGTCAGCAGACTCGTAGTCGGCCTCGAAGTCGACAGCGAACGCGTCCGCTTCGTAGGCGGCGTGGTAGGCGCGGTGGCGTTCGAGCGAGCCAGTCGCCCCGAAGTGGAAGAATGCAGCCGCGGTGTAGGGTTCGCTTTGGGTCTCGATCTGCATCTCGACGGAGGCCGGTAGCGGGATTTGGGGCGTGTCCGTGTCGATACTCGCAGCGAATTCCCTCGCCTCCTCGACGGTCCCTTGCGAATGCGCCGGTGTCTTGCCAGTCAACACGTTCACCGGCGTCTCCATGCCGTCGGTGAACAGGACGTCTTCGAACGTGTGTCCCGAGGATCGCCTCGGAGTCAAACTCACAGTCGTGAAACGGATCGCCGTCTACGTGTATAGTCATCAAATCACGAACCTACGGCGGGGCTCACCCGTTCCTGCCTCTGAAAAACAGTAGCTGCCTCGAGGCAGTTCGATCTAGGAATGGTTCCGGCTCGCTTTCTCGAACGGTGATTCACCAATTGGGACGCGAAACGCTTGATAATCTCGGTCCTGACTACAGAGACAAGCCACTCCACAGAAATCTACTGACAAAGAACTTGGTGCGTAGAACAGCCATCACAGCTCGAATCTATCTTAAACCGGCCGAAGAAGTCGTTTGGATAGGGGAACTCACATCCCGTTATCTATATTGGGGTAGGGGTGGATATTAGATAATAATGAAGCCTGAGGACTTTACTGAGAGCCCTCCTGGCGAGGTTGAGATGGTTGATGGGATCTTCGCCTTTAGTCCAGATCCGCTCCCGCCGGATTTTGACGCGACCCATGACCTCCTTACCGAGAACGGGAATGCGATGTACGCCGTGGGCCAGCTTTCTGATCTGGATACGTGGCTTGACTCGCCAGAAGTCATTTTGAGCCCGCTCATCCACCGCGAGGCTGTCGATTCCTCGAACATCGAGACGACGACGCGGCTGACGCTCTCGGATATCTACCGGCGAGAAGCCGGTGAAGAGCCGGGTCAAACCGAGACGGAACGGGCTGATATCACGGAGGCACAAAACTACGTTGAGGCGATTACGACTGGGATCGAAACCCTCCGTGACGGTGCGGAGCTGGATCGCGACTTACTGTGCCGGCTACACGAGATTCTGTTGCAGGGTGCTCGTGGGGAGCAGAAGAATCCAGGGGAGTTTCGCACAGATCTCGTAGGCATCGACGAACCGGGCACGCCGCTCAGTGAGGCACGATTCGTCCCGACACCACCGGCGAGTATTCCGTACGCTCTGCGGAGTCTGCTTCAGTACATCCGATCGGGGCCGACGTACGCGCCGCTCGTTGACTTGGCGTTGATTCACTATCAATTCGAGACGATCCACCCCTTTCAGGACGGAAATGGGCGGCTTGGTCGCCTCCTCGTGATGTTGGCTCTCTACAAGTGGGATCTGCTGCCCGGCCCCTACCTCTACCCGTCGTCGTATTTCAACGCGAACCGTGATGCCTACCTCGACAGACTCCTCGCTGTGAGCCGTGACGGGGCCTGGACAGACTGGATATCGTTCTTCGTGCAAGCCATTGCCGAACAGGGTCACGAGGCCTACACGGTCGCTCGCGACCTGTTAGCGCTGCATGACGAATATCGAGAGCAGTACCAAGGGCAGGGCGTCGTCATCTACGAGCTCATCGATTTCATCATCGAACACCCGTATCTCACGGAGCCCCAGGCGGTAGAGGCACTTAATCGGTCACAGCCAGCTGTCAACCAAGCAATCCGGCACTTATGGGACGACAATATTCTGCGTGAGACGACCGGCCAACAACGGAACCGCCGGTACGAAGCGGCTGACGTGCTTGCAATCGTCGAACCGTACAATCACTAGCAGCTACGTGAGTTATCTGTCGACGTAGGGGTGAACAACTCCTGTCGACCCCCGACCCGTTCAGCAAGCTTCTGCTTTAGATACTGTCTCGCAGTCGACGGCGTGAAGACACCCTTGTCGATCATGTCGCCGACGACATCTTTGAGCACCTAGAACTGGCCCGTCAGGTGGCCGTCGCCGACCGGCTCACCGTCGTACCAGCCTACGGTCGCGAGCGCGCCGTTCCCGGCAGCTTCGCCCTGCTCAATCGTCTCAGAGTCGTACTGCAGGCCGAACCAGATTGTTCGATACGCGGTCACCTCGAACGTCGGCGACACGACGAAGAACGCCTCGTGGTGGAGGTAGATACGCACCCACTCGCCGTCCTCGACGACCGACTCCAGCAACTGCCTGCAGCATTGGGATCGATTCGCTGGCAGGACGGGCAGCCATCTCTTCCGACGTGGCTGGATTGAATAGAGGCCCGAAAACTGCGGCTACGACGCTTCCTCTAATGCGGTTCACGAAAGTGAGGCCCCTCCTACTACGACAATAATGCCGTCTCTATCTAGACTACAGGGCGGATTATTCGACCTGAATTCGGACTTCGATCTCGTCAGGACCGTGAACGATGAGACCGCCATCTGTCTCGGTCACTGGAATCGCGCTGCTTTCCAGTCGCGATTGAACATCGGTGAGCATAGCCTGATCCGGGACGACTACCTCGAACCACGACAGCCCACGCCCGCTCACTGGGCTCGTCCGATGATGCCACGTGTTCGCCCCGATGTGATGGTGATAGCCACCGGCGGACACGAATGACGCGGCGGGCACGGTCGTTTGCACCTCGAACCCGAGAGTGTCCACGTAGAAGTCCCTGAACGCGTCCAGCGACGAGACCTCGAGATGGATGTGTCCGATATCCGTTCCGGGAGGGGCCTGGGTGTTCCCTGTGGCCGCGGCTTCGATAGTATCGAGATCGAGCGGCTCCGTGCTGATCCGAACCCGGCCGTCGTCGCTGCGCGGCCACTCGTCGCGTGGGAAGTCGCGATAGATCTCGATGCCATTCCCTTCCGGATCCGTGAGGTACAGGGCTTCGCTCACCCAGTGGTCGGATGCACCGCCAAGTTGCCAGTGGTCCCGTATCCGAGCCAGCGCGTCACCGAGCGCCGCTCGCGAAGGCACTCTGAAGGCAGTGTGGTAGAGTCCGGCGCCTGACCGATGCCGTGTGGGTGCGTCTGCATCGCCCTCCAAGACGAGTAGCGGGGTGTCAGCAACACCGAGCACCGAACGGGTCTCGGATTCGTTGAGCACACTGAGGCCAACGACATCCCGATAGAACCCGGTCAGCTCGTCGAGGTCGTTGACGCGGAGTGCAGTTCGACCGATGCGTGTCCCCTGCGGGAGCGTGTCTGTATCCGATGGCGTGGTCATGGTGGACATCTTAGAGACCGATGTTGAGCGCGTACGGCCAGGCGGTTCCACTAACTGCAACCAGTACAAGCGCTGCGCCGAAGAGCCTGGCGTTCTTCAGGAAGTCCGTCATCTCGGACTGGCGCTGTTCGGGGTCGTCCACCGTCCAGAAGTCGTGCATGACTGGCGTCACGCCGAGGAAGAACAGCGCGATCGCTGCCGCACCGACGAGTGGGTAGACACCGAGTGCGATGGAAAGCCCGCCTGCGATGAGCATGAGGCCAGATGTGATGACGGCGAACCGGGGGCTGGGATACCTTTGGCCTTGGCTTAGCCGCTCATCCCGTCGAGGCCCGTGAAGTGATTGAGCCCCATGAATCCGAGTAAGACGCCGAAGACGAGTCGGCCCACCAGGAAGGCGAGACCGCCAAGACGATGCTGTCGCGGGCTCGGAGTCACTGAACGTCGACATGGAAGTACTCACTGACTGCACTCAGCTGACCGGAGCCCCTCGCACGCCAGGGGTCAATCCGAAAGATCGTGACTGCTGAGCGCCGTCACCCTTCGTCGGCGCGAACAACAGCGCTGTGGACACACTCCTCTATCTCAGGTCCATATGGAGACTGATACGGCTCTGTTATAACCCTCAGTCGATGACAGATCCGGCGTGCGAGATACAGAGGATAGGTTCAACACGCTTTATTCGAGATGGGATAGCACCCACTGGCGGCTCAAGTTACAACAACCCAAAAGTAATAGGAAGCAAATGATAAGTTCGTCTATGGACATTCGACCGATCACTCGAGGATTGGCGTTCTATACTATTATTGCGGGAGCTATCACGGTCGGCTGCGTATATTTCCTGACTTACTCGGGACTCTATACAGTCGTTGCCGCAGGTGTAGGTTTACTGTTAGTAATACTCGGAGGCGCAGCGAGCATCACGACGGGACCGACCTTCGTTGAGGGTGCAGACGAAGCAGCGATTAGCGGGACGATGACCGAGGAGAACCAATTCCATCCGTCCCCGGCGGACTTTGACACTCGTACGGTACTGCTTTTCTATGGGCTAGGACTGGTCCTCTGGTCAGTTCTTGTCCTCACCTTCTTTCGCTCGGGATTACAGTAAGAGACGGACACGACCGACCAGCTATTTTGTCACTGACAGACCGGAGCGAACAGTGACTGTTTGCTGAATACGCGCTTTCTATTGAGCATGAGTGCGATGACTTCCCCAGTCGCTGTCAGAAATACCGTGCTGGATACAGCGAGGGTACTGTCTCACCGACGGTCAACACACCGGCTACTTGACGGGGACGAATTAGCTCCCCTTCCGAATTTATACGCAGTCTGAAAACTGTCTCGCGCTGAATGGGGCACCTCAATTTACATCTATGCGATCCACATCTGTCTACGCATCCTCGACTCGTATCCTCCCCCTGTTTCCCTCCATCTCACTACTCGACTACGGCGCCCACTGTGTTATACGCAGCTGATAGTTTTCTAACTTCCGCCTGTACTCCAGCCCTCCCTGAATCCCCTCCTTGCAACACACCGGACTCACACTTCGTACCCCACCCTTCCTTTGGACGATTTCCGAGGTACGAATACCGATTTGACGGATGCAGAAGTGCAGATAGTAGCTGAGGGCTGGATTGAGACCGTTGAATCCAGCCTCAAGACTGAAATCGGAGGGGCAGAAGTACAAATACAGCCTTAGAGGGCCTCAAACACGGCAATACGGAGCTTAGTCGTGCTCTGAACGATAGTGTTACTAATCCAACCTGAGGCACTGTGACTTTATGTTACTAATCCAACCTCAGGATCGAGGAGCGGAAATCGCTAAGACGACGGATATGAGGACGTAGAGCAGTTATACCCAGCCTCAGATTCGACGAATCCACACTGCCTAGTGAGGTTCTTGGATTCATATACGATTCCTTATATAGCCAGGGAAATCTGCATTCAGTCGGTCGTCGATATAGATTGGTCATCGAGTTGCTCATACATCTCGTCAGGGAAGGGGAGACTACCATAGATCGAGTACGGGCACTGGTTGCGCCCGATGCAGTACCGCTGCATATCATCGTTCGCACAATTCATCGGAAGGGGGATCTCACCGCCAATGTCGTTGGTGAGTTCGTACCGGATCTGGTACTCAGTCACCTCCTCGTCGTACCAGGGCCACCGCGAAAACAGGTCTTTCACGTCACTAATGAATTCTACCATACTCGCGTCCCGGTACTGGGGAAGCCACCACGCCATCCGTACCAGATTGAAGAGGTCCTTTCGGACGGGTTTCTTCTCCTGGAGGCGGTCGTCCATCGCCGCCATACAGGGCAACTCGAACAAATCTTCGAGCTCGTCAATGTGAAGCGGTTGGGCACCGTCGCTGTATTCGGTGAGCGTGTACCGATTCAAGCGGGCGTTCTCGACGGTGACGCTCGCATGATCACGGTTC
This sequence comes from Halomicrococcus pelagicus, assembly GCF_050954125.1. NCBI lineage: Archaea > Methanobacteriati > Methanobacteriota > Halobacteria > Halobacteriales > Haladaptataceae > Halomicrococcus > Halomicrococcus pelagicus. Next base: position 47,643 of record NZ_JBPBWC010000018.1, on the reverse strand, counting down.
TGCGAGAGAACTGTGCCGAGACTTCGCGGTGAAGAGATAGACTCACACACCTGCTGTTCCCACGTTCGGTCCGGGTCGTACATGTCAACCGCCTTGTAGAGATCACGTGCAGTCTGCGTCTCACCGAGCTGGGCGATGTCATCGTCTGCGGTGGAGATAGCGTTGATGATCGTCAGCAGATCGCGCTTCTGCCGGCTCCAGTTCTCCCACACGCGGTGAGTCTGCCCGGCCTGGAAAAACCGGTCAATACGGTCGGTGATTGCGGATTCGTTCGCAGTGAGCCAGCTCCGCTGTTCTGGAGTTAGCGCCTCTTCTTGGACAGCGAGCAGGCGTCCAAAAGCGTCTTCGGCGTACTCGCGGTACTTTTCCATAAAATCCGAGACGGGAACGTACAGGTGGTTGTCTGCGACGTGGGCTTGAATCTCGCCCTGCTTCTCTTCGTCGCCATCTGCACGGGCCAGACATTTCCGTGAGGCGGCGACAAGCGGGATCTCGAGATAGTACCCCTCGCCGAGCTCGGGCTTTGTCGTGATGGCCGTACAGACACGGCCCGGATGGACGCCGTCCTCCTCGGGCTCTTTTGCGTAGAGGGTTTCGGCGATCTCTTGGTGGAGCGACCAGTCCTCGTACTCTCGGACGAGGGAGGCGATATTGTTGACGTAGAGTTCGCGAAGATCACCGAGGGGAGCGAGATGCCGGGGTGGCGTATCCGCGAGTTTCGGATGATCCATGATGCAGACCGCCCCGAGCGTCGTGAGAACTGCAAGCGCTCCCGGATCATCGGCATAGGGGCGTTCGGCGGCCTGCTTTCGTGTGCTCGGGGCGAACGCGTCGGTAGTGAACCGCTCGATGTCTGCGAGCATCTTCTCCGTCTGTTGCTCATCATCGACCGTCCACCGTTGATACCCACGCTCGAACAACTGTGTGAGCTGGAATTTCCCCTTGTCTCGTGGGAGTGCTGCGACTCGATACGCCGTGTACTCATCGTCTGTAGGCGTGTCTCGGCTCATTAGTCAAGGAAGTCGGGCGTCGCCTCGGTTCGGAAGTCGAATCCCGGATCGTCGATGGGCTGGACGACACGCGAGACGTCAGCATGTAGCGAGTACGGCAGCCGCATTACCCGGCGGCGGTCCGCAGTAACCACTGGATCAATAGGTATCTCATACTCATCGAGGAGCAGGTCGTTGATCACTTCGCGACTTTGCTCGTCGTAGCGGTGCTTGCGATCCGTATCGAGCAGGTAGACGTGACAGCCCTGCCCTGAGTAGACGACCATCGTCTCCTCGGCCGCGAAGTCGTCCTCGAAGATCTCCTGAACCGCAAATCCGTACGCAAGCGCTTGCTCGATATCCTCGAACGCGTAGGGATACCCCTTGGGTGGGCTATCGAGGATACCCGCGGCTCGAAGCTGTGCTGTTTCACCATCGTCGGTCTCACCAGTGGTTTCACTGGAAGCGCGGTGTGCCGCAATATCTTTCGCGTCGATATCGACCGCGAGTACCCAGGGTCGCTCCCAGTGATCGAGTGCATAGTAGACGGCGTCGGGGCGTGGCTCCGGACGGTCGAGTACATCTGGATCGGCGAGCGCGTAGTCGCTCCCCTGGGCTGGGTCGTAGCGTGCAGGGTGCTGAATGAATTTGATGAGGTCCTCCGTTGAATCGAACTGTTGGACCGTGCGATCACTGGAGTTACTGGTCTGCCAGGTATCGCGGCGGATGAACGTTCGATGGGGAGCGTTCTGCGTCCGGATCGGGTATGCTTCGCGGAAGGCGATAGCGTACTGCTTCGGTCCACTAGCTGTGATGAATGATGGGAGTGCGTCGAGTTGGTCCGGAAACGTCTCTGTGTAGTAGGTGTGGAGCTCCGCACGAGTTGCTTCTCGCCACTTCTCAGTCACGGCTCGTGATCAACCTCCGTTTTGAGACTCCGGAACGTGTTCAGAGCCGTCAACCCGGGGAGGTCGTAGTCGCTGATGGCTGCCCGAAGCGCGCTGACGGTCCGTCGCTGAGTTGCATTCAGCGAGATGTCGATTCGACCAGCGTCACTGAGCGCGTCGATCACGTCGAGGCTCAACTCTCGATCCTCGAACGCCCAGGCCGCCTTCGCGTCAACGCTCGCAAGCTTCTCATAGTCCGAAACCGCGGCATTGAGATTATGGCTCTTCGTTTCCACTTCGCCGACCCAGCAGAGGTCGTCCGTCGCGTCGAATCCCGCGACGTCAAAGACGGTTTCTGAGTCATACTCGAAGTATCGCTCAGTCGACTCGACGTCATCTTGCTGCTGAACAAGCCAAGCCTCGAGGAATGCAACGCCTGCTTTGTGTGGCGTTTTCTCGCCGAGATCTCCGACACCGGGACTGCAATTGAGCGTGCGATCGAGGAACGTTCGCCCGGCCGGTAGCACGGTGTAGTACTTCTGGCGGAACGAGCGGTGCTGTTCGAGGAACTCCTTGTCTTTGAGCGTCTCAATATCCAGATTGGAAAAGGACTTCTCGAAGTCGGTCATGCTCTCCAGGAGCGAATACTCCTCTAGCTGGTGGTTCATCGCATCCAGCACGAGACCGAGAAACGCCGCCTCGTCGCGTGTCACACCTTCGGCCCGGAGTGTGTCATCCGGGATGTCTGTCGTGGCCTCCCTGAAGCGAGGCGGGTCTGACGGCTCTGCGTGCTGGGTATGCTCCGACTCAGATAGTTCCGTTGACCCACCGTTGGGAGCGACGCCGGACTCATCGGCGGACGCATCGAGGGAGGCGAAGTCCTGAATCGTCACTTCGATGCCGTACTCCTCAGCATGCTCGGTGATGTTCCCGAGACGAGTGAAAAATTCACTAGAGGTTTCGGCTGTGTTCCGCGCTCGGCGAGCGGCGACGAAAACGTCGTCTTTCGACGTGAACTGGCAGCATGCACTGGCCTTTCGCTCCTCAGACGTGAGATATTCGGATCCGCAGAGGTCACAGACGTAGCCCTCTGCATCCGTGTCGTAACTCACGTGCCGGGGCAGGGACTCCTCACTCGATGATGCTGGTGTGTCTCCCGAGTCCGTTGTCTGGGCGTCTGAATCGTTGTTATGGTCCTCGTGTGTTGCTGTCGGTGCCTGTTCGGCAGACGCGGATTGTGTTCTTTCCTCGGGGTTCTGCAGGTCGTCCCCAGTAGCGCCGAACATGGGCGCGCTCCCGATATCCCGCTCCTCACTCGATGAAGTATTGGATGGAGGGTCGGCCGTCGCGGTCACTGTCTCGTCCTCCGTAGAGGCGTCTGTGTCGCCGCTGGCGCCATCCACGCCGAAGAAAGGGGAATCAGATGTGGTGCCGCCGTTGGCCGCTCCAGCGGCCGCTGTGCTCCCGCTCACCGTTGCAGGCTCGCCATCGGCGTCGTCGCCGACCTCGTCGAGCGTCTCCCGAACCTTCTTGCGGGCAAGTTGATTCGTCCGACCCGGCAAACTGCACTCGTCTTGCGTTCGCCGCATCACTCGGGGGATCTGCTGTTCCTCGAAGAGATACTGGTCGTCGCCTGAAAGCGGCGCCTCACTCTCTGGGTGGCCGTCGGGAATCGGTAGTGATGCAAGTGAGAACGGCGCCGGGCCCGTCTCCCCAAAGTGCGGACTCGGTAACTGGGCAATCCACTCACCGGCCGGGAGGCGACTCACACGGTTCCGGAACTCGGTCGTACTCAGATTCTCGTGGGCCATCGACTCGGCGAGCTTCGCGTCCGTCGCGATATTCCCGATGAGCTTCGTCTTGACGTTGTTCAGAATCTCCGTATACGCCCGGTCGGACATGCTGTACTGTGCGACCTGCTCGGGGTACTGCATAATGAGACCGAGACTCACGCCGAATGCCCGTCCCTGGGGGATGAACTGCTCGTAGACTAGCGAGGATGTCGCGACTGCGGCTGCCTCCTCGATGATCATATTCACGATCGTATCGTCGGCGTCACTCCCGTTCTGACGGCTACCTCCGGTCAACGACTCGCCGCCGCCACGACGGCCCTGCACGGCGTCCCAGAGATTGCTCAAGAGGATCATCGTCAGGGCGTGCTGTGATTCCGCCCTGAACTCACCGAGATCGAACAGGATGACGGCGTCGTCAGTGACGAACTCGCGGAAGTCGAAGGCGTTCCCGACGTATTCCTCGGCCTCCGTGTCCCACTCGGGGACGTGGGTGAACATCTGGTAGAGGTGTTCGTGTTCAACCAGCTTATCGAGGCGATTCGCCGCCGCGCCCATCGTCTGCTGGAACTGGCGGTCGTCGACCTGGCATTTCTGAACCAGCGACTGCTCGATATGCGAGTTCGCCTCACAGAGTTCAGGTAGTGTCTTCTCCCGGCTCATCCGGAAGACTGCCTGAATCAAATCCTCGAGACTGAACGCGTCCTGGCCGTACTCTCGGTCAAAGAGTGCCTTGATGAGGAAGGTGAGGATCTCATTGGCGACATACGCCTGCTCGTGGCGCTCCTCGCCCAAGATGAGCCGCATGATTTCGTGGAAATGCTCGACCTTGTCTTGGACGGCATCCTCACGAGAACGGCCCATTGCGAGTGCAGGGCGAATATCGAAAAACGAGACCGCCGGCAGCATCTCTGGCGCGTTGAAATAGTAGATGTCGTCTAGACTTCCGTTCTTGGCGTAGTGGGCGTGGAGATAGTTCTCGGCCATCCCGTCACCCTTTCCGTCAAGCAAGACGGTCGGGCCGTCAACGTGCTCGTGGAGTGAGAGCATCTCGGTCTGCACGGCTGTTGACTTCCCACTCCCGGTCGACGCAGCCCGAATGTAGCTTGTGGTCAGGAGGTCCGGTGGGACCCGAATCGGCTCGTCCACGAACTCGTTCCGGTTCCGAAGGGGCGTCCCTACCGTCATGCCGGCTCCAGAGAACGCATCGAGCAGATCCGGATCCGGCAGCGGCAGTGGCTGGCGGAGTCGTTCCTTCCCACGAGCGCCACGCGAGCCCTCAGTGGTCAGTGTCTGTGCGCTCGGCACCGCCACGAAGTTCGCAAGCTCATCTGCGTTCAGGATGAGCTGGGGTCGACGCTTCCCCATCGAGGACTGGTTGAACGAACGATTGACTAGTCGGTTTAGCTCTTTCTTGGCAGGGTCCCGAATGGTGGTCAGGCTTTTCGAGACGCGACTGCCGTCGAGATGATAGAAATAGCCATCGAGGTGGTTGAACGCATTTGCGAGGGTTTCGATATTGTTTGCTGCCTGTGCCCTCGTTGCGTCCTCCGGATCCTCAGGAAGGACGGCGACCGTCCGGACGTTCACGAGAAACGTCTGTGAAGGCCCTTTCTGGTCGATGAGTGCCTGTCTAGATGCGACCTCCCCACTGGCTGCACTCGACGTCTGTCGGGTACTCTCGCCGACATGAGGTGGGTCACGACCACGTCGCCTGTCCCGAATGCGTTCTTGGTCGGCCCCATGGAGCATATCCGCCAAACTGGTTCGTGCGGACTGGAGGGCACCGTCATGTTTGGTCTCGATCTGCTTTTTCCGGCCTTCGGCGGCTTTCTGCCAGTTGCTGTATCGCGTGAACAACACCTGCAATGCGGTGGGTGCTGTGGCCTCTGTCAGTCGTTCAACGGCCGCCGCAAGTGGTGCTCGCGCTGGATTTCCCGAACGAGTATCCTCCTCCTGGACGTGCGAGTACTGCTTGATCGGCGTCATCCAATCACGACTCCGCTCGCCGACGCCACTCCAGCGGGCAGCGAGCGGCGTCCGGTCGAAGAGTGAGACGTCGTCTCCATCGCCCATTGCCTTCTCGTCTCCCGCCACAGTCATGTCCGAGTCGGACTCGTCACCGCGATGACCGTGACTGGCGAGTTCGGCTCGGAGGCCAACAGTTTCCTCGTGGATCTCGTAGCTCGCTGGATAGGCAGTCTGCAACTCGGATTCGATCGTTGGGAGCAGCGCTTCATCGTCGACGCCGAGGTAGAACCGAACCGGAGCGCCGTCGCCCTGCGTGAGTACGAAGAACTCGAATGTGGGCGGACTCTTTCGCGGATCGTATTTGATTTTCCACCCTGTTCGAAGCTTCCGCAAACCAGCTAGGCGGGAGACAATATCTGACGGGTCGACGCGTTCCCGCGATGGCTTGATTCGTATATAGCGACGAGTTTCAATCATCGGCCTCTTGCGGCGCTGTCGGGACACCAACCTCCTCGAGCAGCGAGTCCGGGATGGCGTAGTCATCGACGCGGCCCTCCTCGGCAAGATACTCGACGTCACCGGCATCGATGTAGCGCTGGTCGACGAGATACTCCCACGGGTCTAAGTCGTCGTCCAACACGTGGATTTCGTAGTCGTTGACGTGGAGGGCAAGCGATTTCGTCCAGTCGTTGACGGCGAGTAGACACTCCGAGTAGCCGCCGTCCTCGCCGGTCTGGGCGGTCGCGATGAAGTTCTGTTCGGAGGGAGTGAGATCGTGGAAGTCGATCATGGCGTCGCTGACCGACTCGTGGTGGAAGATTTGCTTGATGTCGCAGAGGTTGTAGACGTTCCGCGCCTTCTCGACGGCCTCCTCGGATTTCTTATCGGATTTGGCGATGAATTCGTCGACTGTCTGTGAGATGAGCGTGATTGCCGTGTTGAAGTGGCGGCTATGCCGGATGAACAGGTCGATCATGTCCGTCGTCGCCGCCCGCCGCAGGAGGTAGTGCGCCTCGTCGATGGTAACCTGCGTACGGCGGTCGCTGCTCTGGGCGCGCTGGTAGATCCAGTCGAACATGACGTGCATGAACAGCGGCGCCTGGCCCGTATCGGCGAACATCGACATATCGATGACGACGAGGCAATTGTCGAGCTCGACGTTCGTGCGGCCGTTCAGATTGTCGTTCTCGCCGCCCTGTTGGAACGCTTCCAGCCCGAGGAGGAGCTGGTAGGCGTACTTCTCGTCGGCCTCCTTGAATCGCACCTCCAGCTGCTCGATCTCCGGCCGGACCCGCTCTTCATCTGCGTCCTCGTGCAGCTCGATGAATTCCGACGGCTCCTTTCCGTCGGTGAGTGCGTGCAGGATGTCGAGGACGTCCTGCATCGTCGGGCTCGTGTTCTCGTGGGTCGCCGGATCAGCCGTAATGCCGTATTTGAGATAGGCAAGGCGGACGGCGCGGCGAAGGATGCCCTCCTGTTCCTTGCTCAGTGACTGGTCGGCGACGGCCGAGAAGTGGGTGCGGAATAGCTCCATCACCGACCGGAACTTCTTCTTGAATGGGTCATCCGCGACGTCGTCGATGCCGCGTCGAATCTCCAGCGGGTTCACCGTGTTTTGGCCGCCGAACCGGATGACCTGCCCCCCAAGATCGTTTGCGAAGTCGACGAAGTCTCCGAGCGGATCGAGGACGAGCATCTCGATCTCGGGGTCCATCATCAGGCGATGGTACATCTCGTGCTTCTCGGCGAATGTCTTCCCTGACCCCATCTTTCCCGCAATCGCCTTCGAGTACGACGAGAGCTCGTAGCGGTCGAGCAGAACGGGCGTGTTCGTCCCGTCGAACCCGTAGAAGACACCCTCGGGATCGGCGACAGCCGGCTCGATGAACGGAAACATCGTCCCGACCGCGGTTTCTTGCATGAGCTGTGTCGCTTTGATCGGGTCGTTGCCCAGCGGGGCGAGAGCGTCCTGGGATTCGACCTGGCGCTTGTCGAGTGTGACTGCCTCGGCATTCGCGGCGCCGAGTGTTTCGACCACCCGCTCGGTGGCATCGTCGAGCTCCTGCTCGGTGTCGGCGATAATCTCGATGTAGATCGCGAAATCGAACAGCTTCGTCTTCCCAAGGATGATGTCCCAGATGAGGTCTTTCACCATGTCGCGGTCGGCTTCGACCTCGTGAGTATCAGTCTGGTTCTTCTGGTCTTTCTTGTGGAGACGCGCTCGGAGCTGTGTAAGGCGCTTCTGGAGTTTCCGGAGCACCGACCCTGTGTCGCGGGGTTCGATGTGCTGGGTGACGCGGACGTGGTCATTCGTCGTGTACAGGTCCTCAAGCCAGCCCAGGGGGACGCGCTCGGGATAGCCATGAATGGTGAGGGTACGGACGAACTGGTCGTTGCGGACCATGTACCCTGACTCGAAGAGATTCGACACTTCCTGCAGCTGTCGGGGCGCGATGACGTCCCGATCAGCGAACGACTGTTCCATCGTATCCTGCACCACGCCAAGTCGGAGTTCACCCTCGTCGACGTCCTCGACTTCAAGCAGACATTCGGCCTGCTCGCGGATGTTCTCCTTCGTGAGGTCGTCGCCGTTCGCTTCAAGGATCTTCGTAGCCCGATCGAACGTCTCGTCGTCGATGTTAGCGATACTCTGCTTGCTACTCCCGACGGGAAGTTTCGACCGGAGGCGGTCAAGGCGGTCACCCATCAGCCGTCACCCACCGTGTAGGTCGCATGAGAGAACTGTTTGAACTCGGGGTCGACGTGGTTGTAGTAGTGATAGAGGATCTCCATCGTCTCCTGGCGGTCGGTGACGCGCTCGATGGAGACGTCTGTCCGGCCGAGTTTGTTTGTGATACGGCGCTGGCGCTGCCGGACTTCCCGAATGCAGAGTTCCGTCCGGGCGTCCTCGTGGGAGTCGCCAAGTGGTGTCTGGTCGACGAGTCGCGAACAGACGGTCCCGATGACCGGCAGGGTGCTGAGCTGGCTTAACACGCTCCCCGTGTCGAGGTCCTTGTGGACGTGGTCGGCGTCGACGCGCGTGACGACGTAGAAGTCGCGCTGTTTGAGGTCCTCGTCCTCGATGTTCGTGGTGGCCCACTGGATGTAGAATTTCCGTCCGTACTGCAGGATGGGGGTCTGGCCGCGTGAAGCCATGCTCGCACCCGCCGTATAGAAGCGTTCAAGATGACCCGTGAGATCGAACGTTTTCGGATAACAGGGGACGGCAACGCTGAATTCGAGCGCCATGAGGAACGACATGTATGCGCTCATCGTCTCGTGTTTGGCTTCGTCACTAAGCGAGAGCCAGTTCTGGGGCTGGACTTTCAGGAGGCCGATGTAGCTGTCGTCATCGACGGCGATGCCGTCCTCACGGACGTAGTCGAACCCGAGTTTGTCTTGGGTAGTTGTGGATTCGCCAAGTCGGGTCTCAAGATTGAGGTGGTCGCGGGCCCGCGCTCGTTCACGAGCGGTCGGGAGATCGGTGTCGATATCGTCGAGAAAGTGATCGAGCGCGCGCAGGACGTCCAGGTCGGACTCGGGCGTCTCTTCAGGCATGCCGTTCTGGACAGGTCCAAGATGTACTCCCGCTGGTGGCTCTGTCTCTGTCGATGTCGAGTCATCGGCTGGCGAGCTTGCTACTGATTGTGCTGCACCGTCAGTGGATGGAGACTCCCCGTTCTCGACTTCCTTTGCGTTTGATTCCCCATCTGTGTCGGGTGCCGTCCCATCGGTCGCCTCGTCGGAGGATGCCGAGCCCATATGCGGTCACCTCGATTCGGTCTCCTGTTCGGCTTCGATCGTCTCGATGTCGAGACCGTCCTGCCGGACGCCGACGACGTCCTGGACGACGGGCGTCTCGTCGCCTGGTCGAGTACGACGATTGTAGTATGAGTTCGACGAGAGGTAGTACTCGGTGGCGGCACGGGCGTAGCTGATTGGTCGCTGGCCGGCAGGTGCGACGAGCAGGATGAGGATGCCGAGTGCAAGGCCGATGCCGCCGGCGATGAGAAAGAGCGTACCGGTGAAGCCGAGGCTCTGGGCGATGCCGAGGGCGAGGAATGGGAGGATGAGGACTTCGCCGGCTTCGCGGGCGGTGAGGCCGAAGACGAGCTTCGTGTTGATGATTCGGCCGGCCATGGGGAATGTTTCCATACACCACTCTTTTGCCCGGAATACTAGTTAATAGTTCCCCCTGTCGGTTGATTTTTGACTTTTATTCTGGATAAATAGGGTGTATTAACGATAGTTAGTTAATTCTGTTTCAGAAATGAATCAGCGGGCGAACCAGGAATCGCTGTTCCAGCTATTTTCTCAATCTATCTCTAATTCTATCGGGCTATTTATTTACGATAGCATGTGTGGTAGTTATACCCTCACATATATTTAGAAATGCTCATTGATTAGTAATACTATGTTAAATGTGGTCTGTAATGACCCAAAAGACACGACGAACGGTACTCAAACTATTGGGTGCCACAACGGCGGTCGGCGGCATCAGCACAGGGAGCGCTCAGAAAGGAAAAAAGAGGAAGGGACAGATCCAGAAATTCGGACATTCGTTGCTTTCTGATCCGCCGGGTAGTTACGCCGAAGTAGATGTTCGCAACGATGGACACTACGCCGTTCTCGGGAGTTACCTTGGCGAAGGCGGAAGCTTCCTCGTGGACATCCAGAACCCCACAAACCCGACGGAGGTCCACCGAATTCCCTCATCATCACACACACGAAATGCGGACGTTAAATTCGATACCCGGCCCGGACTGTATTACCGGTCGCAAGAACCAAACGACGAGCAAGGAGTTGGCGGCGTCGAAGTAATCGACTACGGATACGGTGATGCCACACCACAAAACCCAGCGGTGATCAGCCGGCTCGAGGCAGGCGAGACGCATAACCTCTTCAAACACCCGCACGCTGACATCGTCTATACGGTGAATGCTCATGGATCCCACGAGGATGAAGAGAACACTGGCTTCGACATCTTCGACGTGAGCGACCCGTGGAACCCACAAAAGCTCGGTGAAGCAGGGCCAGCAGGTGCACTCCACGACATCGTCATCGACCCGGATTCGAACTTTATGCATTGTGCATACATCGGTGGGGCGCTCGATGGCTACGTCATCATGGACGTTAGCAATCCCACAGAGCCGTCTGAAGTTGGGCGATTTGACTACGAAGGCCGGCCGGACTACAGCGAAAAACGGCTTGAAAACGGTGAACCCGGGTTTGAGAGCTGCCATTACGCTAACTACGACCCTGAACGCGGCCTTGCCGTCGTCGGCGACGAAATCGGTCAGGGCTGGCCCGGTGGCAAGCATATCTTCGATATCGGCTGGGGTGATGGATCGCCATCCGATCCCCAACACATCGGGTTCACCTACTCGCCAGATGCGGAATATCAGGGTGATGATCCGCTCGAAACCTACGATTGGACGACACACAATCACGACATCATCCCAAAGGGGAACAACACGCTGCTTATCGATGGGGGATATCACGAAGGCGCTGTCGTCTACGACATGAGCGATCCAACAGACCCCGTGCCAACCGACGAGTACGAAACCGATGATAAAGCTGATGAAGCGAACGGGGCTCCTTGGTTAGGATCTGCTCCAAATGCGTGGGGTGCAGACTACAATGCAGCACGCGATCTCGTTGTCGTGAGCGACATGACGACCGGTATCTACACACTCGAAGTCACGCCTACTGCCAGTAAAGAAATATAATATTCTACTTCACTTGTATTATTATAGCAATCAGATTTTAGGGATTAGCTATTTATAATTCGGCATACTCCACCATCTCAAGAGAGGGTGTGCAATGTTAGAACGTACCGCGATCTGTATCCTCCATTATCCAGGCGTCACAGCACCAGCGAACGCTCAGCGAACACTGTTGCAAGCATACAGCAGTACAACAAGTCCAGAGGACACACTAGTCACAGCACCCTCCTATATTAGCTGTGTTCTCAAAGGACATATATAATATTTTATAATTAAAATAATGCCGTAGTGCTCTTCCTACGGACCTTCCATTAATATCTTATATTTTTGCGTCTCAATTATTTTCTCAGCATTTCTTGGATAGAGATATCTACAGAGAAAGGCCTGTAGCGGCGGATATTCTGTAGTGACTCTTATTTCATATATTCCTAACGAGTTTAATTAAATTATAAAAGTCATAAATAAGTCCTTACTGTCGTAGATACTGCCGAGTTCGCCAGAGAGCTATTCAGGGGGTGAGAGCTCTATTGTCGTCGTATCTCTCTGGTCATGCCGGTCCGAAACTTGCAGTTGAATCGTCACCGAGCCAGTGTGAGGAAGCGCCACAAACACTGAACTGCCGAATCGATCGTATCGGCCATCGTCGTTGGTATCCCACTTGTAAGCAAGTTGTTGTCCTGTCGAATTAGACGCGTCAAGCGTGAGAGTGTCGCCGGCGGAAAGTTCTGCTGAATCGAGCGCTGGTACTGCATCGATGCTTGCCTGTAGTGCAGGACACTGGTCGCTATCGTCTGGTGGGTCCGTCGGGAGCCGACGGTTACTATCCGGCTGGCGGTTCGTCGAGCAGAGGGCGTAAAAATTGGAATAGTCGACATACCGGTAGTCGAGCGTCGATTCACCAGGGTAAGTAGCGACATATAACTTGTCATCAACGACGACCGGTGTGCCGGCAGCGGGCGGATTTTCAGGCGATGTTTCGAGACCATCATCATCAAGAAGGTATGTCCATTCTCGGCGGCCAGTCGAAACATCAAACGCATAGACGAGCGCTCGGGCAGCTTGCATAGTCGACTTTGGGACGTACCAACCACCGACATAGACCCTACCATCGGCAACTGTCGGATCACTCCTGAGTTCTCCATGCGTCGTTTGCGTCCACGCTACCGTCCCCGTGTTAGCATCAAGCGCTTTTACGATGGAACTGTCGTTGCTGGAGTCGAGAAGGAAGAGGTGGCCATCGGCAAGTGCCAGTCGTCCATCCCACCGGTTGGGGTCAACGACGTCGTGCCTCCACTCGAGTTGGCCAGTCGCCATCGACCGTGCTTCGACAACAACGTCGTCGTCCTCACCGTCGATATAGTCGGTTCGAATATAGTATACAAAGTCGTCGCCGGCCACGTTGTTGCCGATAATGGAATTGCCATCTACCTCCCACTCGACCGAGCCAGTATCAGCATCAAGCGCAGTGCCGTCACTGAAGAAAACCATCCCATCGGTATAACTCAATGCACCCTCGGCTCTTTCGGCAACTCCGCCGACGTCGTCCACCTGCCAAACAGGCTCTCCAGTCTCAGCGTCAACTGCAACTGCGCCGGATTTGGTTGCTGTGTACACAATCCCATTCGCAGTAACCGGTGTGGCACAGGTATGGCTGGAGACTTGCCATTCCGTTGTGCCAGTGTCGGCATCGATCGCATACATTCCTGCCTTTCCGGTGCTGGCAGTTTCAGCCTCCTCCGTAGCTACGTAGAGTGTCCCGTCCTCGAGTGATGGCGTCTTTGGAGCCGGAAGGTCCGATCGTTTCCACTGGCGGTCACCAGTCTGGCTGTCGTACGCGCCGACGTATCCTTCATGATTGCTGGGATCGTTCTCTGTCGTCGCCGCGAGATACACTGTTTCGTCGGCAACAAGCGGCTCGACATCATACATACTGCCCGCTAAGTCCATTTTCCAGTCAATCTCAGGGAATGGAGCTGGTCCCCGACCATGGGTCGTCCCTCGTCGACTCGGCCCTGACCGGACACCCCTCCAGACGTCAGGTTCAGCACTAGGGGTCGCATTCGTCTCGGCAGCAACGCGGGTCTTACTGCCGGTCACCGTGCCTAGCGTGACGCCGACTGTTTTGAGAAATGTCCGTCGTTTCTCGGAGTAGTCTCGATCACTCATGAATTGTAAGTCTTAAAATTATCCAATATTACTTCGTTATCCACCCCTTACTGAGATATTTCTACATCAGGCTGTGCATAACAATACTCCAGGATGTGTTTAGAAAAGCTATGTTCGGCAATAGAATAACAGAAACCGTAGTACAGAGTTCTATTAAAAAAGAAATAGAGCAAAACAACATCAGGGTCGAGCCAGAGAGCCGACGAGTACACCCAATCACGATGATTGGCATTTCCCAACCCCAAACGACCCTCGTCCCAAGGAGGGGTTGCTGAATGCCGACCTACAACATCGTCAACGAGGGCGGGGACAACACCGGCGGAACCGCCATCGACTCCGTCCTTGGAGGGCTAGTTGGGAGTGACACGACGATTATCTTTCCACCAGGCACGTACAAACTCAACGAACTCGTCGTAGAGTCCGGCACGACTAACCTTGAATTGATCGCGCCTGAGGGCGCACGCCTTGTTCCTGGCCGTTCGGGAGATAACGTGCGCTGGATCGACGTGTACTCGAACGACTTCGTCCTCGACGGCTTCGAGCTCGACATGCGGGACACGCCCGTGCCGCCGTTCGTGCGGATGAATTCCGAATCGGGCGACTGGGAGCTGCGACGGCTCGTCACGCGTGGCAAAGTGCGGGCAGCAACTGATACGAACGTCGGCTCAAACGACTCCGGTGATGCACGGACGTACTTCCGGTTGTCTGCGGCGGCCGGCACACGCGGGCTTTTGCAGGATTGTTACTTCCACGAAGGGTCGTGTGAACCAACCGAAGCCAGCAATCGCCGGGCCATCTTAGTTGAATCGGCGAACGGAGACCTTGTCTTTAATCGCTGTTGGTTCGAGTCGTGGGGTGAAAACACGATCTATGCGAAGAAGCCTGCGGGAGCACTGAGCATATTCAACTGTTTCTTCCGCAATACGCAGAATGGCATGCGGCTTGGCGGTGAGACAGCAGTCCGGAACTGTGTCTCGATCAAAGATGGAGAGCATCCCGTCCAAGCATGGTCAGGGGGGTCGCTCCAGCGAGGTGTGAACGCCGAAGCTACGGCTCCAACGGATCTGAGCCGTGGCATCGACAGCTACAACGGCACCCTCACTGTCGCTGATAGTGACTTCTATCACCGGTATCTCGCGTCGAGCTGTGGCGGCGCAATTACGGCGCCCCAGCCCTGCGAACGCATCAACGTACAAGACGTCCGTATTAGCTATAATTCGACAAAGAACCACGACGCCATCTACACCTATGAGAGTTCGAGAAATCTTGCATTCCTCCAGTTTGAGGACGTCTACGTCCGCAACGACCATGATTCAGAGTATGCCGTCTGGATTGGCCAAGCCCCAGACACATGGGGGACAGTATCGGGAATACTAGGCGGAAGCGGCCCGCAGACGAACTCGTCATTCGTCAGTTCGCGCATGACGACTAATGGCGACCCACCAGCGCCGGATACGACCCCGCCATTACCTAGTCCACCACCACTTGGAGAAATTCCACTGCAGCCGGCACAGCTCGTCCGCATCGACAACACCGGGAACAATTCAGCAGCCTCCTATGAAGTTGAAGCCGGCGACACTATTCTTCCGGCGGGCAACGATGGGGCGACAGTCACGATGGAATGGGGAACAGACGGCGAACCACTACGGCCGCCGAACTCCCAGCAGGCAATAGGAACAGTTCCAGTGGGCGAGGTCTACGCTTTCTACGTGACTGGCGGTATTGTCTCAGCGACCGCGAGTGGATCAGCGACGGTGACTGTTGACGGGCAGTTATACACGCCATCGCAACAACTGCTCACAGACACACTCACTGGTGATCAACCGAACAGAGAATCGTGGACTGCGGTTGATACAATCGCACAACAGGATCGTGTCGTCATTGGGAAGCCGCTGTCGTCTAATGGCGGCCAACCGACGCACGTCCGTCTTCAGAACGTGGCTGACGGTGATTTCGAGTATCAGTTTGAGGAATGGGCGTATCTTGACGGCCGTCACGTCACTGAGACGTTCCACAGTCTTGCTGTGCAGCCGATGGAACAGGTGTTACAGACGAACAGTGGCACGTCGTACCGTGTGAAAGCCGAGACGTTGGATGTGAATCATACGTTCGAGTCTGTGTCGCTCGGCGAGTTCTTCGGCGCAGAGACACCCGTGGTGCTGGCCCAATCACAAACCGTCAATGGGACTGATCCGATCGTCACCCGGATACAGAACGTCTCAGCTGATTCGTTCGATGTCCGCCTGCAAGAAGAGGAAGCGAAGGGCGGACATATAGATGAAACAGTCGGCTACATTGCACTCCAGCAAGGGTCTGGCATCCTCAATGGTCGACGGTTCGAGGTCCAGCAGGCCGATGCGACCATCGATGATACGTGGACCCGGATTACGTTCGATCAGCAGTACAACCAACCACAGTTCACGGCCGGTATGCAGACGTTCAACGGTGCCGATACGGCAAGTCTTCGCTATCGAAATCTTACGGGTACAGGCGTCGAGATCAGAGTTGAAGAAGAACAAAGTGCGGATGAGGAGACAGTGCATCGTGTCCCAGAGCGTGTTGGGTATGTCGTCACTGAGCGTGATCCGGCTCTGCTGACAACCACTCGTACGAACAATCAGCCGGACAGAGAGACTTGGAATGACGTTGATACTATTGCACAGCAGGATCGTGTCGTTATCTCGAAGCCAGTATCATTTAACGGTAGTCAACCGACGCATGTCCGTCTCCGAAATGTGGCGAATGGCGATTTCGAGTATCAGCTGGAAGAGTGGAGGTATCTCGACGGAAGTCATGCAAATGAAACAATACATAGCCTCGCTGTTGAGCCAACTGAGCAGATTTTGGAGTTAAACAATGGGGATTCGTATCGAGTGAAAGCAGGAACAGCAAGTGTGAACCATATGTTCGAAGCCGTTTCACTGGGAGGATTCTTCGGATCGGAAACGCCGGTTGTGTTGGCCCAATCACAAACCGTCAATGG
Source organism: Halomicrococcus pelagicus (assembly GCF_050954125.1). Taxonomy (NCBI): domain Archaea; kingdom Methanobacteriati; phylum Methanobacteriota; class Halobacteria; order Halobacteriales; family Haladaptataceae; genus Halomicrococcus; species Halomicrococcus pelagicus. The sequence continues at coordinate 31,131 of NZ_JBPBWC010000018.1, read as the reverse complement.
GACTGAACCGATCGTCACCCGAATACAGAACGTCTCAGCTGATTCGTTCGATGTCCGCCTCCAGGAAGCGGAAGCTAGCGAGGGCTGGCATGCGAACGAAAGGGTTGGCTATGTTGCACTCCAGCAAGCGTCGGGCACCCTCAACGGAAACCGATTCGAGGTTCAGCAAACGCAGGCAACAGTCGACGATACGTGGACGCAGATCACGTTCGACCAGCAATATACCCAACCGCAGTTTGTGGCTGGTATGCAGACATTTAATGGCATTGACACAGCCGAGCTGCGCTATCGGAATCTGACCAGCACTGGTGTTGAGATCAAGGTTGAAGAAGAGCAGAGTGCTGACGAGGAGACGGCGCATCGTGTCCCGGAGCGTGTTGGCTACCTAGTTATGGAGGCTGCTAATATAGACGCTGCGTAGTGAGCATTGGAAAACGTATTTTATACATATATTTACTATATCATGTGTGGTAGTTATATCCTCACAACAAGCCCAGCGGACACACTAGTCATAGCACTCTCCTATATTAGCTGTGTTTCCAGAATACAAATATAAATATACTATTATTAAAATAATGCCGTGTGCTCTTCCTACGGACCTTTCATTAATAGCCGATATTTTTGCGTCTCAATTATTTTCTCAGCATTTCTTGGATAGAGATATCTACAGAGAAAGGCCTGTAGCAGCGGATATTCTGTAATGACTCTCCTCTCTTGTACTGCCTAACAAGTTCTAAATGAAAATATAGGAAATTTATTTATGTTAAACCGTATAAACGGTGTCAGTAGACGGTGGAATCATGCTAAATGGCCTCATTAACCATGGGCGGGAGTAATCATGGTACAGACAGGAATTCTGAACGCGGCTGTAACAGGAATTGTAACAGGAAGCGTCGTTGCACTCGGTGCAATCGGTCTCTCCTTGGTGTACAGTATCGCTGAGGTACCGAACTTCGCACACGGAGAACTGCTGATGGTTGGGGCCTACATGGCACTACTCGTTAACCAGCCTGGAAACGTTCCAGTCTACGAACTACTGGCCACGAACCCACAGGCACCCACAACAGCTGGATTCATCGTAATGTTCCTAGCGACAGTTGGCGCAGTACTAGCACTGATTTACCACTTGGGTGGCCGCGAAGCCCTGGCCGGCTCATGGTGGCCAGTCGAACCGCCCTCGACTGTTGGCTATGCCGGGCATCTCGCACTCGCAGCCGTCGTCGGTGGACTCGTCTTACTCGGCACGCCCTCCATTGCAGGTGGGATGCTATTTTCGGTCGTCGTCATGGCTGCACTCGCACCAGTTCAAGAAAAAGTAATTTTTCAGAAATTCCGTAACAAGGGAGTCGAACTCGCGACGATGCTGATTGTTGCCCTCGGCCTCTCATTCGTTCTCCGGTTCGGCACACAGGCGCTATTCGGCGGCAAAGTACGCGACTACACGGTTCCGAGTATCGCTAATGTATTCGGGACTGACATCCCCCTCTCGGCTGCACAGTTTTTCGATTTCTATGCAACTGGAGCAGGTATCACCGTCGACTGGAAAAACAGCGGTGCCATCGGACAAGACCCCTTCACCGTCGCAGTAATCTCTTTTAGTTGGCCAATCCTTGCCGCTATTGGTCTCGTGTCGGTCGGCGCTGCCATAGCCGCCTACCGATGGCGAACAACTGACAGTGGCTTCGGCGCCGAACAAACCTTCGGCCCCCGCGCTGTAGGATTTGTAACCGGTCTGATCTCTTTCACCGCGCTTGTGCTTCTATTCGGTCTTGGCGGATCGGCAAACGTTCCGGACACTGCGGGCAACACGACACGCATCAGTCTCTCGATAATGCGAGCATTGGTGATCGTCATTGCAGTCGGGATGATGACGCTGCTCCACGTGTTGCTCCAGCAGACGAAACTCGGAACGGCGATGCGCGCGTCAAGCGACAATCTCGATCTCGCACAGGTGACCGGCATTGACACTGATACGGTGATGATGGCAACATGGGTTATCGCTGGCGCATATGCAGCGATTGGCGGTGTCATGCTCGGCGTCCTCTTTTCATCTATCACGCCAAATATGGGCTTTTTCTTGCTGCTCCCCATGTTCGCCGGCGTTATTCTCGGCGGAATTGGCTCCGTGTACGGCGCTATTCTCGGAAGCTATGTCGTCGGCCTTTCAATGGAAATGGGAACCACCGTTCTCAACGTTGAGGCGACCTATCGCATCCCAATCGCGTTCATCATTCTCTTCATCGTGTTACTAGTGAAACCTGAAGGGATCATGGGGGGCAAATAACATGGCGCTTTCCAGTTCACTCGTTACGTTCGGTATCTTTGTCGGGATCTACGGGCTTCTCGCTCTCGGTCTGAACCTCAAGTTCGGCTATAACGGACTGCTCGATATCGGACACGTCGCATTCTACCTCATCGGCGCATACACCACAGCACTCTTGGTGGCACCATCGCCGGAGTCCCAACAGTTCATTGAGTATGTGCTCGGCTGGAACTGGCCGTGGTTCGCTGCAATTCCCGCCGGTGTGATAGTTGCCGGCATATTTGGTATGCTCGTTGCCCTCCCAGCAATCCGGCTGCGGGAAGACTACCTCGCAATAACGCTGCTAGGTGTCTCTGTCATCGCCCAGCGAGTTATTCAAGTAGAAAAATGGCTGGCGAACGGACCCGGGACACTACGAGGGTACGGTGTCCCACTGCGGAGCCATTTCCCGCTCCCCGGAACCTCACCCCAAGCGGCCGCTATCCTCGGAGTTGTCGTCGGAATCTTCTGGGCTGCCATGGCATACTTCACGATTCGACTGCTGGCACGCCGCCAGACTCGATCGGATGGCACGAGTATTGCGTCTCTCTTACCAATAACAGCAGTGCTTGGTGTCGGCAACCTTGAGCTCTTTAGCGGTCTGCGGTCGAAAACATCGAGCGTCTGGCTCTCGATCGCCGTCGGAGTCATCGCCGGCACAATTGCCGGAATCGCTACTAGCGCCGGTAACGGAACGAGTACAGTATTCGTCTTCTTTGGCGTCCCATCACTGTTCACCTGGATTCTCGGCACCGCCGCACTAGCACTCTATTATGCCAATTTAACTGCCCGTGATGTCGTTGTCGCGGCTGGACTCGCCGTAGCATTCGTCGTTGCGTTCCTCCCCCTCATTCTCCTCGGAGGCAAACAAACAGGAGACATCTCCAGCAGCATTGGCCTGCTCGGCACTATCGTTCTCCTCGCGCTGTACCTCTACGGACTCTACTACGCAGGCAGCAACTGGACGCGCATCGGCACTAACTCCAAGTTTGTCCATCTTCTCGGCGTCGCAGCTGTCCTCCTCTTCGCCCTCCGGTACTTCCTCTTTGCGCTGGTGATGCCATTCAAGCGAGGCGGCATTGGCGCTGCAAGCACGCAACTGCTGCAGAACATCCTCTGGCTGATGAAATTCCAAACGACCACACCGAACCTCGCACGATTCCTCTCGGAAACAGTCGTTATCTTCGATTACAACCGATTTCTGCTAGCGCTGATTTTCGGCATTCTTGCCATCGTCTACCTCATGCTCGAGCGGACGGTTGCGTCGCCGTTCGGACGCGTACTCAAGTCGATCCGCGAGGATGAGGACGTGGCTATTGCGCTCGGGAAGAACACGTTCGCCTACAAAATCCAGACGATGATCCTCGGCAGCGCAATTGCTGGACTTGCCGGAGCTCTCTGGGCGATCTACGCGACCTCACTTGTGTTCACGATGTTCGCACCACGAGTGACGTTCTTCGCGTTCCTGATGGTCATCATCGGCGGGACTGCCAACAATCGCGGCGTCATCCTTGGATCGGTCATCTACTGGGCGTTCGAGCAAGGAACGTCCGATATTGCCGCGTTCTTCCCAACCGCGGCCCGGTCATCGGTACAGGCGCTGCGCCTTGCGTTCATCGGCGCGCTGCTCATCGTGATTCTGTATTATCGCCCCGAAGGCATCTGGGGAGAACGACGAATGGTGGCCGCTACTGGAGGTGAGGACGAATGACGAACGCAATTTTGGAAGTTGAGGAGCTCCGCAAGACGTTCGGCGGTATTACAGCCGTTGATGGAGCGACCTTCGAAGTCGAAGAAGGAACGGTTACTGGACTTATCGGCCCGAATGGTGCTGGCAAAACGACGACGTTCAATCTTATCTCGGGATTCTATGAACCCGACAGCGGAGAGGTTCGGTATCGGGGGCGTGACCTCCAAGAAATCATGGCCCCAAGTCGCTCCGAGAAGGCGATCTGGACCTCGTCGTCGAGCATTAGTTTTGCCGGGCTTGGCGCCGGTCTTGCATCGACTGCTGGCTTAGCGGGCATGATGGGGCTTGGCGCCGCAGCCGCGGCCGGCGCTGTGGTAGGCGCCGGCACGTACTATGGACAGGAGCAAGTCAAAACGGAGTATCTTGACTACAAGCGCAATCGTCCTTTCCAGGTTGCTCGTGCTGGGCTGTCACGGACGTTCCAGCTGACACGCGAACTGCAGGGGCTGACGGTGCTGGAGAATCTCTTGCTTGCGCCCCAAGAGCAGTCCGGTGAAAACTTGCTGAATGCGTGGTTCCGGCAGGATACTGTTGCGTCGGAGGAACGGGAGATCAGAGAGCGTGCCGACGAGATGCTTGACTTGCTTGAACTCGACCATCTCCGAGACGAATATGCAGGTAACCTTAGTGGCGGTCAACGGAAGTTGCTTGAGCTTGGTCGAGTGCTGATGACCGATCCTGATCTCATCCTGCTTGACGAACCAGTTGCAGGCGTCAATCCATCACTGACCCAGAATCTCTTGTCCCGCATTGAAGAGCTGCGTGACCAGGGATACACGTTCTGTATCGTCGAACACGACATGGAAGTAATTATGAATCTTAGCGATACGATCATCGTCATGGATCAAGGCAAGAAGCTCATGCAAGGTACACCCGAGGAAGTACAGGCCGATGACCGTGTTGTCGAAGCATATCTCGGAGGGTAACAATGGCGTTATTAGAAGCTCGCGACATCGTCAGCGGGTATGGTGACGCAGAGATTCTCCACGGAGTCTCGATGGATGTCCACGAGGAGGAGGTCGTCTGCATTATCGGTCCGAACGGGGCCGGCAAGTCGACATTCATGAAAGCAGTGTTCGGACTCATCCCGTGCTGGAATGGCGCGGTCACATTCGCCGACGAGGAGATCACGGAGTACGAACCCGACGAGATTACTCGCACTGGAATGTGTTATGTTCCTCAAACTGACAATGTCTTCCCAAGCTTGACGGTTCGAGAGAACCTGCGGATGGGCGCATACATTCTTGAGGAGGTGCCGCAGGCGGCACTCCAAGAAGTGTTCAGTCACTTCCCGATTCTCGAGGAGCGACAAGGACAGAAGGCCGGAACAATGTCCGGTGGCCAACAACAGATGCTTGCGATGGGTCGTGGACTCATGGTTGATCCGGATCTAATGCTTGTCGACGAACCCTCAGCGGGGCTTGCGCCCGATTTAGTTGATGAGGTGTTCGAGAAAATCAAGGAGATCAATGCTGCCGGCACAGCTATCCTCATGGTCGAACAGAACGCCAAAAAGGCGCTTCGGAACTCGGATCGTGGGTACGTACTCGATATGGGCGAGAACCGTTTCGAAGACTCCGGCGACGCGTTGTTAGACAACGAGGAAGTTACAGACCTCTATCTTGGAGGTGGTGGCGGAACCTCGTCCGGGAGTGAAGTCGAAGTTGCCGACGAGAGCGAAGAAGCCGGCTAACCCACTCCACAGTGGTCAGTAACGTATACCGCGCCTTTGAGACTAAGACGTCTTGTTTCAGCGATAGAATGTGAACTAGTCGAGGGCTCTAGAGATGGCGTGTTGGTGAGTGCAAAAGGGATATCGACTGAATGCTGGTCCAGTACTCAAGCACCAAAGCGCTAGAGTTTCCCTTCGAAATACGAGCGGGGGATCTCTTCTAAGGTCTTGGTGGCTTTGCCTTGCTCTGGAACCCGCAAGATAGCGAAGCGGTTGATCGGTTCAAGCGCTTTGTTGAGGTTTACGGGGCTGGATGCGCCGGCGTAGTTGATGGTCTTGCCGTTTTTCAATGCTTGTTTGGCCTTCTTGAACTGGCCGACAGACACGGTCACGTCGGCATCGCTGTCAGGGCGACTTACGTCACGGATGTTTTTCGCGATCGCTGTTCCGGAGGCCTCCCCGGCTTTCTGGATAGCTAATGCCTGGAGGAACAATGCGTCGTAGGCGTGTGGAGCAAACAGCGTGTTCTTCTCACCCATCATCTTCTCGAATTCTTTGGCGCCTTTTGTGGATTCAGGAGAGGGTGAGGCAAGGTACATATTTGCAGTGATGTTGCGGTTATTTGTCAAGAATTTCTTGCTGTTAAGGCCCTCACTGAGGACCCAGTTACCGCCGTACCCACCTTCCGCCCACTGCTTCAAGATGGTCTTCCCGTTTCCTGGATAGCCGACAAAGCCGACACCATCGGGATTCCCTTGGAACAGCTTATCAAGCGTTGACGAGTAGTCGGTCGCCTTCTTTGAATAAGCGACCATGTTAGTGGTCTGCCCCTTGAATGCCTTTTTCGCCTTTTGTGCTAGCCCCTCGCCATAGGGATTGTCGACGTAGAGGAAAGCGGCTTTGTCTGCACCGATGTACTTTTTGTCACTAAGGATGCGGCCCATGACAATGCCCTGCTGGGCGTCGTTTGGGGCCGTTCGGCCGAAGTATTTGGGCTTCTGTCCGTCTTGTCCGAAGCCGATCTCTGCCAGCGCAGGGGTAGTACTGGCGTGGCTGACCTGCATCACCTTATCTTTGGCAACTCGCTGGGCAATTGGAACTGACACGCCTGACGAGGCTGCGCCGACGAATCCGACGATATTGTTCTCGTTCACTAGCGAGCTGTACTTCTGGATTGCTTTGGATGGCTGCGTCTGGCTGTCCTTGTTAACAACGTTGATGTTGCGTCCGAGTGGACCGCCGGCGTCGTTGATGTTCTTTGCTGCGAGGTTGACGGCTTTCTGCATGCCACTTCCATATGCCGACAGTGATCCAGTGATGGGTATGATGGAACCCATTGAAATCGCCTGTCCGCTGGAGTTGTTGGATTGATTGTTGCTACTGGTGTCAGTCGTTGTGGTTTGTTGGCCGCCACTATTCGAGGCATTGTTGCCCATGCAGCCGGCGAGGCTGACGATGCTGGCCGAGCCGGCTAGTTTGAGATACCGACGCCGTGACGACAGTTGTTTGTCTGTCATACGATAACGTGGTACGTTGTCCAGTAGTAAATTCTTTCGATGGATTAATATTTTGACAAACACATAAATCACGGTTCAAAATTAAAGAAATGTAATAATAGTTCGGGAAGTAAGCGCCAAGTTTATCTAGAGATGCCTGTTCAGTCTGTCTCCTACTAGCCAATTAGTATCGGAGTATTTGATAATATACCAATAAAAGAGATAGGTTGAAACTCATCTCCATCGAAAAACTAGCAGCCTCAAGCGGAGAGTCGATATCACTGAATGGAGGAACCTATCGCTAAGTTATCTAGTTATTTATAGCAATTTCTCTTTAGCTATCCAGGTTCAGAGATTGTTCAGGAAAAAATTCGCTATTTGAAGTAGCCTGAATCTAACATCTGTTTGTATGGTCGAAAATATTAATAGACTATATCCTAACAGGATAGCTAGGTGCAGAACCATTATAGATACAATGATCGGACTGAATTTGGCCAGAAACAAAGGCAGCACCTCCAGTCAAGAGAGAATTATTCATAAAATTTTATAACAAATTTTTTCTGGACAATGAGTAAAATAACAAGACGACGGCTGCTAAAAGCAGGTACGGCACTAGGAGTAGCAGGGAGCATCCCACACAGTATCGGGAAGACAACCGCACAATCATCTCCTGTTCTTGAGAAATACGTACAATCCTTACCGATCCCAGCAGTACGAGACCCAGACGGAAAACGAAAGGGAGCAGAATACCACGAGGTATCAGTAACAGAGTTCACACAAAATCTCCATCCAGACCTACCAGACACGACAGTTTGGGGCTTCGACGGAAGCTTCCCCGGGCCGATAATCGAGGGGCGTCGAAACCAGCAACTCAAAGTACGATATGATAATAGTCAGCTGCCCTCAGACCACCTTTTCGACGTTGATGAACGGATTCGGGGAACAAAGCCCGAGGACTATCCCCAATACGATGGTCCTGTTCCAGAAGCTCGAACAGTCACTCATTTTCATGGACTCAACATCGAGCACGCCAGTGATGGACAAGCGACGATGTGGAAATCTCCCGACGGGATTACTGGCCCTGAATTCGTCACACATGTCCACGATATCCCGAACCGGCAGTCCAGATGCACAACGACATACCACGATCATGCACTGGGGATTAGTCGACTCAACGTCTACGCCGGACTTGCAGGTTTCTACTTCATTCGAAGTCAGACAGAAGAGAATCTCAACTTGCCCAGCGGCGAATACGAAATCCCGCTTATGCTCCAGGATCGGTCGTTTAATGAAGACGGGTCACTCTACTACCCTGATTCATTCGTCGCGAACTTCGCAGGCGACACGGCTGTTGTCAATGGAGCCGTCTGGCCGTATCTCGAGGTCGAACCTCGCCGTTACCGCTTCCGATGTATCAATCAGGCGAACGGCCGGACATTCAATCTTCACCTCAAGAATGAATCCGGGACTGCTGTCCCGACAATGTACCAATTCGCGGCCGACCATGGGTTCTTAGAATCAGTCGTCCCCCTTGGTCCGGAACATACCCTGAAGTCACTTCTTCTCTCCCCATTCGAACGTGCAGACATCGTTGTTGATTTCTCGGAGTATGCCGGCGAGACATTCACAGTCACTAACACCGCTGAATTCCCCTTCAGAGGCAAAAATGAGGGAATTGATCTCCCTGAAGTGTTCCAGATCCGTGTCGCAGATCCGAGTACGAAGCCTACGGACACCAGTGCCGATCCGGTAGACTTAGCCCTTCCTTCGAACTCCGATATCAACAAAAATGCCGCACGCACGACGCGGCATATGGTTCTCAGTATGACGATGGACAAATACGGGCTTCCGCTCCATTTAATTAATCACTCACGGTTCTTCGAGGAGACAACTGTCAAACCGCAGCTCGACACAACCGAGATTTGGGAACTTGAAAACACGACCCATCATACCCATCCCATTCATCTGCATTTAGTCGACTTCAGTGTCATTGGGCGTGGCCCAAATGGTACGAAAGAGCCGGCGCCGAACGAACAAGTTGGTAAGGACGTAGTTCGGGTGAATCCCGGTGAGACAGTGAGAATTCTCGTTAAATTCGGTGATTTCACCGGCAAATTCCCCTTTCATTGTCACATTCTAGAACACGAGGATCATGAAATGATGCGTCCGTTCGAAGTTGTAACCGGGAGCGATGACAACTCAGAGGAGAACAATGTTGACATCCTCCCCGCCCTGAAGGGCGAGGATTCCCACGGCACCGCACCGCTGGGGTGGGATGTTTACGGTTTGTAGCCACCGCGTTGGACGGCTACTGGCTGTGCCAACCAGCCGTTACTCCTATCCCGGCAGGGGATTCGGAGGTACTTTTGCTGACTGCACCCCGAAGTCCCACCACAGAAAGAGGGTGCTTTCTGAGTGGAATCAGGGAATCCCGATATTGTCCGATTAAGTGGGCGGGCAGGCCGCCTCGGTTGACTAATAGTACGGGATTGGGTGACTTAAAACAGCCGTTCTGCACATCGAACGTGGTCTGTGGTGGGGTTGTCGGATTCATCCTCGCCGTAAACGGCGGGCCTTTCTCCTTGCACTTCCGTAAAAGCGATTCCTACGGCGAGACCGGAAGAGGAGACTCTTCGTAGGCGAGTCTGATAATCCGGATGGGTCGTTGTACTGGACGGCGGTACAGGCACGGTGGTTCATTGTTGTCAGCGATATTGGTGCTGGGCTATCGTTCCTCCACGAAGATCGTGGCCGTAGGAGTGCTCCTACCATTGATGGTGAGCGGACCGCTCCTCAGGGCCCAGGTCCGAACATCATCATCAAAAACCTAGTATAGAAATTATTATAAAAATATTATTTAGTTAATACTTAATGGTTATACGTTATTGAATAGTATGGAGCGAGAGAATGAGTAAATTTACCCGACGAAGCACACTGAAAGTTCTCGGATCGTCCTCACTAGCAATCACTGGCCTGTCGTCCATCGCCAGCGCCCACCCAAAAAATGGGAGCGACGGTGGCACAAATACAACGACCGGCAGGATGCGACTCTTCAGTGAAGCGGCCGTTGATGGCGCACACGAAGCCGTCGCCCAAGGCGGATACGCCTACGTCGCCACCTACACAGGGATGGCCGTTGTCGACTGGCGAGACCCACGCCAACCCGAGGAAGTCGCACGACTCGAGGCCAATGATCCAGCCGGCGGCATCATGGATGTCAAAGTAAGCGGCGACCTTGCCAGTCTTGCTAGCAACGGTGGACCAGGAATCACACTCGTCGATATCAGCGATCCCCACAACCCCAGCGAAATCGGGTTTTACAACGTCGGCCACGGGATCCACAATAACTTCCTCACCGAAAATCACGCCTATCTCACCGTCAACGAATCCGGCGAGGTACCGTTTAGCAAGGCGCGCTGTGAGATCATCGACGTAAGGAATCCAGCAAATCCGGCGAAAGTTGGCGAATACCGGCTCAAGGATCACTTCCCTGAGTTCGCGATGGCGGGCGTTAACCCGTGTCATGACATCTACGTCCAGGACGACCTCCTGTACCAGGCGTTCTGGGACGCAGGGACGATTATTGCTGATGTGAGTGATCCGAGCAGCCCGACAACCGTCTCGCAGTTCGGGGCAGCACCGAACGCTGACATGCCGTATCCAGGTGAATTCCCGATAGAGCGGTACCTGACCCTCCCCGGAAACGCGCACTATGTGCAGCCCTCGCCGGACGGTCAGTACGTCTATCAGGGCGCAGAAACGTTCCCGGGCGATATCGTCGACAACCCAGACAACGACGACTATGGCGGCATCAAAGTCTTCGACGTGTCAGACTACGAGAATCCGCGCCAGGTCACACGTATCTCACCACCGAATCTGGACGTCTTCCGGACGTCCCACAACTTCGACGTCACAGAGAACCGGCTTCACGCGTCATGGTACAACGGCGGCGTCCAGATTATCGATGTCACTGACCCGGCGAATCCCGCGGAGCTCGGCCACTATGCCACCGACGATACGTCGTTCTGGACGGCAGTGCGCGAACGTGGATTCACGATTGGCAGCGACATCGGTGGCGGCCTCGTCTTCCTACACGCGGATAGCGGAGAACAGCGTGGGCCTTCGTTCACAGGAACGGGCCGTCCAGAAAATCCAGGCCTCAGAAGAATTGACGAAAAATAGATACAAGACGATGACGGGCGCTGTATCCCCGCCGTAAACGACGGGGTATTAGCGCCCTGTACCGCCGAAAATAACACACAGCGATAGGGATTGTTGTAAAAACCCTACACCACCGAGCAGTTTCGGAGATCAAGCTGGTGTCTAAAGTGGGTTTAGTGTACCTGCTGTATTTTTGTCATAACAGTTTGTTTCAAACTCTTATTCCTAAGGAACAGTATGAATCCACCTGAACCATAAAAGATATAAAAAATCTCCAAACACTAAAAACTAGCAAAACTATACAAAGCAGCAAAACCGTCCAAACGTATTTTTCTCTCCCACTAGATGACCACAGTAGCGCAGGGAGAACGCCCACAGCTTTAGCCATGGGATGATCCCATAAGATTGGTTAACTGTAATACTGCTTCACAGGCTACCGAGTCCGAGGTACGGATACGCACCCGGAAACGAGGAATGATAACCGCCTGGGTTAGTATACTATACTATCCGACCTAGTCTTGAATCCAAAGGACCTCATTTAACTCATACAACACGGCAGTAACGGAAAATGTCAATAGCCATAGCTAAAGATGGTAGCGAAGCATACAGTCGCGGCAAACACACTCACGGAAACGATTCGAAAAGATCCGCTGCTGTAATCGCCTCTGCATTGCGTTCGGCCGCAGACACTGCCGCGTCGTCGACGATACCCACGATATCAGCGCTACTGAGCCCCTCCGAGCGGTCGGCCAACTCCCGGTATTCCGCTTCGTCGAGCGCCGTCGGGCGGTCGCGGAGTCGTACGCGGAAGATGGCCTTCCGTGCGTCCTTGTCGGGAAGACCGAGTTCGTACTGCTGATCGAACCGTCCGCGACGAGTCGCGGCCTCATCGAGAAGATCGGGGCGGTTCGTCGCCGCAATCACGAGGAAATTCGGGTCCTCATCGTCCAGGTGGGCGAGGAACTCGTTAACGACTTGGGCGTGTTCACGATGGAGGTCATTCCCGCGCCCAGCAAGTAACGCGTCGATTTCGTCAATAAAGATGACACAGCGGTCGAACTGCGCGGCTTCGTTGAACAGCTGGTTGACCTGCTCGGTCGACTCGTTGATCCAGCGAGATTTGATATCGCCAGCACTCAGTTCGAGATACGGATGGCCGAGTTCACCAGCAATCGCACGAGCAAACAGGGTCTTACCGGTCCCAGGTGGACCGTACAGGAGAATCCCATTCGGCGGTGAGACATCGAACCGCTCGTACGCATCGTCAATCCGGGTAAGTGGTCTCAAGATGGAACGTTCAATCTCCGTTTTCAGTGCTCCCATCCCTCCGATATCTGCAAACCGCGTATCAGGTGCCAGGCTCCACTCATAGGTAAATTCTGTATTCTCAAAGGTCGGTTCCTCGCGATGGTTGGTTGTCTTGTTAGTAGATTGGTTTAGTTCCTCTGATTCCTCAAGTGGGTTTGGCTTTACAGGTCGTTTGTCTTGCGCCATTGAGGAACGGGTGTCATCAGTGGTTACAGCTTTGAGATTAGCATATGCCATCATAGGGATAGACACGAGCCAAGTGAAGCCCATTAGCCAGAAGTCATCAAACAGAGCAGACAGTCGAAATGGGCGTAGTTTCTTCGCAAGAACGGGCCAGTTGTGTTCCCAAAGAGGGAGAAACCAAACGAGAGTCAGCATAACGGTTCCAATGACAATTCCTAGTGACCATCCTTTGTCAATCCCCTCGTTATCTTCGCCGAATACCGCGTCAATGACTGTGAATATTATAACAGCAATAGCTAGTGGGGAGAGAGGTATAGCAACTACGCTGAGAAGTGCGGGAACAAGCATACCAATATAAGACATCAGTTCGCCAGCCACTAGAACCACGCCTAGCGGGACGAGTAGGTAACATGCAGAAGATACAGCCGTTGAGACGGACAAAATAATCCCCGCTTGGAAGATGTTTCTACCTCGTTCGGCAGTATTGGACGTAGCGTGTTCTTGACCATCCATGGTCATCTCAGATCAAGATTTCTCCGTGTACATGCGTTTGGTTAAGCTGACACTCATTTGGATTGGTCTTTACTCTCCGAACTATCTGTCCAATCACTCAGCTCGCCTTGTTTTGAACTGGTTTCCCCACTGGTATCGACAACGGGATTCTCACGGTAGCGTTCGAGACTTGCCTCAGCCCAATCTACAGGTGATTGGTGAAGATTTCGCGTAGCATAGTCTGTGCCAGACTTTGCATCCTTGACGGCTCGCTTCCCGCCTTTCTTGAATGCTTCACCCCCTTTTTTGGCATCTTGTACTCTCTTTTCCGAAAGGAGGTTCGTAGCTGCACTTCCAACCGCGCCTTTCGTTTTCGTCGCGGTAATCCCGGCTTTTTTAGCAGCGGCACCGCCTCTTCCGCCGGTCACCCATCTGTCAACACCTGCTCCCCCGTGCCTTGCCTGTTCCATCAGGGCAGTACGCGTCGACTTCTGGCTCGACTGCCCGGTCGAGGAACTCTGTGAACTCGATTTGCTTTTCGCTCCCTGTCGACCGGAGAGCCGCCGAGGCGATAGCCCGGCCATCGCTGCTGATTTAATCCCGACGAGAGCGGGCGCGACCAGGCCGATGAGCCAGAAGAGGTACGCTTCGAGGACTTCTCCGAATCCGGGATCACCGGCGGCTTGCTGGCCCTGAGCGGCGGTCGCTGCTTGGCCGGTCATATCTGTATACGCGCCGGCGGTCGCTGCACCAGTCTGGAGGAGACCAGCCATCACGATGCCTGCGAGCAGCATATAGGCGGTCGCACGGAGCGCTGTCTTTGCGATCTCCGACGTGTACTGGAGCGGTCCGAAGTCCAGATAGAGCATCGCTCCAAGCACGGGTAAGAGAATGAACGTCGCGTTAAACAGGAACTCCCGTAGGACGAATACGCCGAGTGCTAGCAGAATCCCAGCGACAGACACCATACTGAGGATGAGCGCACCGATGGTGACGCCGGCACCTGAGGCTGCCGCGCCGTCGAGACTGGACTTGAGTACTCGGGGTCCAAACGCAGCTCCATACTCGGCAGTGAAGATGTGGCGGATAATCGCGTTGGTCAACAATAAGCCGAAATGCATGATTTGGCGGGCGACGGCGACAAAGATGATCGCTTTCAGTGCTTTCCAGGCGAGCATGAAGGTCGTCACCTCGCGCTGGTCGGCGAACGGTTTCGTTGCAACGCCCGCCATGACCATGATCACGAGGAGCTGTGGGAAGATGTCGAGGTTGTGCTGGAAGGCGGACTGCATCGTCGGGTCCGTGTAGGGGCTGTCGAAGATGATGAACGTGCGGAGGCCGTTGGCGATGAGTTCGCCGATGAAGCTGAGGATCCCGGTGAGGATGTAGGTGAAGAAGTTCGCAATCCAGTCGGTGAAGACGATGGCAAGCGGGGTCGTGGTTCCGTCGACGGCCAGTATTGTGCCACCCATCTGTCTGGTTGCTGGTGGGACGGCATCAAGGCTGTCCTGGACGGCGGCGAGCGGAATGTGGAGTCGTATCCCAGTCATCGTTTGCTGGACGATTATTCTTGCTGAGCGCGGGAGTTGTATGAGTATTGTTGGCATTCCCTAAGTAAGTTCTTCACGATTTCTAACTCTTCCGCCGTCGCATGTACGCGAACGGCAGGAAAAAGACGAAAAACGCTGCAATTGAGACGAGGGCACCAGCAAGACTCCTGAGCAGCTGGTAGATGTTGAACGGTTCCGGCTGGAACACGACTTGCGTCTGTGCCGACCCGTAGTAGGCACTCTCAGAGACGTTGGTCGAGCCCGAGAACGAGGCAGTGACGTAGAGGTCACGCCGCTCGACGATAGCAACGCCGTCAGCGTTCGTCGTCACCCGCCCCGTTGCGGCGCCACTGAGCCAGAGCGTACGACCTGCGAGTGGATGGCCAGTGGCAGTGTCGGTGAGCTGGATTCGCGCGTGCGTCTCGTTGAGCGTCTTGGTGGACAGCGTCGCGTTTCGCTCACGAACAGTCTGTGTCCGCACTGGAATCGAATCATTATGGATATCATGGACCGCCGTGATTGGCTGGTCGACGTTGGTAACGACGATCGTCCTGTACCCACGGGGCGGGACGGAGGTGAGATTCACATGCCGGTCGAGCGGCGCTGGAGTCGCTGACAGATTGAAGCCCCGTGTCCTACTGATTTTAGGCGCGGATACGACACCCCTCTTCCCTGTCCATCGAAGCGTGGGCTGGCGGCTCCGAGCGGCGAGTTGCAGTTCAAGAACGTTCGGGAATGAGACGGTCTGATCGTGAGTCCCTGTGACTGTCGACTGCCGTGTACGCGTTCGATTGGGTCGGTTCGTGATAGTAGTAGAGGGTGAGAGTGTGGTGTTCAGCCTATTACGGAGGCGATAGCCGCGTGTCGCGTTGGCGTACTGGCGCTGCGAATAGACACCCCAGATATTCTCGACACGGCCTGTCGAATCCTGGAATCGCGCATAGCTCCAGAGTCGCCGGTCAGACAGCGTCTGCGGCCCCTCGAACCGGAGGATAATCCGATCAATGCCATCCTCGGAGCGGACGACCGTCTGAGTGACGCTGAGGTTTTGATTCGTCGTAATGACGACGCGGGCCGTGTCTTGGACTGTATGCGAGAGTGTGAGCGTCTCGTTGGTACTTGTATTCGACAGCTGCCAGCCATCCCGCCCACGGACGTACGTTGATGTCTGGACAGCGACCGTCGTGTTGATCGTTGCGCGGACCTGCATCGTCGCTGGTTCGGTGGCGGTCGCCCCGGCATACTCGAGCTGTTGCGGCGTCTCCGAGTTGCTGGACCATGTCTGCGAGCCGATTTGCACTGTTCGATTGACGCGCTGGTCGAGGAGCGTGTAGTTGCGACATGTCTTGGTGTCGCCAGCGACGGTACACGTGCGGTTCGGGAGCCGCGTCGAATAATCGAGATGCGTTATGACTGTGCCGGTACGGGGAATCAACAGCAGCTCACTCCCAGTTTCAGATCGAGTTTCGCCGGCTGTTCCGAGACGAGTGTGCGTTCCCTCCAGTGTTCCGAGCAGCGTGATATGGGCGTCTGTAACGACGGTGCCGTTCGAGCGCTGTGAATCCGGGAGCCACAGGCTCGTCGACTCGTTGCGGTGGATCGAGCGGAGCTGTGCGCGGCGATACTCGCTGAGCGTCTGGTTTGCCGGGCCGACGCGATACGGCGGCTGTGTCGTCGCATAGTAGAAATCACGCATCCGACTGACGTTCGCCATGGTGGAATCCTCTGTCTGGACAACGTCATCGATCTCTGAGAGCACGAATGGCGGTATCGCTCCAGCGTTCGGGTCACGGTCGTCGGAGACGAAGAGGCGTGTCGCCCCGTCGGGCGCGTCAGTGACGGGTGGCGTGAGTGCGCTTCCGAGGGGGAGCGCGAGGAGGGCAATGAGTAACAGGCCGGCGGGGAGGCGACTGACTCTCATAGCGGCGATGTGAGGGGAGTGAGTGGGGCGGGGATTACGCGCGGGTCACTCCGAGTGTATTGGTTAGGGGAGGGCGGGGACGATCAGTCCGGGGGCGAGGTTCTCGAAGAGGTTGACGAATACGTTGTAGCTGACTGAGAGGACGATCATGCCAGCGCCGCCCCACATGCCACGCCAGCCCCATTGGGCGCGATCGGCGCTCCGGCGGGAGACGAACCAGACGGCGGCGCCGATGAGGAAGACGATCACGCCGACCTGGCCGAGTGTGGTTGCGACGAACTCCTCGATTTGAGTGAGCGAGTTATTGATTTCGCTTTGCTGAGCGGCCGCGACGCCAGCACTTGCACAGAATGCAATCATGACAGCCATGGCCTGTGTGAGTTTGTGACGATGACGCATGCTTGTGCCTACTATTGACCGCCACAAAAATCCTTAGATTACGAGATTGAACTATATTTTTTATGTGAAAGACAGCTTTTTCTATATATTGAAGTAGGAAGATAAGTTCTAGAGTCTCGAGTTGCGCAATGAGACAATCAGATCACCCTACACAGCTGCGTGTTGAGATGGCGACGAAAACAATCTCCCTCGATGAGGAGGCCTGCGAACGCCTTAAGGCTCACAAGCGGGAAGGAGAGGCATTCTCGGAGGTCGGCATGCGGATTGCGGGTGAACGCTTATGGAAGGAGGTGACGAGCACGCTCTCCGACAAAGAAGTCGAGAAACTCGAAGAGGGGACGGGAACACTCTCGTAATCGCCGTGAACGCCTCGATTCGGACTTACATCGTGACGAATGATCAAGGATACTTGACCCCCTCCACGGGCTTTAGTTCGTGGAATCCCGGCAGGGAATTCCCGGGCCTGCTGGCCGTTTCAGGTTTCAAGACACTACCACGGCCTCGAGGCCATGGCATTCGCCATGGTGAGCCGCTGACGAAGCTGTTTCAGTCATTACGCTGCTCCATCACAGGTGCGCTCTGCTTTGCACCAAAGAAAGCCGCTGCCCCACCGTACAGTTCGATGTCCTCACCCAAGCTCGTGAGCTGAACGGTTGGTGGATCAGCAAGAACGTAGTCATCCAAGTGGCGGTGGATTCCGTCCAGAATCCAGTCAGGATTCTGGAGTGCAACCGACCCACCGAGCGTGATGATTCCGGGATTGTACGTATTTGCAATCGCACCGATGCCAGCGGCGTTGTACTGAGCAAGGCGTTCCAATATGGACTGTGCAAATGCGTCACCTGCGTCAGCGGCCGCGAACACATCGGCGGCAGAAAGGTTCTCCGTCGAGCGGAGCGTCGAAGACCGATCGTCTGTAGCGAGACGGTGACGCGTGAACTGTGGGATACCACGCCCAGAGCAGTATGCTTCCCAAGCGCCACGAACACCAGTACTCGATACATCGTCATCGGCGACAATTGGAATGAGACCGACTTCTGCTGCGTACCCTTGTTCACCTCGAATTGGGGAGCCATCGGTGACAACACCGCCTCCGATTCCGGTCCCAAACGTGACGTGGACAACAGTATCGAATTGGTGGCCTGCTCCGAAGACGTCTTCCCCGATAGTGGCTGCAGTGCAGTCGTTTTCGACGGTTGTCGGGAGACCCAAGGCATCTGTCATAGCGAACGCGATCGGAATTTCGTGGATCGTTTCGCCGTCCACTGTATCAAACTCTTTGATAACACCCTGCTCGGAATCAACTAACCCTGTCGTCGAGACGGAAACGTGCCGGATTGTACCAGCGAATTGCGTGCGAAGACGCTCGACAATATCGACGACTTGTGTCGTCAACGCCATCGGTTCAGTACGTTCGGTCTCAACCGCTACGGGTCCCTCACGAGTCGCTGGACCATACCGAATCCGAGTGCTCCCAATATCGATGACCGCGACTGCAGGTGCAGCGCTCACAATACAGCGTTCACTGGGTAGTATTATTATTATGCTACCGATAATGGTTATTGGCGAGTCCGAGAGATTTCTATTAGTCATACGTACTATTTCGACCACCGGCATTGTTCCAAGTCAGCAATTCACGGTATGTCTTCACCCTCTACAGTAGTACAGCGAGAGTGCCTCGGGGTGTGACCCCGAGGGTGAATCGCGGAAGCGTTATCGTCCATTCCATCGTACTGAGGCGGACAGTTGGTCGAGTTACAGACCATGATTCGTCGCACCTGTGCACAGTTGCGACAGACTGTAGCTCTCGCAACACCCACGTCTTCGGCGTGGTGCGACGGACGCCATCGGGCCGTGGTGGCGCGGCCGATCCTCACGGACACACCGTGTGTTCGGGTGTGACTTCCAGACAATCCAGTACGAGAAGTCCGAGAGGAATTCAATTCAATTCAATTCGCCTGCGGCCAGACGGCCCGTTTCTGGGCCGACCGCCAAAACGGCGACGCCACGGGGACACGCCCCGTGGTACTTCACGGCTACTCAAATAGGACCTGCCATCCTCTCGTCCGTGCTGGCGTTGACGGCCTGCCACGTTCTTTCGGTGCGTGTATCAAGGCCGCCTCCTCCGACGGATTTGCGAATCCCACCGGTCCTATAGCTCCCAAACACGACTAATGGCACTTTCCAACCATTCCTGATCTGAAAGAAAACCCATTATTTTTGCCTTGTGAGTCGCTAGCTAGTAGCGGAGGAGAGATTATCGATGACGAAGAAACCACCATTCCCAGAAAGCCACCGTGACGGCGACAGAAGTGCGCCGAATCTAGACGAAATTATCGGGCGCATCCTCAAGAACCCAGCACGTGCTTCACGGGACTAGCGGCGTCCACGGCCCGCTATTTCTTCCGCAGGACTCACCGGTCGTAATCGGTATCCTCGACAAATCGGCAAGGATACTGGCCGACAGAGCTGGCCCAGCATCGAGCATCAGCTCCCATTGACATCCTCCTCCGCCTTCAGGCGGAGGAATCCCGAGGTTAGGAGATTAGGGTTTGGAGCCTACCACTTGTTCCTGCGGTTGGAATCCGCAGGACAAGTCGTGAAGGTAGACTCCGGGCTGTGCCAACCAGCCGGTACTCCTATCCCTGGACAACTGCCCGGAGGACTCGGAGTTACTTTCGTTCAGGTCAAGACGGATGTTCTCCGCCCCATTCACGTCCGCGTTGAACGCCGCATCGCACTCCGCGCAGACGTACAGACCGCGTTCGACACGCTGATTGTCGTCCTCCTTACCGCAGACACAACACGTCTTGCTCGTGTCTCGTTCGGACACTTCCACAACCTCGATACCCTTGACTTTCGCCTTGTATTGGAGGATGTTGGTGAAACGGTCGAATGCCCATCCATGCAGGTCAAGGTTTCCGTGTTTGCCCCAGTTCTTCGACTTGCCGTCCTTGTCCTCGCGGACTCCCTCCAAGTCCCCGACGTTGATACGGCCAACACCCTTCTCAACCCACCGTTGGACGATGTGCTTCGCTAACGAGTGGAAGAAGTGTGTGCGTCGTTCGCTCCACTTGTGGTGGAGGCGAGTGGCCCGTTCACCGCTGTCATCGCAGTTGGCGATTTCTTTCGGGAAGTAGTAGCCGTCCTGTTTGAGTCGGTTGCCGGGATACAGGTCGGCGTCTTCGGTGCTGTAGGCGACGGCGGCGAAGTTGCTGATGCCGAGGTCGATGCCTGCTGTCTCGTTGCCGGGTGCGGTGGGCGTCTCGATCTCGTCTTTGCAGACGAGATGCAGTTCCCACCGCCCCTTCTGCTGGTCGTAGACGGCGCGAGCCTGTTGCAGATTCTCAACCTCGATACCGGGACGTGTCTCGTACTCGACAAGGATGTATTCCCACGCTTTCGGGTGTTCCTTGTGGTTTGCTCCCTTGGAGAGTCTGACGCGGTTGTTTTTGGTGTCGTGGTGGATACCGTTTTGCTTCCACGTCACGGTGGAACGCGGGTGTTCTTCGTGGACGCGGCGGCCTTCTGAGTCGTAGTAGTTTTCTTTGCGGTAGCCGGGCGAATTGTCCCGATTATCGTCTGAGGAGTACCACGAATTGAAGGCTTCAGCGAGTTCCTCCAGAACCCGCTGACTGGACTGCGAGTGCAGTCCCTTGTACTTGGAATAGATCTTCAACTCGTCTTTCAATTCCTCATGGTCGGGAATCTCGCCCGTCTCCTCCCAGACTTGCCGGGAATGATAGTTGGCGACATTCCACAGCTTACTGGCACTCCACCCGTGCCTGTCGAGCGAGTCCGCTACCTGTGAATGGTTGCGGATTTTCGCCCGATGGGTGCGGTGGACTTCCAGCATTTTGAACGTCTGTGTAACCACTTATCCTCGCTTCTCTTGTAAATATCCGGATTGAGAGGCGGTGGAATATCCGGCCTTGCTATCGACGGTGGACTGTGGAATGGGTTGTCGGATTCATCCCGCGCCTCAAGGCGCAGGTATTCTCCTTGCTTTTTATAACACGCCACGCATCCACATCGCCACCGCAACCGCCACGTGATGCCGCTCCCCTGCAGTCGCCTGTACGGCACAGATAGAGAGTCCACGGTCCGGGGTTCAGGCGTTTGTCCCCCTCACTCGGTAACAGCAGGCGTCAACTGGTTCAATACGTTTCAATACTGACGCCATCAATTTGCTCAAAATCCGCGACGTTCGCAGTTAGCACCGGCTCATCGAAGTGTACTGCGGTTGCACCGATCGAGGCATCACCGTAATCAAGGCCTGTCTGGCCGGCGATCCAGCCAGCTTTTTGAGCGATAGTCTCGTCTAAGGGGAGAATTGGATGGCCGAGAATAGCGTTTTCAACATGGCGCGCTTCTTCCTCATTCTCAGTCGCTCCATACCCGACAAACAACTCCACGATCGTCATCGTCGGCACCTTCAACGAGATGTTTGCTTCGGTAAGCTGCTGGCCCTTCTCGAACGCTGATTGATCTCCGTCTAAAAGGTCAAGAATATAGGACGTATCGACGATCATTCGGTCTGGGCTCGGTCACGGAGTTCGTCAACCTGCCCACGAGTCTCTTCCTTCGTTTCATCGATCGCCTCTCGCATGTTCTCGACATCCTCCTCGTTGCCCGCCCCGTAGAGATCAAGCAGTGAGCCACCACCAACTAGGCGCTCAATTGCTTCCGAGAACGTTTCATCCTCGCGTTTTTTCGATCGGATCAGCTCATAGACGTCATCCTCGATCCGAACAGTTTTTGTCCCCATGTATACAGCGTATACAGCCGAAAGCCTCAATCTTCTGCTGCTCGCAAAACCGAACGACGCTCGCCACCTCACCAGCTACGTACTCTATCTTCTTGAGGCGAGAGAATCCCGCCGTTCACGGCGGGCGTGAATCGCCGCACGATGGATTTACGTGGTCGGTGGGCGTACTGGGTGCTGACCGACGCAAAACAACCAAGATACTCCTGAGTCAGCAGGGCAGAACCACGACCCCACTGCCGGATAGGGATAACGGCGGCGTGGCCCCGCCAGCACCCCGTCGGTGTGCAAATGTAAGTTCCCAACTCAGCGGGCTTCGGCTTGTGGGAAGCCCCGTCGTTTACAACGGGGAGGAGGTCACTAGCACTGCCATCCTATTCGTCATTGGAAGTTGCACTTGTTAGTATATTCTACTAACTACTGGTCAGATCGGACTCCTCTTTGGGCGTCTCGTTGCTCGACGCCAGTCATATAATTAAAATTATATTAATATCCAGGGTGGTAGTGCCATCTCGCCACTGAAATATGACAGAGAGATTTCATATTGATTATTATAGGAGATCAGAAAGAATTGGAGAGTCTACTTTTGAGTAAGCCAATAAAGACACTAGCAAACCCGGTTCCATCACTCCAGATTGCCACTTCGTGATGGACATCGGAGTTATCTTCGGGTTCAAGCACGCTTAGCAGGACAATATCTGAATCCACAATAAGGACCCGTCCGCTTCGCTCTGCTTCATCTAAATCAGAGGGAAGAGCAGCGACAGAGATACCATCCATATCTTCAAATATACCACAAACGTCCGGGTTAGCGCTTGTGATCGTGACATCGACGCCTGCTTCATTCGCTTCCTGGAGTGATTCTCGCAGTGCGTTATCGATCAGCCAGGGATCACGAGCGCCAAAGATCAGGCGGTTCTCTGCATCAGTGACCAGCTGAACCATCCGATTAGTGATCGTTTCTTGGCCCTCAATTCTCCACACATCTTCCTGTGTTTCAGTTTCACGAATCGATTCCTGTTGGAGTTCATTGAGGGCTTCAAATGCCCGATCTTGTTCTCGCTCAAGTTGCGTCTGAAGAATAGACCGGGCTTCAGCAAGTCCAACAGCACGGAACTGTTTCGGCTTCGCTTGCTGAATATCTACGAGTCCTCGTTTTTCCAGGCTTTCAGCCGTTCCATACACCTGTGACCGAGGAACATCACTTACCTCTCCGATCTCGCTTGCCGTTCCTTTTCCAATCCGCTGCAGCGCGCTAAAAACCTGTGCCTCATACTTAGAGAGGCCGAGCTGCTGGAGCGCGGCCACCGCATCGGATTCAGTCTCTTTAGTCATCGGTCGTACTCACGTCATCCATTGTCGACTGCGCTTCCGATCCCGTTTTCACTTCACCGCCAGGTCCAAGATAGCGTGTCCAGAGTACGAGGAGGCTCGGCAGGACGAATACACTCGCCAGGAACGAATAGATAATCGTGAGCCCTGTAATGATACCGAATTGCTTCAATGGCGGAAGAATAGCGAACACAAGCACACCAAATCCGCCGACAGTAGTTGCAGCACTCCCAAGGAGTGCCCCACCAGTACCGGTGACACTCTTCCGCATCGCTTCCCAGATCGTCCCTTGCGCCTGCAGTTCGTGGATATACCGCTCACTCAAGTGAATACTGTAGGCAATGCCCAGCCCAACAGTCAGACTTGTAATAAGCCCAGTGATCACGTTGAACGGAATTCCAAGCACAAACATCGTTCCAAGAATCCACGTCACACTGAACGCTACTGGCAGCATGGTAACGAACCCAAGTGTCGCACTTCCGTGAAGGAAGTAGTAGACAACCATCAAGAAAACAAAGGTCGCTCCAAGCGTGATAAGAAGACTCTGAATGACAGAGTTGAGCAGCTGATCTTGGACAATCTTGAAGATAATCGACTGCCCGGTCGCAACTGCAGTGAGATCACTCTTTTGCTCAACCGTATCAGCAACGGACCGCATCTGAGTGGTGATCGCGCCGTCGCTCGCACTTCCTTTTACAGAGACCGTCATATGAATCGCCCTGTATTCACCGTCTTCCGTCCGATGAATCACACCCTTTGCTTCTTCCGGAGCAACAGTGAACAGTTTCTCATAGACTGCTTCGAGATTCTGATCCGGGACATTGTCGCCATTCGTATCTGCCTGCTCGAACGTCTGTTTGAACGACGCATTCTCACTTGCAACCGACTGCATCACCGACAGCGGACTCTGAATATCCGCCTCACCACTCGAGAGAACAACCGTCGAATCCTTCTTTGCTGCTACTTGCTCTGCTCTCTCGACAGTCTCCAATGTCTGTGGGTCAGTGATATCGCCGCGGATCAGCAACTCCGCGTTCGAGTCTTGTCGGAGGAAGTTATTATTCAGATACGTCATCGAAGCCTTCACAGAATAATCTCCCGGCGCAAACGGCTCCGGAAGGTCCTCCCAGACACCGGACGGATCATCTGCAAGGAAGTCTTCTTGCGAGAAACTCGTATCAACCTGCGTTGCACCCACTCCACCCAGCAGAGTAAGCACCACAGCAATCACTAACACCACTCGCGGTGCCTTCCGCGCCGCCGTTGCACCACCTGCAAGAAGCGAGCCAAGCCGGCCACCACCAGTTCCGAAGGCACGCTTCTGACGATCCCAGCCGCGACCTTCCAGGAATCCGTCTAGCTCCGTTTTCAGCGCTGGAATCAAGATACCGAAAATGAGCAACGCCGCCGTGATTCCGACAGAACTTACGATGCCGAACTGCCGAATCGGCGGAACATCACTGACAAGATTCGAAAGGAACCCGATGACGGCAGTGACAGTCACAAGAATAAGCGCAATACCAAGACTCGAGAGCGTGACTTTCATCGACTCCGTGACGCCTTCAGTGCGCTGTCGCTCCTCACGATGACGCATGAAGACATGGATAGCATAGTCAATTGATAGCCCGATCAACAGAACGGGGACAGCGATAAAGATCTGGTTGAAGTTGATACCTGCCCAGCCCATAAAGCCAAACGTCCAGATCAGGACGAGCACGATACCAAACAGCCCCAAAACGATGTCTAAGAGATCTCGGTACGCGAAGATCAAGACACCAAGAACAAAGATAATTGCAAGCGGTCCCACAATGAGAACACTATCCGTCATCGACCGTTGGGTTTCGTCGGCGACGATCCCACTCCCGAAGACAAGGGCCCTCGAATTCTCGCCATTGAACTGCTCATTAGCAATCGTCTGCATGGCGAGTTGAGAGTTAACGAGCCGGTCGCTAGCCGACCCCTGTGGACCCCCGCCGCCACCGCTACCACTCGTCCGTTGCGAGATAAGAATCATCGTCGCGTTCGCGTCAGTGCTCCCTGCTTCGTAACTCGTCGGCATGAACGCGAACGCACCAGCCCCACCCTCTCCACTACCGGAGCCACCGACACTAGCATTCTCCCCAAGCACAGTGCTAGTGGCGTTGTCGATCTCCGTCTGATTATGCGAATCTAGAATCTCAACCTGCTCTGCTAACGTAAGATCCGACTCGTTTCGAAGCGCCTGCTGTCTCTCCTTTAATTTCTCTCCATCCGCTTTCAGCTCTTGTTGCGCTTCTTTGAACGCGTCAAACTGCTGTTGAAGCTTCTGCCCTCGCTCTTGCAGCTGCTCCGACCGATTCTGCAACTCTGTCTGTGCAGCCTGGAGGTCTGCTTTGTCTTCTTGAAGCTGCTGGGAATCATTCTGCAGCTCTTCGCTCCGTTCTTTAAGCCGCTGTGACCGCTTTTCGAGAGCTGCTTGAGCTTCCTGCAGCTCCTGTCGATCCTCTCGAAGCTCCTGGAAGGCTTGCTCTAGCTCTTGACCCCGTTGTTCTAGTTCCGCCGACTTGTTCTCCAATTGCGCTCGCTCTGCTCTGAGCTGCTGGGCTCGTTCCGTGAGCTGCTCGGATTGCTGTTCGAGCTCTGCTTGATCTGCTTTGAGCTCCGCTGCACGCTCTTGCAGCTGTTGTGCATCCTGGGCTAGTTCCTTCCGATCCTGCTTGAGCCTCGTTGAGTTGTTTGTGAGCTGCGCTCGTGCATTCTCTAACTGGGCCTGCTCCCCACGAAGCACGGCGAGACGCTGTATGTACTGAAAATCACTCAGCGACCCATTCTCGCGCGCCTCTTCAACTGTGGCCCGCCGCTGTTCCAGCTTTTCAGCGCGCGCCGCAAGCTCCTGTTTCGTTTCATTCAGCTCCGCTGCACGCTCTTGCAGCTCAGCCCGCCGTTGTGCAAGCTCTGCCCTGCTCTGATTGAGTTCTTGGGCTCGCTGCTCCAGTTGTTGCGCGCGTTGCTCAAGTTCCGCTCGACTTTCGTTAAGTGCCTGCCCGCGCTCTTGCAGGTCCTGAGCCCGTTTTTGAAGCGTTGCTTTGCTCTCGTTCAGCTCTTGCGATCGCTGCTGTAACTGTTGACTGCGTTCCTTGAGTTCCTGTGCACGCTGCTCGAGCTCTGCACTTCGTTGCTGGAGCTCTTGTCTACTTTGATTGAGCTCGTTTGACCGCTGTTGGAGCTTTTCTCCTCGTGCTTTGATTTCTTGCCCTCGTTCTTTGAGCTGCTCGCTGCGCTGTTGGAGCTCCTTCTTACTTTCATTCAACTCCTGGGACCGGTTTTGAAGCGTTTGCCCCCATTCGGTTAGATTCTCGCGCCGTTGCTGGAGATTTTTCCCTCGGGCTTTGAGGTCGTCCGCCTTGTCTAATCGGTAGAGAGTCGTCGCAAGAATATTTGCAACGCCGATTGTTGGCGATTCGTTTGCGAGTGTCCTATTAACAGATTTATTATTTCTTAGCTCTTGCTGTAGTTTAATTTGGTTCTTCAGTGACTGCTTAGAAAGAACATTATCACCGCGGACAATCACTTGAGCGCTTGTTGTATTATTTGACCCTGTTGAGAAATTCTCTCGAATATATTCTTGGGCCTGGGCTGCATCACTAGTATCACTCTGGAACGAGTCTAGCGACGATGATTGCCCAACCATCGACGCACCTGATCCAAGGACGGCTGAAAAGATCAGGAGCGCTGCAATCAGCACCCGACTATGCTTCATGATTCCCTCACCAAGCCTATCCGATAATGACACTCTCGAGCCACCTCCTGTCGTATCTTGACTCTGTCTGTAGCATCATACTCACAATCCTGTTGTTAGAAGCCTACACACAGAATACGTATATACTTTGTTCATCACCATTCACCAATCACCAGCGATAATCTCGAGAACAAAACTGCGCTATAACGTTAGTGAGTATCCTGTCCCTCTAGCACCCCATGAGTTTGTACTGCTACCACTGGTAGCGTGAGAGAATTAAGCCTCGTTCATTCATCCAATCTCACTACCCGACCAGAAGCACTTCCTATACACTCCAGAGGGAGGACACTATTTCGCCCGGCTCTACAGCCGTGCGAGCCGATCATCAACGGGAACTATCAGTTCCCCGAGCCCCAGTGGATTACTTGCCAGTTTCGCGCTCCTCTTGTGGCATTACGAGAAGCAGTATTTCCCAGCAGTCTAACTGTGGATTAAACCTGCTGTTCAGTACGCGGTCATCGTCCTGAATGGAAATCGGCTGGTGAGGCTGCGGGCATTGTAGCCACGTGAGCGTCGGCTTCGTGATGTCAATATCAGTGATCCTCTGGTGCCCTCGCCGCTGTTGGTTGTTCGTCTCCGGGGCTGACTTTGGCCGTGATTGTCGTCGATACATATTCCCTCCGCCCTCAGATCGGGTACGACAGTCCGTGATAAGAGTATGGTGGCAACAGGGATTTGCAGCGATTCCGATCGGAATCGATAAGCGCCTGATGCAAGCAATTCTCTGGGTCGGACGTATCGTCAGCCAACATCAGGTCATTGCCGGCCTACACAACGACGAGAGGAGGCGTCTTGATTGTTCATTGTCAGGATTCATCTACAGGTCTGTGAAGACCCCCGGAATGTGACAAAACGGTGAAGCCTCGGGGCTTGTCCCCGAGGTACTTCACAGAAGAGGTAGCCGCTATTCGTAGCACGCGAGGTTGGGAAGTTTCGTCGAAACAGTTGCAATCACGATAGTAAGGCTAGGTGGTTTGCTTGTGATGACCGAACAGGTAACATAACAGTGCCGACACGTTGTCGGCGGTAAGACGGAGTTGCACTGGGCAAACTGGCTCATTACTATCGAGTAGCGCGTCTTCCATGTAGCACCCGTCACAGCACGGGGACGGAGAACCATTATGACAACAGCCGAAACCAACGAGAGCGTTTACAGGCGAATCAACGAAGAGATCTGGGAGAAGCGGAACTTCGACGCCGTTGACGATCTTATCGCTGAGGATTACGTCCTCCACGACCCATCGATGCCAGACGATGCTGAGTGGTCAGGCGGCCGGGAAGGCTATCGAGAGATGGTTGAGATGGGCACCGACGTCTTCGAGGACGCAACAATCGATATCCAGCAGACCATTTCGGCGGACGACTACGTCATCGGACGTTGGTCGATGACGGGCACCCATGTCGGCGAGATGGGGAACGTACAACCCTCGAACGAGGAGGTGACGATGACAGGAATTGAGATCAGTCGATTTGAGGACGGCAAGCTTGCCGAATCATGGCAGGAGATCAACATGCTTGACATGCTCACGCAGGCCGGCGAACTCCCGGAGGATCTCTTCGCCCCGGAGATGTCGGCCGACGACTGACCAATAGCAGTCATCGACACCAACAACCAGAAACGAACGGAGCAAGCCCCACCGAAGGTATTTTCTCGAATTATAGCGGTAGCGAGTCGAAAGCCGACTCGTTTACTGTAATTTCGCCGTTACTACAGTATGGAGCAGTCGTCCGAGAGTGCAAATCGGGTGGGGAGTGCTGTTGGGTACTGCGTGAGAGAAAAGGAGACGGGAGCTGTGAGCGACGAGACACATGATGTGGCCTCCTAAGTAGCTCGGCGTCCGCCGGCAGCACAAGCGGCAGCACAAACTGCTGACTGCATCGGTTGCTCTATTGGGAACAGGAGCTTAGCGCCTGCATTTCAGCTCCTCCAGATAAATTCATGAAATTCAACGGCGGAGCTGCCGCCGTGGACCACTCAAGTGAAACTGCCCTTACTGCCTGAGATAGTAACACGGCCGTCTCACCCCATATTGCGTGCTGTCAGTACCGGAATCGCTGTCCGGCTTAGCACTGCCTCAGCGACACTTCCTAACACAAACAGCTCCCAGCCCGAGCGGCCATGCGTCCCCAGAACAATCAGGTCGGCATCCTGCTCGTCTGCATACGTCAGTATTCGGTCGGCTGGTCTCCCCCAGAGAATGTGACTCGTCGCGTGGATGCCGGCCGCCGAAAGCTGTTCCATCGCGTCCTCACAGATCCGCCGGCCAGTTTCTTCCAGACTATCGATAAATGACTCGGACTGGATTTTATCGATGTCGATCACAGAGACAATCTGCACCGATGCATCATATTTCTCGGCGAGGATTGCACACTCACCAATTGCGCGCTGCGACCCTGGGGTGCCGTCGGTCGCAAGAATGATCTTTTTGTAGTCGGTCGATGGCACTGTTTCTGATGTCCGAACTGTTAGCACAGGCTCTTCAGCCAATCGAACGACTTTCTTCGCCGTACTTCCTATTACGCGTGACTTGGCGCTCGTTCCAGCAGTTCCCAAAGTGATGAGATCGATACCGTGGGTGGTAGTGTACTCACTGATAACTTGGAACGGAAGTCCAGTCTCAATCGCCGTAACCACTTCAAGGCTATACTCACGCGCCCGGTTAGCAATGTCCTCAGTCGCTTTGATTCCGTCCTTTCTTAAAGACTTCTTGATCGAGCGATTCCATTCATCATCATCCACATATTCTAAATATGGCATTTCAATAGTATAGAGAACATGGATAGTTGCTCCAAACTTACGCGCAAGCTCGATTCCATGTTCAATCACCGGATTTGACGTATCCCTTCCATCCGTTGGAAGAAGAATTGTATCGTACATCGAACTCCCCCAAGTAGAGATTGGGCATGCTACTGCTTCAATCATTCTGGGAATCTTCCCCAATTACTGGACAATTTGTGACCGTATTCGCTTGCTATAGTACATTGTTTTCAATATGGCTCGGTAAACTGTAAAATTATGTCCACACGGCCGTTTACGGTAGGCCAAAACATCATTAAGTTTCTATATTTATTCCGCGCCCAAAGACACAGGAATTCTCCTTGTTCTTTATAATGACTGAATGCATGGACGGGGGTATGAGCTCTGATGACAGAACAACCGTCGAAGACGTAATGTCAACGCCGCTGAAGACGATTTCAAAAGACGCGACACTCATGGAAGCCGCCCAGCGGATGCGCGACGAAGACATCAGTGCGCTGGTCGTTCCGCACACGCCCCGAGCAATCATCAGCAGTACAGACGTGATTGAAGTCGTCGCCGACGGACACGAGACCTCAGAACTACAGGTTGCCGACGTCATGACAACCGGCGTCGAGACCGCCACATCAGACCTCTACATGGAGGAAGTCGCCGCCATGATGACCACTTATGGAATCAAACACCTCCCCGTCGTCGACGACGACTACGTCGGCATGATCTCTTCGACCGACGTCACCGCCCACCTCTCATGACCAAAAAATAGGCCATCTGTACCCACCCGAGTGGGAAGCTTGATGCCTACGTTATTCGAAATCCGGTGGCCGGATTCCATGAGCCGCGTTGTACGGATGTGTATTGGTCGTCGTCTTCGTTTCCTCGATGGAACGATCTCGTGCTGGACGAGAATGGAGAGCGGTGATCGACACTATAGTTCTATTGGCGCTTCGAGTGTGGGGTCGGCATCGAAGATCGGAGACAGGGTTGGCTGCACCTGGTCGAGTTGCTCGGTTGGTTCTACGAGCTGTCGTTCTGGATCATAGTTGATGAGTCCTGCCGAGGCCAACTTTGGGAGGTGGACGTGATGAAGCGAGCGGCGAACCTCTGTTATCACGTCCTCAGACGCCTCTGCAATTGGCGTCTGATGATTGTACGTGAGAATGGTCTTTATGAGGTCAGTCAGCGTCAATGACCGCTGTTCTTCTGTGAGCAACGCAAGCACGATTCGACGATGCTGGTTTCGACACAGACTGAGGACCGAATCAAA
>NZ_JBPBWC010000017.1:0-114506 GCF_050954125.1 Halomicrococcus pelagicus | reverse complement strand
ACGTACTCACGGCCGTCTGCCGCTTGTGCGAATGACCCGAGTTCTGAGGCGGTGCGAACGCCATGGACGACGACTGAAACATCGCTCTGGGACGACGTCTTACCGGGTGAGAGCACATCGACTTTGAGCGACTGCTCAAGATTAGCGATTGACTCTGCTTCCTCGTCAAGCGCTACTGTGACACGGTTGAAGTTGAAGAGATCGAAAGTAGTGAAGTCGAACTGTAAGTTTAGTCCCGACGCGTCTTTCGGGACTTCGAAGACGATATCTCCCCGGGCGACTTCTCCTGCTGCGAGGATACCACTCTGGATTGGGTGGTCAGTACTACTGACGGTGGCGTCATAGACGTGGTTCGAATCGTCTTTGAGTTGAGCCTGCAGGAACCCGTTAAAGTCGATATAGTCCCCGCTCGTGTTTTTGACGGCCATTCGAATAACCCGGTACGTGTTCCCACTTTTGGCCTTCTGGAACTCGCCCAGTTTCTCTGTTTCCTCCACTTCGCGGACAACCATCGCCAAGTTATCGCCTTCGACAACTTCCCCAACCTTGACTGACGCCTTCTTCTGTTTTTGCTTGGACTCCGAGGTCCCATCTCCGCCCTGTGACGATGATGAGCCGTCGCCTTTCGTCGAAGAACTAGTTGTCGTATTCGACCCCGTCCCTGCACAACCTGCAAGGAGAGTGAGAGCACTTGCTGCCACAAATTGTCGTCGACCTAAACGAGATTCCTTATCCATCGATATTATTACAACCCTACATGTTAAATAGAAATGTGCTATATTTATAGTTTTCGTATTGGAGTTTGTAATGTGAAGATTCAGAGGAAATACAGTCATCAAAAGGATGACTCCTAAAGGACTACATTGCCGCGGGACGGGGGTGTTTGGTCGAAGCATATCGCCACTCTGTTCTGCGATTAGGCCGCTGGTTGGCGGCGAGTAGTACCATAGCTGCGATGTGAGTTTTGTTTGACAGCTACGGGAAAACCTTGCGGAGGAATATCCTATATGGTGATAGAAATGTAGATCCGAATTAATTCGAAAATGAGGTCAATAATGGCCATGACGGCTCGTTTGGCGTTCTGGAAGGCTTGGTTATTGCGACCAGAATACTTGTTACCTTCTATGAGATGACTACAAATATGCGAGAGGAGCGCGTAAAGGCTGTGTCAGAAGCGATTGCGGACATCGGCTATGAAGGGATTGTTGCCTTCGATCAGTTCGAACCTGAGTACAACACTATCAAGAGACTCTATCGAGAGTTCGAAGATACCGACCGAGTTCAGCTGCTGGTTATTTGTGCGACGACCCAGGATTTCCAGCTCAATGGAGACGCTCAAGCATTCTGGCGCACACTCACCGACATCTCGCTTGAACACGGCTCCTTAGGCTCACTCACCGATGTAGAGACGATATTATGGGAGTTCATGGAGGAGCCGGTCAACGCCAGGTTCACTAGTATGAAGAGTGCTCGTCTCGAGAAGTTGCTCAATTCAGGATTCGCAGAATGGTTCTTAGCGAATCACCGGGATGTAGAACCGTTCGAAGTGTGGGAACAACTTGCGGATGGTATCGAGAATAAGAAGCGAAAGAAGACGGTGGTCCTCTCTATGAAAATCTATGATATCGCTCACCTCATTGAGACAGGCGAGTATCTGGAATTCCCCTATGATATTCCGATTCCGTGTGACCTACAGGTCGAGCGCGTCTCAGAGACCTCGGGGATAACGGAGTCCACAGAGACGAACAAGGTCATGGCCGCCTGGACAGAGGTGATGGAACGAGTAAGCGAAAAGATCGGTCACCCCATCTCGTTGCTCCGAATCGACTCGATCATCTGGCAAGCCGGGCAGATTATCGGAAAGGCAGGTGAGAATCTCGAAGAGAGCCGCCATGCCCTCGACGCCCATTTCCAAGAAGTCGGTCTCGAGAACCCCGAGCGCACCGCTCTTGCCAACGAACTGACCGCGTCTTTAGAACAGCATCTAGAAATACCATGAAGCGCTCGAGCCATCGAATCTGACAATTGGCGCAGGCCTTCGCAGACGCAATCCCGACCGTCGATGAGACAGCCAACCATAGTAGGTGGAAGCCCGGCATCGGCCCCTTCGAAGAAGAAAACCAAATCGAAAAGACACGAACGGAGCTAGAGAAACAGGCCGCCGTTGAGGAGACGATCAAATACGAAGAACCCTATCCCGACTCCAGCCGCCGTGTCGATCTGCTCCTGGAGAATGACGGCGACCAGTTGCCGATTGAGGCGAAGCTCATCCGGTTCCGACGTGACAACGGCAATATCGATCCGAACATGCATAAGAGCGTCTTCAGCCCATTTCCGGAACGGAGCTCGTCCTCGATGCTGACAGACTGCCAGAAATTGGCAGAATCCGGATTCGACTTCCCCTGTGGAGTACTCGGACTCTATTACGAGCGCAACGAGGAAGAGTACGAGGAACTCCGTGCGAAACGGATCGCCGAGAAATTCACCCTCGATGTAGAGTACTGGTACGACATTCCAATCGAAACTGTTTGCATCGAATCCTTCAGTGGCCTCCGCCACCCCCATCACCAGCACGGGGCGGTCATTGCCTGGAAGCTCACAGAACCATGACACGGGAAATCGGGCTCGTTAGCTGCGTCAAAACCAAGCAGGATAGGCTGGCGAAACCCCGTGATCTCTATACGTCTCAGTACTACCGGAAAATGCGGTCGTATGCCGAAGAGGAACACGACGAGTGGTGGATCCTCTCGGCGAAACACGGCCTACTCGATCCCGATGGACCACCCATCGAACCCTACGATGAGACGCTCACAGGTGCAAGAGTCGCAAAAAAGCGTGACTGGGCGGAAGAAGTGTACCAAGAACTCGAAGAAGCCGGGCTCCTCGAGACTGGTGTGCATCTTGTGATTCACGCAGGGCAAGATTACTACGGTGAACTTCTCCCGAAAATACGGGATTTGGATGGTGTGAGTGTGGAAATCCCGACAGAGGGTCTTTCCATCGGTGAAACGCTTTCGTGGTACACGGAGCGAGAGAACTGACGGATTTGACCCAGGTCCCGTCCAATATCGAACTGCGACCAGCTCGGAAGTCACGTTATGAATATACCCTCTGTATTAGACTATCGGACGGTCGCCACCCACTACGGGTGTGTATACAAGAACGACGGCTCTCGTACAATGGAGGAAATGGCCGACCAGATCTGACCAGCCGGGTGCGAGCACACAACGCCACCATGGGAGGAACTAGAAGTACTGGTCAGGCTGGTTGTCGAGAGTCTACGTGATGATGGCGCCGCGTTTGTGGACGGGGTGCTGTAGTCCGGAGAAGTGGGCGATGGTGTCGACGCTGATTGTGTGGTCAGTCCACTGGTCGACCTCGGTAGCGAATTTCTCTGCGATTTCTTGGGCGGAGATACCGGTGCCAGCGCCGTTGACTGGTCAGTAGTAAGGAGCGAGAAATGTTTTTGTCGCGCGAATGTCTGAGTCGGCGAGCTTTGAGACGTCGTGGACGAACGACCGCGAGTTCTTGTCCTGATAGGGATTGAAGACCTTGCTGAAGCCGCGTGAAGAGAGTTGTTCGTTGGCTTTCTGAAACCGGAAGAGCTTCGCTTCACAGTATTCGCGGCTATTCTCTGCGTCAATGACGAGATCAGCAGACTGCCCACCGGGATACCGTACCTGGCTGGCGTCGGACTTCACAGTATAGACAGTGCCCTCGAATAGGTCGCTGTCCACAACTTCGGCGACGAGGCGTCAATCCGGTCGTCTTCGTCGTGTGGGCCGATCCCCTCACATAGGCCCGATTCTCACCAATTGTTTCATCGACAGCATGTATCACATCCGAGAACTTGGTTGCAAGCTTCCCCGTTGATGTCATTAGCCATTATCAGTGCAAATGGTAATAAAAGTGTAGAAATCCCAGTAGAATTTTGAAACCCGAAACGTCGGGGAGGAAACGGCCGCGTCGGGCGCAGCGTCCTTGCGCATCTGAACGAGGAATCCCACCTATATGTAATAATTATTTTATGATAGCTTGGATACGACTGTCTAGTTGAGGACCGCCTCAGCTGGCGTTCGTCTCTATGAGCTGACTGGCGACATCGGGCTCATCGGTCCGGCGAAGTGGGCAAACAACTGATTCGATGAACCCGCAGTGGCCCACCTTTAACGAAGAGAAAATTGAACACAAGATAGATTATGCTCTGAATACTGATTACAGTTATATGAAATTGAGAAGTTCAAGTAGGTATATTTTTGGTTTCCTGGTAATCGTTGGGATCATTCTTGTTCTATCGTACCCAGGTTCGAGACAATTTCTGAATAATAATTCTGGGGCTGTTTCTGGAACGTTATCCGCATTCTTGATTCTTCTCTACTTCGCCCAGTACCGTACAAATCGAGAGCAACAGCAACTGATGGAGGCAAATCACAAACCGGTGGTAGAGATTGAAGACTACACAGTTGACGAAGACCGACTAGTTATTGAGCTTTCTAATTTCGGCAATGGCGTTGGGAGAAACTTGGAGCTCGTTGTTCTCTCAGTGTTTAAAGAAACCGACAATGTAGCTCCAGACATTTCTACCGCTACTCTCACGCGCCAACCAGAAGATCCAACTCAACATCGGCAAGGTCAATCCATCAAGCCAGGAGAAGACAGAGTATCGTTTGAAGCCCAACCTACTCTGAAGCTAAACTTCAAAGAAAAAGATGGGCTCCAGAATTCCAGATATAGCTTTAAATCTGGAATTCCCGAGTTAGGCCGCCAAGACGTCGGCATAACGTACTTGTATTTTTATATCCGATACGAAGATTTGCTTGGCAAATATTATATAAATAAAGTATTAACTCTAGAAACTAATCCAGAAAGTGAACTAAATGATTTTGCGAAAGTATACAAAGATGCGGGAATTCATCCTGCAGGCTCCCCGCTCGTTGATCAACCTACCGTCATACCGACTACCTTGAGTTTTGACCTTTCAGACGTTGAAATTCATAAAGAGAGAAAAGTAATGTAGATGTATCTCTATCTTATCGTATCGAAACGAATCAAAACTACGCTCTGATCATTCGTTCAGCACGGCTATTCTCTCTGAGTCGCCGTATGGTGATGTGCCGGCTATTTTCACGCACATAGAATAGGAGCGGGCAACCGAGGCCCGGCTATCCAGGCAGGAGTTGTATCGCGACCTTAGCAGTCTGGAACCGGAACGCGTCCCGTGATTGGCCGTTTTCGTCGGGAAGCGTATCGGTTTTATGCGAGACGTATTCGTACTCGCCGAGGTATGTGACGATCCACGGTATCTCGGTATCCTCGAACAAGTGAATGGACTCGCCGTTCGCTTTGTGGTCACGGAGGGCTTTGTTCCCGCTGTCCATCGTCATATCTCCCTCAGTTCCCTCACCGGTGTAGAGGAACGTATCGTCTTCGAGGAATTCGTCGTTGTAGCCGTAGACACTCCCCGAGTCGCCGGTGAAAATCATAATCAGCGGTAGTGCACTCGGGGTTGCAATTCCCTTGTAGCGTTCGCCCTTTAGCACGTCGTGGATGAACCAGCGATTGTATCGCTGCCCGACGTCAAACTCGCCGCCCTCAATTGCAATCCGATATTCGCCGTCTTGTTCTATGATGAGATCGAGTGATTTGAGCCAGTCAAGATGGCCGGTGATGACGTCTATCGGTAGATCATAATCAGGATAGGCTTCTTGCGGGTCACGCTGAATCGCTTCTAACGACCGATGCCCGGCGGCAATCGACCGTGCAATCTCCCGAAAGCCATCAACACCAGTCGCCAATCCCTCGTACATCACAAGTGGTTCCCGGTGCTGCCAGAACGCTTTGCCCTTATTCGTGCACTCTATGCTTTCGTTGGTGACATTGAGGAGGTCGATCGATTCGAGAAACGCAATATTCCGGCGGACGGTACTCTCGGCTCCAGCCGAGGTGTGATTAAGGATCCAGTTGGTAAGTTCGGTCTCAGTTGGCTTCGAGTTCGAAACATAGCGTAGCATCTTCTGCAGGTTGTCGAGTCGCTCATCCACACCACCGAAGAACCGCTCTGTAGTCATCCGAGACTCATTGCCCATGATATCACCAGTCTATCACTCATGTAAATATACTTCCCGTTTCACTGAAGATTACACCGACTCAGATCAAGATGCGATCTCTATTTTATTGAAATCGTGGTTGAGTATCTCAAAGTTCTATCAGCGCCTCTCAGCCCCACGCCTCACTGTAGATGATCAGTTGTTCTGTGATCTAATTCATTTACCGCTTTACCAGTGGATTTTATACATCTCGTACAGCACCACTCTACAACAATTCCCAATATGGATGAAGCCGATGTCGATGCCTACGTTGAGCGGTCTCAGTCACTGATCGAGCAGACGCCACAGATGGATGAGCAGAATACGAAGGTCAAACTCATCCAGCCGCTGATCGAGCTGCTCGGTTGGGATATCTACTCTGCTGATGTCGAATTAGAGTATCCGATGCAGATCGGTCGTGGGAATACTCGTGCAGACTATGCGCTTCAGTTAGAGAACGCACCGGTGGTCTTCATTGAAGCAAAGGGCTGTGACAACTCGTTGTCTGAGGGGGATCGTGGTCAACTAACGAGCTATATGCGACAGAAAGGGGTTGATTGGGGGTTGCTGACGAATGGAGCGCGTTTCGAACTTTTCCGCCGCCGGCAGGACAGTTCTCGACCGGACGAGGTCTCACTGGCCCAGTTCTCGCTTGAGGAGCTTTCAGAGAACTGGTCGACGCTGAAGCTGCTTTCGAAGGAATTGGTAGAGACAGGGGAAGCAGAAACGATTGCCCATCGTATTGAAGCACGGCGACACGCTGTTCAGCGATTGCAGGGAGAGAAGGAACGAATCGCTGAAGAAGTAACGGAGGTTGTCGTTGATGAGATTGGTGAGTCGCTGGCTCAGGAGGTTGAACCCGAATCAAAGGAGTTCATCGATAAATTGATCGGAGCCTTCGAAGAGAGGGAAAATGATTCGAAAGCTCCGGTTGCAGATAGTCAGTCTGAACTGACTGACAAACAGTCCCCGGATGAGTCGGGAGAGGAATCATTCACTGTTACTCTGTATGAGAATGGTGATATTGTTCAGTCTTTCACGGATGGGAATCAGTCGAATGTGATGGCGTCAGCGGTTGATTTTCTAATCCGGGACTATGCTCTCGACGAAAAACTGGAGTCGATTCCATATGTGCCCGGGAAGAAGAGCGCGATTCTCAATACTGAGCCAGTGCATGCGTCAGGTGATCAGATGCGACTGTATAGAGAACTTTCCACTGGATACTATCTTTTTGTCTCGCTAAACCAAGAGGCTAAAAAGCGGCACCTCAGGCACTTCACCGACTGCTGTGGACTAACCACCGAGTTCAGTGGCGATTGGTGACAG
This sequence comes from Halomicrococcus pelagicus, assembly GCF_050954125.1. NCBI lineage: Archaea > Methanobacteriati > Methanobacteriota > Halobacteria > Halobacteriales > Haladaptataceae > Halomicrococcus > Halomicrococcus pelagicus. The sequence goes on along the minus strand of NZ_JBPBWC010000017.1, from coordinate 107,094 downwards.
CAATGCCGGGGTCGCGTTGAGAAGGCGATCGCGTGACGGAGGAAATGGCCGACCGTGTTTCCTATGTGAACAATATGGAGAGTCAGACAGCATTGGCAGCCAACATATCGAGATCTCGTTCGCTGATCCCGATCTCGCCGGCTGGATGCGAGCCCACGACGCTGACATGGGAGGGAACTAGCCACGAGAGGCAGCGTTACCCGCTCTCGGCGGTCGCGACACGGTAGAAACCCTCTGCTAGTCGCGAATGGGGACTTCCTCCGGATCAAGTTCGTATAGTCCTCTATGGATTTGTTTAACAATATCTGCCATCTGAAGATCACGGAGACGGTTAGAAACGAGTTGTCGACTCTCTCCCGTTCGAGTGGCGAGATAGCTGGGTGTACCACGTCCTTCGCGGAGAATCTCGATGATCTCCCAGTGTAGTTCGTCTAAGTCCTCTTCTTCCGCCATCCTTAGTCTAGTCATTATAGGCCGGTGATTATAGTGTCTATCTGTTCTGCCATAGCTATTTTCACTTCCATTTACGATACTTTTTACAACGTAAATACTAAGGAGCTTGGGTGTGTGTATTCAATCAGAAGCGTGGAGTCGCCTGAAAAGGCCGGTGCTAGTGACACCGACCACGCTTCGGCAAGGATTCCGAAGCATGAGTGCAATCACGTGTGCGAGTGAAAAGCGCATCGACTACCAGCTAACCTCGACGGGAGGCCGTTGTTGATGGCGTCGTTCGACGAGCAGCCGAACGGCGGCGCGCTCTCGGTTGAGGCCACACTCGGCGAGACGGTGTTCGAACCAGTCGAACGCCTCGAGCCAACCGACCAAACCATCAGTGAAGACGCCGACCAACCCACCACTAGCGACACGCCCGACGACGAGATCACGCGAGCGTACCTTGTCGAACTCCGTGTTGGCTGGCAGACCCACAAGAAGACGAGCGACGAACAGCCCTATCTGTACTGCATTTACGCAACCGGGGACTGCCAGCGGTTCTTCGAACGCCGCCTAAGGATCGACTACGACGAGGACGGCTTCCAGATCCCCGACGACACCACCCTGTATAGCTCGGTCACCACCACAAAAACAGGCAACAGCACGCTGCCCTCCACCCCACCAGGGGAATCCCCCACAGAAACACGCAGGCACTACCGGCACATCCTCGAAGCCCGCCACGGGATCGACACCAACGCCCACCACGACACTACCGCGAGCGACTACAGGAGCGAGGTGCGTGCCTGAATGCCTACCAGTGCACGCCCCTATTGGATAGCGACAGCGCCCGCCGCACACCCAGGCCACCCACCACGCCACGCCGGGGGAGGTGAGCGACGGTGACGCGTGAGGACGACGGCGTGATCCGGTCGCTCGCCCAGACTGATCCGGTCCAGGTCGACACCAAACACCGCACACTCACCGGAGTGGTCTACCAACACACTCACCACGAGCCCGAACTCACCTTGCGTGGCCCCGAACCCGGCGAGCACATCCTGTACTTTGCGACGCCGTGCCACGACTGCTACCGGCTCGAATACACCTACTATCACGAGTACGACCACACCCAGACCAGGCTCGCCCGCTACGAATGCCGACCCGACGGCGAGTACGCCTGGCACCACACCCACGCCACCATCCACACCATCACCAGTCCCAACCAGGGTGACCACCAATGACCCACGGCGTCCCACAGCCGCTCGACCCCCGCGACCCCACCACGCTCGTCCAGGAGCTGTCGCCCGGCGACCGCGTTCGCATCACAACCACCGAGCGACCACGCACCATCCTTACCGTCGCTGATACCATACCCACCCCCTCCAAGGGGCCACGCCTCGTTTTCAGTGTACCGCCGACTACCACTAACGCTCACGAGCACGTCCAGCACGCCCACTACCACTGCAGTCCCTCCGAGTCTGATTCGTCGACGATGACTGTCACCGAGTACCCGAGTAGCGACACGCCCCCAGAGTGTATCGGCACGCTCACCACCATCGCCCACCTCCCACGGCTCTCCACGCCACCAACCGACGACGCTCCCACAACAGCACCAGCAGTATCGGAGGTGCACGTCAATGAGTAACAACACCACCAGTTCCGGAGTAACCAACCACCACACCAACCGAGAAGCGTCCCAACCCCAGTCTGACGACGGCAGCCAGCCACCGTACCGAGACCCCGACCGCCTGCGCGAAGTCTACGAGCAGGAGGGCACAATAGCTGCAACAGCTACCTATTTCGATATCTCCGCGATGACCGCCCGCACGTGGCTGATCAAGTTCGACATCTTCGACCCCGACACCGACAGGGTGGAGCGGCCCGCCCAGCAACTCCAGGAACTCGACCCCGAGGACGTCGGCCTCCCACCACGGGGTGAGCGATAGATGGCTGCCACCAGCCAGGCCACCCAGCCACAGCAGCCCGAGTCGGAGCCCCAGCCCAAGAACACTCAGAAGACGTTCTGGACCGACAACGAGGGCGACACCAAGCTCGAAACACTCGCCGCACTCAACGACTGCTCGCAGGGAGCCCTCCTCCGCAATCTCATCGACGACGCGTTCACCGACCAGTTCGACGACCTCGACCCCACGCATATCGAACAGGGCCATGTGTCGGTAGAGGACCTTCAGGCGCTCGCGAACGACGAGATCACCGTCGAGGAACTCGATCTCGAGGCCGACTCCGACACATCGATCGGGGAGTACGAGCCCGACTCATACTATCTCACGGTCACGCCCGACGACCTTGCCGAACCCGGTCCCGAACTCGACTGGAAGACGCTGCGGGACGCGGTCAAGAATCCCGAGGATGGCGGGTACTGGAGCGACGACCTCGAAATCCACGAGAGTCGTGTCAGTGAAGACACCCTGAAGGCGAGCCACCGACCAGCCGCTCGCATCCTCACTGGCCTTGCACGCTCACAGGCCTACGAGAACGGTATCGTCCCCCGAGAGACGATTGACGACCTCGTCGACACCTACTGCCTCCACCTCACAAACCGCGTTGCAGACGCTGAACAAGAGCGTGGCGAGGAACACATCCGCGAGACGTACACGAACATCGTCACCGACCTGCTGTACGAGAATCCGAGCCCGTCCGCCGATTCGTACTACTGTAGCAAGGACACCCTCCGGACACGGCTGCAGACGGAGCTCGACACGGCACAGTCTGTCGCCGAGCGCGCCGACACCGTCACCAACTTCGACGCCTGGAAATCGACCGATGTCGACGAAGACGATGACACCAACGAACTGCGCGAGGAGTGGAAGCGAGATCTCGCCCGCTGGCTCACCGATATCGCTCGCGCAAAACATACCGGCCGCATGTACGCCATGGAACTCCAGCGAGGCAACTACGAGGTCGACCACGCTGATGAGAATATGACGGCGTTCGATGCGGTACACGCTCGCCTGGACGACGCGCTCGAAGCGGTCGACGATCTCCCAGCGGATGTGACTGCCGACGTCATCAGCCGACTCGATGACGCGTTCGTCGCCGTCATCACAAACGAGTAGGCATCCATCGCCAGCGATAGTCGCCCTAGCGCCGGTAGCGACAGCTGTGGTGATCACGACCGAATAGCCCGGTAGAAGCGACTCGCTACGATTGCTCCGGCACCGGTAGCCACATACCAGTCGGAAGAGTACTACATCCGGGATGCGTCCAGCACGGTTTGTGACGCTGTGTTTTGTGTATAGCGGCGTAGTCTTGTTAGTACAGTCGCTGTTCGTCTATCACGTGCAACTCGGCCTCGTGAGTCTCGCGCGGGTTGGCGTTGCCCTGACGTTTCTTGGAACTGGTCTTGAGCGGCTTCGCCGGCCAGCGGTAGAAGAAGATAATCCAGCAACCTACGGGCTATTCGCATACACAATAGCGGTCCTCTGTCTCGCCCTGACAGTAATCGTGCTTGCGCAACTATTCGTCGTCTAAGAGTCACGGATAGTGCGATTAACACGGAGAGAAGGCGAGCCGTGACCGAGAGCCATCACGATAACGGCGCTGCCAACGGATGCAAGCGTGGGATCACGACTAGCACTGTTGCAGGACACACTAGACCATCATAGGACACAGTACCTGATGGGCGACCAACGAGAGTGATATCACTCGACGGGTGTCAACAGCTGCCGGGACACCACGTGTCCAGTGAAACTGACGCTCACCACCCCGAGACACCCCCGGTCGCGAGTGATATCACAATCGCCGCTCTTGTTCTCGTCCACGCTTGTCCACCTACATCTGGGGCCGACGAACGCAACACGAGACGCTCACGCCGATACGCCGTCGATAGCACGCAGAACGAGAAACACCACGGAGAGCGGCAAGCGAGTACCGTTCCGGACTCCCCGTGGTCGTCCGTCACTCCAACGGGTGTCGTACGGACGTCTAAATTCACTAGCCGTATAAAGGTTGCTCGTATAGCCAATTAGTTTAAACGTCTATACAGAGGAATCGACACAGGATTTCAACTGGTGTTGCCCCAGACGACCGTAGTCAGTGGTGCGTTCTACCCCCATCCCGGGGGTGGTGTCGGCGTGAGTTGGACGACGAGAACACCCGGGGTTGTGATATCACTTCGACGAACCGTGGTAGGTCTGGAGAATGCAGAGATGATTATATCGGAGGCTGTATCAACTCGGTTCTATGCCCATGGTCGGTATCGTGGTCAGCGTTCGCGTTACTCGAGTAGATGCTTGATTTCTCCGTCGAGACCGCGTGACGAGTTTTGATGGCAATTTAGAATGTGTTGGAATCCTTGTCGGAGCAGATTCGGGCGAGATCAGGGCGCGACGGCTGCCTGTCAATATCCTCGATAGGAGGCACTAATACAGAATAGCCAAATTCAGATTAGGCTATTTTGGAGTTGATTATTCAGGGACTTTAATGATATATAAATGTAAATAGTTTGGGCTGGTTCATGGACTGAGAGAGCGAGTTTGGACGGCGTTGCGAGCTAATTAGCAATTTTGTTACCGCAGGTTAAGGAGTATGAGGAGACAGCTGATAACCGATAGCTGGCACGACGATAATATGTTGACAGGTTTGTCAGCATTATCATCTAGATCGTTGACGGATCGGTTTTGTTGATGGATTCCTGTAAATCAACGACTGAAACGAATACGAGGCTAGTTCTTTGAGCAGTATCTCGATGATATTGTGCGCAGGGGAGCGATCAAATGGACACTCATGAATCTCGTGCAGAGCGATTCTGTTGTATCTTGGGGAGAGCGGAATCGGGGGGAATAATTATCTGGCGCCCCTCTGGTAAATTGTGAATAATCGTTTCGCGACTGTTGGACTGTTTGGGATTCTGGCTACATTATGGGGGCTTTCGTTTCTAGCAATTTCGGTCGGGCTGAAGTCGCTGGAGCCAGTACTTCTTGCTGCTTTCCGTTATGATGTCGCTGCTGTTCTCCTGCTGGGCTATGCGAATTTCCGGGATAACAATTAGTTGCCGACTGACCGTGCGAACATGAGTGCCATTCTCGCCGGTGCAGTGTTTCTCGTCGGATCAAATGCCTTTCTCTTTATCGGCCAGCAAACGGTGTCGACTGGAATGGCTGCCATCCTACAGAGTTTACTTCCGATTGTGACATCGTTGTGGGCGTTAGGTTTTCTTCCGGAAGAACGGGTCTCGATGATGGGTGCATTCGGTATTTTACTGGGCTTTCTCGGTGTTGGCCTGATTGTACGCCCGGATCCTAGCAACTTACTTGGGAACGAAATTGTTGGGCGGTTTCTAGTTTTTCTTCAGGTAGCGGGTGTGGCGCTTGGTGGTGTTCTTATTCAGCGTGTAGGCCCAACGCTTGACAAAGCTGCTCTCTCAGGATGGTCGATGTTCATTGGAGGACTCCTCCTTCATGCGGTTAGTGTTGGTGTCGGCGAATCGTTCTCGCTGCCAACATCTTTTGAAGCCAGTGTTTCTGTTGCCTATCTTGGAGTTTTTGCCACCGCTATCGCCTTTTTTATCTACTTTACTCTTCTAGAGGTCCGGGGCGCGCTCGAAACGTCGCTCATTTCCTACCTCATACCAGTTGTCGCTACGGTGGTGGGAGTTGTCGCTTTAGGAGAATCTATCACACCGCTCACTGTCATTGGGTTCCTCGTTGTCTTCACTGGGTTTCTTCTCCTCAAACGTCAGGCGATCGCTGAGATACTGAACGAGACGATGGGGAAAAAGGAGAAAACAGGAAGCTAAAATATACTTGAACGGTTTTTCGGACGTAGCCTTCGCTAGCTGTTCAACCATCACTAAAGTGATTTCACATCTGTTTCTATCCGTCCGGGTTCTGCTTTCGTCGGTTATGGAAATCTGAGAAAAGAATCTTCTATTTGACAGAGGAAGAAGACTATGACATCGCTCTGCTTGGTTATCTAACTGGAATTCAGGGGTTTGTAACGCTCTACCATCGAATTGCTTTTGTGGGTTGACTCTACAAGAGGTTCAGAAGAATGTTGAGTGTACGGATCCGGGTGAATTACGAAGGGGATTGGACGACGGATCTGCGTGGCTACGACGTGAGCGGACAGTTTCTGGCATCTACATTTCGTGGACGGCGATATTTGGGGATTATGAGTCTTGATCTCACTGAGGAGAATTTCGATGATGTTCTCCGGACAATACGGGAGCATGATAATACTGAATCTTTAGATGTAATCGAATCAAGCCAGTTCCAGTATCGTGATCGACTGACAGTAACAGTCCTCATCCGAGGCAACTACATGGAGTACACACCACTACAAATCCTCCTGTACGAAGGCTATCTACCATTTGGAGCATTCGGTGAGCTAGAAAATGGTCAAATGGTGTTTGATCTGCTAGTTGAGGATCGGGAAAGTATCTCCGAGGCAGTGAATCTGCTCCGGGAATTTGGCAGTGTACAAGTCGAACGAATCACGAAAGATTTCCAGACTCATGTCGTTCCGAGTGTAACCGAGTGGCAAAATCTCTTGCAATCGTTTTCTGACCGACAACGAGAGATACTAGATACGGCCATTGAGATGGGATACTACGAGCGACCGCGTGAAACGACGCTAAAGGAGCTTGCCGAGGAATTAGAGCTCGCGAAAACAACGGTATCACAGCATCTTCGTAAAGCAGAACGACGGGTAGTAGAATTTGTTGCTGAATACGTTAATCTAGCTCACTCCAGCTAACAGCTACTGAGTAGTATAAAAATCGATAACAAAGTACTGTGCTCAGTACTGTTTCACGGATTGTTTGCAGATGTAAATGATACTGCCGTAGGGGGAATAGTGAGAACCGGTACAGTAGCATTTAGCAGGATATGCTGGATGGTACTCCCGAAGACAGCTTTGCCAGCGGAACTCCGTCGTCTGCTGAAGAGATAGAGGCAGTCGACATCGACTGCTTCTGTTGCGTCGAGGATTGCTTCGCCGAGATTGTCTGAGACCGTGCCACGGGTCGTGATCGTGAATCCTGCTTCAGTGAGGATGTCTTGAGCTGCAGCGATATTTGACTGTGAGTTAGTGAGACGCGTAATATCTGAATTGTCTCCGAGGTCAGTATCAGCGAGAGCGGCTTGTTTTTCTTCCTCGGTAAATACATGCAGCAGGATTAGTTCAGTAGTGTCTGGTTCTTCTAAGTCAACAATTGCGGTGGCAAGCGCTCTTGCCCAGGGAACAAACGGACTAACAGGGACGAGGATGCGTTTCGGCATAGCTCGTTCGAAAGAATTGTCCCACGAATTATAGTCTCTCTGTTGGAAATGGGCAGTGTTTAATTTCGGTTGACGGTAAGACTTGGAAGTTACTACTTGTAGGTGAGTTCCACAATCTGATAGCCGATGAGAGCAGCTAAGTTGGTTACAGAGTATGCGAAAAGAGGATTCGAAAAAGTGCTAGTTGGAAAGTGAGCGAGTATCGAATGGATATGTTCAGGTCAACCCTTATCACAGAACGATAGAAACTACCGGCAGCGTCGGAGACCTCCGACGGATTCCATGGAAATCACTGATATCAACCAATACCATCTTCGGTATCCACTGGACAATAGTTGGGAACCTGCGTGGAAGCCCGGCTACGAACAAGACGAACACGAGGTGCTGCTTTTCGAGTTAGAAACAGACCAAGGCATCAGTGGGGTAACGACTGCCTCCGGATTCGCCGGCCGGATGGAGTATCTGGAACTGGCCGAGATGTTCCTCCTTGGGAAAGACCCACGCAACGTTGAGGAGATCGTCGAAGAACTCGATCCCCTCAATCTTTGGGGACCACGACCATGGCACTTCGAAGCTGCACTCTGGGATATCAAAGGAAAAGAGGCGGGAAAACCCGTCTATGAGTTACTCGGCGGTGACGATGAACCGCTTCCAGCGTACGCCTCAACTGGCGAACGACAGTCAGCGGAGGACCGTCTTGAATATGTTGCCAATCGCGTTGAAGAAGGATTTGAGGCAGTAAAACTTCGCATTGATTCCAACAATCCTGAAGTCGATCTTGAAGTCGCGCGTCAAGTTAGGCAAGAGTATCCCAACCTGACATTGATGGTCGACGCTAATCAGGGATGGAGCGTCCCTATGGTTGAGGAAAACCAGTGGAGTTTCCAGGAGGCACTGTCGGTCGCCCGTGACCTCGAAGAAATTGGTGGTGTCGCTTGGCTCGAAGAACCGCTTGATAGACGGAATTACGCGGGGCTGGCCCGCCTTCGTGAAAAAACGGATGTTCCGATCGCAGGCGGCGAATTCAATAACGGAATGTTCCATTTCCGCGAGTTCATCAAGCAGGGTTCGCTCGATATTCTGCAGCCAGATGCTGTCCTTGCTACGGGTATCCTCAACGGGAAGAAAGTAGCCGGCATGGCTGAAACACATGGCCTTGAGTTTGCACCGCACACATGGAACGACGGCCTCGGCTTCGCAGCGAACCTCCACATGCTGGCATGTACGAATCCGTCATGGTGCGAATACCCGATTGAGCCGCCAGGCTGGACGCCTGAGTCACGAGATTTCCTTCTCGAAGAACCGATCGTCGCAGAAAATGGAGCTGTGAAACCGCCGTCTGGACCAGGTCTCGGCGTTGAACTAGACTGGGATCTCATCCACGATCTCGACCAGTCTTCATCCGCCTAGTCTCTCTCACTTGCCGGGGTTCCCCACTACTATCGTGGTTTCTCACTGCTTTGTTCTCTCCTTTAGTGAAATTACGAAAATGGCCAATAGAACGTCGCTGGCCTAATCGTAGTCAGAATGCGGACACAACTTCGATGCCGACTGTGTCGAAATCATCCATCGACCGTAATCGGTCAGAGACCTCGTCAAGTGCGACTTCATCTGTAATAAGCTTCCGTGGCTGTAATTTGTCTGTTGCGATCATAGAGAGAAGTTCGTCGTATCGGTTCGGTGGCATTCCTTTGACGCCCACGACTTCCAGCTCACTATCAACGATCGTATCGATAGGAAGTGCGACCTCACCACCTTCTTCGTCGGTGGTCATCCCGACCTGAACGTGCTGGCCTTGCGTGCCGAGACAGTCGACTGAGTTCCGGCAGGTTTCGGCGATACCGAGTGCATCAACGGAGATGTCCGGCCCTCCGTTTGTGACGGACTGTACCTCTGTCGGAACGTCGTCGACAGCGGCTGCGTTGACTGTAGTTACAGCGCCAACGTCCTCTGCGAGGGTAAGGGCGTCCTCGCCGAGATCGACGGCGACAACGTTTGCGCCAAGTGCGTTAGCGATATGGACAGCGGACAAGCCGAGTCCGCCACAACCATGCACGGCAAGCCAGTCGCCGGCCTTAACTGTTGCTTGATGGGCGAGAGCGTGGAACGATGTTGCGAATCGACAGCCAAGGCCAGCCATTTCAGTCGCTGTCATGTTCTCCGGAAGGTGCATCGCATTAAAGTCCGCGTGCGGAATTTGGAATTCACTCGCGAACGCTCCCGGTAAATCCGGACTGAAGCCGAGGCTGAGTCCATCAGTACACTGCTGAGACTCACCATCCCAACAGTGTTCACAATGGCCGCAGGCAACATTGAATGGGATACCGACACGGTCGCCTTCACGGAAGCCGTCGACCTCTTCACCGACAGCGACAACGGTGCCGGCAGGTTCGTGACCGAGAACATGGCCTTCAGGCGGTGCCCCAGGCCAGTGGCCTTTCCAGCCGTGCCAGTCACTCCGGCAGATACCACACGCTTCGGTCTCAACAGCGATTCCAGTTGGACCAGGATCAACTGGATCGCGGTCTTCAATTGTAAGCGGTTCGTCGTATTCGGTGAGAACTGCTGCTCGTCGCATGATTAGCTGTAGTCGTGATAAACGCTTTTGAGCTGTGTGTATTTGAGGACGCCATACTTGCCGTCATCGCCGCCGAGACCGGATTCTTTCCAGCCAATGTGGTGACCTTGCCAAGCTTCGCCTAAAGTACGATTTAGATAGGTTTCGCCGTACTCGAGGTCATCAGCAGCGTTCATTGCTGTCTGGTAGTCAGTCGTATAGACGTACGAGGACAAGCCATAATCAGAGTCATTCGCCTGCTCGATCGCGTCCGAGACTGACTCAACCTCGATGATGGGGGTTACGGGACCGAACACTTCCTGCTGGACGACATCCATATCAGGAGTGACGTCACTGAGAACAGTTGGCTGATACCAGAAGCCGGTCTCGAATTGCTGGCCGTCAGGTACACTTCCGCCGGTACGGACCGTTGCGCCGGCGTCTATTGCATTAGTGACGGCCTCGTCAGTTTTCTGTAATTCGGCTGCACTTACTTGAGGCCCGATGTCTTCGTCTGCAGTCGGGTCACCAACAGTCACTGCTTCCGTCGCCTCGATGTACTGGTCGGTGAATTCCTCGATGATGTCCGTGTGGACATAAACACGCTCAGCGCAAGTGCACACTTGTCCGGTGTTAGTGATACGAGCCGTGAGGATATCGTTGACAGCGTCTTCAATGTGGGCGTCTGCAGCGACGATTGCTGGGGCCTTCCCACCAAGCTCTAAGGAAACAGGAGTGAGGGAATCAGCGGCGGCACGCATAATTGCTTTTCCGGTCTCGACACTCCCCGTCATTGTGACCATATCGGTCTGGTCGGCAGTGACGAGCTGCTCACCAACTGCACCGCTGCCCAGCACAACGTTAATGAGTCCAGATGGGAGCGATACATTTTCATCTAAGAGTTCTACGAGACGGATCGTCGAGAGCGGGGTGATCTCGCTTGGTTTGACAACCAAAGCGTTCCCGGCGATAAGCGCAGGAAGGATTTTCCGCATAAAGACGGATACCGGGTAATTCCAGGGGATAATGCCGGCGACGACTCCCATAGGGTGTCGCTGTAGGTTAATTTGTTCGTCACGATTATCACTTGGAACAATATCGCCCTCGAGTCGCCGTCCCCAGCCGGCCACGTATTCTGCGAGGTCTGCTGTTGCGGTCACTTCACCCCGCGCAGATGCGAGCGGTTTCCCTTGTTCTGCTGTTATTATTTCGGCGATGTCGTCGGCGTGCTCTTCGACGACAGCGCCAATCTCACGCAGGACTGTTGCTCGTTCAATACCAGGACGAGATGCCCACTCACTCTGTGCCTGTTCAGCAGCGTCAAAGGCATCTTCAACGACTGACGCAGTTGCGACCGGAATGTTGGTCAATTCGTCTTCGGTAGCCGGGTTTTCAACCGCTATTTGCTCTGCCCCCGCAGAGCGCCACTCACCATTCACATAGTGCCGTGCGTCCGGCAAATCTACCATGCTAAATCCTACCGAGATTAATGGCTTAATCCTTCGGTAGGACATATTCATATACAGCTGGCTCCGTTGATTGTATCACGCAGAGTCATTCGTTCTGGATAGCTGCTGAACTGGCGAGAGCGACGATAGAACACACGAATAACTTATTTGGAGATAGCGGACAGTATCACAGGGCGGTTTATATATCGGCCTGTATGTTCAGCACAATCTGGATACGGGTGTCTGCGTACGAATCAAGTGATGACTGCGAAAACAGACTTAGAGACCTACGATCTCCTCATTGACGGCGAGTTCGTCAATGCCGCCGACGGAGAACGTTTCGAGACAGTTAATCCGGCGACTGAAGATACGCTTGCAAAAGTTGCTCGCGGACGGCAGGAAGATATCGATGCCGCTGTTGATGCTGCTACTGATGCGTTTGCCGAGTGGCGATCGACAGCACCGCAGGAACGTGGCCGTATTCTGAACCGGCTGGCTGCTAAGATTCGGGACGAAAAGGATCGACTGGCAGAATTAGAGACGCTGGACAACGGAAAACCGCTCTGGCATGCAGAAGCTGATGTCGAGACATGTGCTCGATATTTCGAGTATTATGCCGGTGCTGCTGACAAGGTTCATGGCAAAAGTATCCCGTTGACAGACGAGTATACGGACTATACAATCCGTGAGCCGCTCGGGGTTACTGGTCAGATTATTCCATGGAATCTTCCGACCAACATTTTCGGCCGAAGTGTTGCACCAGCCCTCGCAACGGGGAATGTTGCTGTGGTGAAGCCTGCAGAGCAAACGCCGTTGACGGCGCTTGAGGTAGGGCGGCTCGCTAGCGAGGCTGGTGTCCCTGATGGGGTATTGAACGTTGTGCCAGGATTCGGGGGTGAAGCTGGTGCGGCATTGTCTGCTCATCCTGATGTAGATGGCATCAGTTTCACTGGGTCAGTGCCAACTGGTATTGAAGTCGCCCAGACTGCCTTAGAGAACGTCACGAACGTCCATCTGGAGCTTGGTGGAAAGAGCCCGAATCTTGTCTTCCCTGATGCGGACTTCGAGAAGGCGATCGAGAGCACGAAAACTAGTATCTTTGCGAACGCTGGGCAGGTCTGTTCAGCAGGGTCGCGGCTTCTTGTTCATGAAGATATCCACGATGAGTTCGTTGACCGCTTGGTTGAGCGGACGAAAGAAGTGAGTATTGGAGCAGGTATCGATGGGCCGGAAATGGGGCCGCTTGTTTCGGAGGAACAGTTCGAGAAAGTGACAAAGTATCTGGAGGTTGGTCGTGAAGAGGTAGGTGAACCGATTGTCGGTGGCGATGTCTTAGATCAGGACGGATACTTTGTTGAACCGACGATCTTCGACGGTGTTGACAATGATATGCGGATTGCTCAGGAGGAGATTTTTGGCCCGGTGCTTTCCGTGATCGAGTTTAGCGACGAGCAGGAGTCATTCGAGATTGCAAATGACGTCGAATATGGTCTCGTCGCAGGGATTCATACGGAAAATGTCGGTCGTGCACATCGGTTCGCTCGCGAGGTCGATGCTGGGCAGGTGTATGTCAATGAATGGTTTGCGGGTGGTGAGGAGACGCCGTTTGGCGGGTTCAAAAAGAGCGGGTTCGGTCGTGAGAAAGGGCTGGACGCTATCGATTCATACACACAGACGAAAAACGTCTGTACGTATATCGGTCAGGACTAGTTGTAGCCAGAATTAGTGGGAGAGACAACTTCTTCCTCTTCTTTTCCTGCTGTATCCTATTAGGTGCTATATCGCCACGAGATGGCTACATAAAAGGCAGGCTATGTTCACCTCAAATGGTTTGGAGATCATGGGAATAGCAAATACTGCATGAGCGTTGAAATTGCGAAGCAGTATTTCGAATTGATGGACAGTGCTGATACAGGAACCGACGATGTGCTGGAGCTATATGCTGACGGAGCGGTCGTTCACTCCTCACGTAAAGGCGTTATCCAAGGTAAAGAAAATATTCGGGCCTTCTATGAGGCAAACGCCGACTTCTTCACGGGTGGCGAGCACGAAATGAAGGAGTTTCACGAAGCAGGAAATACAGTCATCTGTGAAGGCTATCTTGACGGTGAAACGAGCGCTGGGCGGTCGGCCGAGGGCGTCCCGCTTTGTGACGTGATGGAGTTCAACGAGGACGATGAACTAGTGGCCTTCCGTGCGTATCTCGACTACTCCGGGTTTATTGGTGAAGTTCCCGAAGAGGTGCCGAATGTGGAGGCGGAGGCCGAGCAGCATGAAGAAGAAGAGGATGTGACGGCATGAGCCTGCAAGACACGAGTACGAGCGAAGAAACAACCGAAATGGGAGAACTCGTCTACATTGACGGACCAAAGGATCTCGAGTTCCGAGAGTATCCCGTCCCTTCACCGGAGCCACATGCCGTTGTAACCGAGGTAGTGCGGACAAACGTCTGTGGGTCCGAGCTCCACGTATGGCGTGGCGATCATCCACTCTCGGACTGCGTACTCGGTCATGAGGCGATCTGTCGGGTTAGCGACCTCGGCGAAAAGGTTACAACCGATAGCGCTGGCCAGCCAATCTCGGAAGGAGACCTCGTCGCGCCAGTGTATTTCCAAACGTGCCAGCACTGTGAATTCTGCCGACGGGGAGAGTTCTATCGGTGCGAGAACGACTATGAGCACGCTGGGAAATCCCCGGAAATCTGGCCGCATTTCCATGCACCGTGGGGGACTCACTACTATATTTATCCGAACCAGCATTTCTACAAGCTTCCAGAAGAGCTGCTAGAGACACCAAGTCTCGCAGCAGCAGCGAACTGCGCGCTATCACAAGTGAAGTTCGGGCTCGATCGTACTGGTATCGATTACAACGATACGGTTGTAGTCCAGGGCGCCGGTGGCCTTGGATTGAACGCAACTGCTTACGCGAATGAACGCGGCGCCGAGACCATTGTCATTGAAGGAGTCGATCAACGTATTGAGCGCGCACAAGAGTTCGGAGCAGACCATGTTATAGACTTCCGTGAACATGAATCGGCTGACGCCCGTGCCGACAAAGTCCATGCGCTCACAGACGGTGTTGGTGCTGACGTCGCTGTCGAAGTCGCCGGCGTCCCTGAAGCTTTCAATGAAGGAATTGAACTGCTACGAACTGGCGGGCGATATCTCGAAATGGGGAATGTCCGGCCAGGACATACAATTGACTTTGATCCCGGCAAGCTCGTGCGGAAGTCGATCGATGTGACAACTGCTGTCGAGTACGATCCGTGGGTACTGTATGAGTCGCTGGAATTCCTCGCGAACACGAAAGATGAATATCCGTACGAGAAGCTGCTTGACGCAGAGTACGACCTCGTCGATGTTGAAGAGGCTCTAGAGCGCTCTGAGCAGCGTGATCTAACGCGGGCAACGCTCGTTCCACACAGTCACTGATTACTCGCCCCGCTATATTTTCACTCATAGTCGAGCAGATACTATCCTGACAGAGGATATCTTTTGCCGTATCACGTTTCTCAGTCCTAAACGACCAGTTTCTCCCAAGAAGTGACTGGTGGATTGTAGAAGTTATGTAGGTTGCACTTATACCCCCGACTATGTGTACCACAATCACTATCCAATCCTCATCATTGTTGACTGACAGTGCGACAACAGACGAAACCAGTCCGAAGCCGGCCGGAACGCACCATATCGACAAACGAACTCACCCACCACTGCCATCCTACCACCCATGAGTACTAGCGACGATAGCCAACTTGCACAATTACGCGAAGAAATCCACCCCGGTGTTTTTGGTGGCGGCGTCCTCCTGACGCTGCTCCTCATCGCTTTCATCGGACTCACACCTGACCTCGCAGCCAGCACCCTCTCTGACGCAAACGATTTCATCATCACGAAGCTCGGCTGGCTCTACATGTGGATCGTCTTTGCTGCCGTCCTTTTCTGTGGCTGGCTCATGTTTAGCTCGTGGGGACGCATCAAACTCGGCGACCCAGATGAAGAGCCTGAGTTCACACTCATGGAATTCTTCGCAATGATGTTCTCCTCTGGGCTTGCCGTCGGCCTCGTCTTCTGGGGACCTGCCGAAGCACTCGCCCATTTCCAATCTGGGCCACCCTTCTTCGAGGCCGGCGCAAAATCACAAGCACTGATGCCAGGCGCAATCCAGTACACTCTCTTTCACTCCGGTATTTCACCGTGGGCAGCATACCTTGTCTTCGGTGTCGTTTTCGGCTATTTCGCTCATCGACGTGACTACGCACTACGACCCGCAACCATCTTTGCACCCTTTGTCAACGATGATTCACTCGATAGTTGGTGGGCAACTCTCGTCGACGCTGCAGTTGTCGTCATCTCCGTTGGCGGTATTTGTGTCTCACTTGGCTTTGGTGTCATCCAATTCACCACCGGCCTTCAGTATAACTGGGGCATCAATCTCGATGATACCGGTATCGTGCTCCTGACCATTGGTCTCACCATCGCATTCACTGCATCAGCGGCAGTCGGGGTTCAACGCGGTATCCGGCGCATCTCCGATTTTAACATTCTCCTCTTTGCCGTCCTCCTCGTGACGGCGCTCATATTCGCACCTATCTCGTACGTGTTGAACCTCGGCTCGCAGGCTTTCGCTGGCCTAATCACCGACTTCGTCGGCATGAGCTTCTACACAAACTTTGCAAATGATGCGAAATGGGTCGGCGGCTGGACCATGTTCTTCTGGGCATGGTGGCTTGCTTTTGGTCCGATGATTGGCATCTTCATCGCTCGCATCTGTCGCGGACGGACAATCCGCCAAGTCGTCTTCGTCGGCATTATCGGAACCTCAGCCGCGTCCTTCCCATGGTTCATCACTCTAGGCGGGTCCGCCCTCTGGGCGCAGACGACAGGCAAAGCCGACCTTCTCAAAGTGATGTCTAATTTCGGAATCGAGGGCGTCGGTTTCTCGCTTTTCGAGCAGCTGATCCCATTCAGCGGTGTGTTCTCCGCACTGTATCTGCTATTAGTGTTGACGTTCCTTATCACGACGGTCGACTCCTCCACGCTCAGTGTTGCGATGCTCACCGTTGGCGGTGACGAACATCCAACCGTTCTCAACCGAGTTGTCTGGGGTGTCCTCGTTGGCCTCCTCACGTCACTTCTCATCATTATCGGCGGCCTCAGCACCCTCCAATCATTCGTCGTTCTCGTCGGGTTCCCTACTGCCCTCATGTGCGTCGTCTGCATGGTTGGGCTCGTTCTCACACTCGAACGCCGCACACCAGTCCTCTTAACAGAATCAGAACCAACCGAGGCCGAAACCAGTCAAGACTTCACGCAAAGAAGCCACTCACAAACAACCACTGAAGACTAATCCGCTTCGACTAGAGCGTGAATTATTTAAATTCATGCTAAATTCCACGATCGTAGCCGCTTAGAGCTCAATCGGCTCGAGCGCCGGTCAGTTTCCCTATCATCTCTTGCCACTAGCCGTTATAGTCTCCTTTTGTTCGGCAGCTAGGAGAAACCTATATCGAGACCGCCGGCATGGGATAGCTCGCTACCGCCGTCATAATTGGGCAGCCGCACCTGGTTCTTATCTATTTTGCAGTACTCAACGGGCGCATCATAACTCGATGGACGAGAAACAGCAATTCGTTCCGCTAAATGCGTTACAGCGGAGCCGCAATATCGACGATAATTCGCAGACAGTCATCGTCAACCACTATACGGACGAATGGAGACAGCCAGGCTGGATCCAAATCCGGAGTACCGCGACGCATCGCCTCTTTGGAAGACCGGCCGATCATCAAAATAAATCCAGAGAGCACCCAATCGTGGAGGCAATTAAACCGACTGGACGAGACTAAATGGAGGTAGAGCCAGACAACTCGATAACAAAGTCCGACCACCCAACTCGTACTATCTCACGGTCACGCCCGACGACCTCGCCGAACCCGGCTTGGAGCTCGACTGGGCAACGCTGCGGGACGCAGTCAAGAATCCCGGGGACGGCGGCTACTGGAACGACGCCCTCGAAATCCACGAGAGCCGCGTCAGTGAAGAGACGCTGAAGACGAGCCACCGGCCCGCCGCCCGGATTCTCACCGGCCTTGCGCGCTCACAGGCCTACGAGAACGGTGTCGTCCCCCGAGAGACGATCGACGAGCTTGTTGATACCTACTGTCTCCACCTCACCGATCGCGTCGCAGATGCCGAGCAGGAACGCGGCAAGGAATACATCCGCGAGACCTACACCAATCTCGTCACTGACCAACTCTACGAGAACCCGAGTCCGACTGCCGATTCATACTACTGCAGCAAAGACGCTCTCCAGACACGTCTTCAGGCAGAACTCGACACCGCCCAGACCGTTGCCGAGCGTGCTGACACCATCACCGACTTCGACGCGTGGAAGCAAACTACCGAGGAGACTGACGCCGCTGATGATGAACTGCACAAAAAGTGGCGACGTGATCTCGTTCGCTGGGTCGAAGATATCGTTCGTGCAAAGCACGCCGGCCGCACGTATGTGACAGAACTACGTTCCAGAGAGTACACGATAGACCACGCGGACGGCGAGACAACTGCGTTCGACGCACTCCATGACTGGCTCCATGAGGCCCGGAGCGCGGTCGACAACCTCCCGGCGGATGTCGCTACCGAGATTGTGGAGCAACTCGATAACGAATACAGCATAGGGATCGCCAGCGACTGACGCTCGCGAGACACACCGATGGTCGCCCACGCGTAATAGCGATAGCTCTCGGCAAATAGCGCTCAGGATGAGTCTCGAGTACACGGTCGAAGCAGCGTCCGAGCGTTGCAGTATGTGTGTCGAGAGCCGAGTGATGCAGGGGGCGAAGAAGCACTCGTGCGCTACATGAGACGGAGAAGCAAGCTTACAATGGCAAATATCGCTCCAAGGATAGCCGCGTAGGTAAACGGGCTGTCGTTCGCTGGGCCGTCTACTCGCTGCGGATACAGTGCCCCATACATGGCCGGCAGGAGCATGCCACAACCCCCGAGACCGAACAGGGCCACATCAACCGCCAGGCCATGCGATAGCAACCGCTCAATTGCCAGCATCACGAAGACAGAGCCACTAATACCCATAGATACCCAAAAGCGGCGTGAGCTAGCCATAGTCAGTCCTCCAATGGCCGGAAACAAAGCAGTTCGGGAACTCTCATGAGGAAGACCGGGCGATATGACGATCGTGAATGGCAGTCCGACGAGCTGCAGTGACCCGCCTCGGGGGGACGTGGTTCGAGCAAGCGACGCTCTCTCGGCATCACGAAACGGCGACGCCTTGACGACCGTGAGGCATTCTATCTGCTCTCTGTAGCTGTGAGGTCGTTGTCGAAAACAGGATTTTCGAGGAAGGAAGCATACTGCAGGTGTAGACAGGCTACTGCAAGGCCTGGGATTCCCTGTCGGGGAGGCGTTCAACTGACGCGAAGTGAGTGGAATTTCGAGATTTATTGCTCGGCTGGTCGGGGGAGGGTTGGATAGGTTTGTTTTCCTCCCGTTGAGTTTCGGGCGACGATCAGCGCACGGGCTGCTGTACGATCGTCGACGGTCTCCGTTCCTTCTTCGTAGTAAAGAACAGTGAGATCGAGACAGGCATGGAGTAGTTCGTTTGACGCGAATCGATAGCGATCGGTACTGGGTCCGATGTCGGCTGGTTCGGTCGAGCGGAGATGATGCTGGTAGAAGAGAACGCCGTTGGGTTTCAACGCTGCTTTGATGTCCGGAAGGCGATCAAGCGTCCGGAAGTAGCTAATAGTGATTGCGTCGTACTCATTTTCTGGATACCCAAACTCCGTCGCGTCGGCCTGAATCCAGGTACAGTTCTCTTCGACGCTTCGCTGGGAGGCGTTCTGTCGTGCAATCCGTAACCCTTCTCGCGACTGATCGATAGCATCGACAGTGTATCCCTGCTCGGCAAGAAAGACTGCGTTCCGACCAGTTCCAGTCGCGATGTCGAGCGCCCGTCCCTCGGGGAACATCTCGATATACCGGTGGAGCACTGGGGACGGATCCGGATCCTGTGGATAATTCCCGTCGCGAAATCGGTCATCCCATGAGGTCATACTGTCCGATGGATGGTCTCAAGTATGTAGATTGGGTTCTGGTATGCTCTCCTCTTGGCGTCACCGCAGAAAGTACTTCTCCAGGATGAAAACCCACTATACTCACGCTCACTGGGATACCCAGTCATCGGAGGGACAGATGGTCGTTCTAGCGCTGGGAGCGACAGCACTCGTCAGCGCGAGACTGACGAATGAAATACGATCCAGGCGATGTTGTCTTCGGTGACAGTCCCTTCAACGACCGCGAAGCCCCGCGCCCGTGGGTAATCGTCTCCGACGAGACACATCCGTTCTATGGCGAGCAATACATTGCCGTGACGCCTACGTCGAAATCCTGGTACGACCAGACGGTCGAACTCACTGCGAAGAACTGGGAGTATGGTGGAATGCCCGAGGAGAGTGCTGTTGTGCCCTGGGGTTTGACCTCACCTGATCATGATGATTTCAACCACGATCGATACCAAGGGACGCTCACGTCAACGACGGTTAAACGGATTACCACTGCAATCACCGAATACTTCTTCACTTCCTGATTCTTCCCGACTTAGCGAAAGCAGTATTTTGACCAACAGCAACCAGTTCTCGACCCGTAGTACCGGTCACCGTCCATCAGGGACGTAGTGTATGATGGAACGTCCGGAAGTGCATCGAATGTGACGGCAGATCGACGTGAGTGATATCACTCGTCGGGTGTCCGTACTCCTGGAACATCAGGTGTCGACTGAACCCGACGCTCACCACCCCGAGACACCCCCGGTAGCGAGTGATATCACAACCGGCGCTATTGTTCTCGTCCAGACTCTGCGACCATCCTTAGGGCCGGTGGAAGCAACACGAGACGCTCATACCGGCTAGCCGTCGATAGCACGCGAAACAAGAAACACCATGGAGAGCGGAAAGAGAAGACCGTTCCGGACTCCCCGTGGTCGTCCGTCACTCCAATAGCTGTCGTACGGACATCTAATGTCACTAGCCGTATAAAGGTTGCTCGTATAGACAATTAGTTTAAACGTCTATACCGGGGAACTAGCACGGAATTTCAACCGGTGTTACCGCAGACGACTGTGGTCAACGGTGCGTTACACTCCCATCCCGGGGGATGGTGTCGGCACCGTTGGGACGACGAGAACACCCGGGGTTGTGATATCACTACGATTAACGTTGCTACTGGTCAAGTGCTGAGAGAAACAGGAGTGAAGAAGTGACGCGAGGCTATCTAGAGAGAACTCGAACACACGTCAAGAGCTCTGTTTTAAGCGGCAGTTGGTAGAGTGATCTCTCCCTGCTAGTTGCGCTGCTGTCGTCCTGATTATTGGTAGTGCGGGGTTGTTCGAGCGCAGGGACGGTTGACTACCATTCGCGCCACTGCCAACCGGTGCCGGCAAGTAAGGGCTAGACGAACGCTTAAGCGACTCGGAGAGCAGTTAATAGGTATGTATAGTCCGCCGACTCGTCTTCTTCGAGTTGATCTCACTACTGAAACAGTTGAGAGTGAGACAGTCCCCGACGAGTGGCGACAGCGATTTATTGGTGGCAAAGGGCTTGGGGCTCGGTACCTCTATGAAGAGCTTGATGCTAATGTAAATCCATTTAGTGATAAAAATGCTCTCATCTTCATGCTCGGACCACTGTCGGGTGTTCTTCCTGGCGACTCACGGTATGCAGTTGTGACAAAATCGCCGCTCACTGGTGCATTTCTGGACTCTTACGGCGGTGGAGAGTTTCCTGAGCGTCTTGTTGGGGCACTTGGAGATCACCTTGGTATTCTGGTGACTGGTGTGGCTGACCGGCCCATACGACTCGATGTTTCGGACGGAACCGCTCAGATTCGGTCAGCTGAGGACTTATGGGGTGGAGATACGAAGACGACTGACGAGGCGTTTCCGGATGCTGGCGTCGCCTGTATCGGGCCAGCAGGTGAGAAACGAGTCCGATACGCAACTATTGCATCGGATGGCGGTGAACACCAAGCCGGCCGGGGTGGTGCAGGAGCAGTGATGGGTGGAAAACAGCTTAAAGCAGTGGTCGCTCGCGGCCAACCGCCTGATGCACTTGCGAAATTGCGGCGTCAGTTGATCGACCGCTTTACTGGCGACTCGAAAAATGAGTGGTACCTAGCGAGTGAAACGCTAGAGACCGTCGATTTCGCCGATGAAATCGGGGCTTTGGCGACACGTGGGTGGCAAGAGCAGGAGTTCGAGGGAGCCGACGGTATCGGTATTGAAGCAGCCCAGAGCGTAGCAAGTGAGCGTGAACGCGAAGACGATCCGCTTCCGGGTGGGTTCCGTATTGAGACCGAGATGGGGGAGAGTGTCCCGCGTGGGGGTACGCCGATGTCGCTCGGGGCAGGACTCGGGATCGATGATTTCGATGCGGTTGCTACTCTCGGCGAGATGTGTGACCGGCTTGGAGTCGATGTTATTAGTGCCGGAACAGCCATTGCCTGGGCCATTCAGGCGGATGTCACCGACGAGTACAATTCTGATCTCGAGTTCGGGAACGCGACTGCTGTCCGCGAACTGCTTGAGGATATTGTGTTTCGCGAGACTGAGCTCGGCGATAGATTGGCCGAGGGGGTTGCGCGCGCGGCACAGCAATATGATGGGCCCGACCGTGTACCGACGGTGAAAGGCATGGCACTGCCCGCCTATGATCCGCGTAGCACGGTTGGTATGGCACTCGCGTACGCCACTAGTGATCGAGGGGCCTGCCACCGTCGGGCACTTCCTATCGAAACCGAAGCGTTCGAAGGAGCATCATGGACACTCGATGATACCGTCCGACTTGTCGTTTATGAGCAAAACGTTCGGTCGCTCGTTTGGAGCCTTGTCGCCGATGATTTCGTTGGCCGGTCGCTTTGGGAGACACTTGGTGCGGAGTGGTTTCGTGCCGTCGGGATGGAGTTCACACCTGAGGAGCTGCTCCGGACCGGTGAGCGAATCTGGAATCTGACACGGCTATTCAACCTGCGCGAGGGGTTTTCTCGCGATGATGACGCTGTCCCAAACTTTCTACTGGCGGCGCCGGATTCTACGGACGGCGGGCAACTTGATGCGGAGACATTTGAGACGATGCTCGATGCTTATTATGCCGTTCGTGGCTGGGACGCCGAAGGGCGGCCGACAGGGGGGACGCTCAAAACAGTTGGACTTGACGCTGGGATTGAGGAAGCGACGGGGACGGGGTCGCGTGACCCCGGATGATGGTTAGTCGTTGAGTGGTTCGTCGGTTATTGCGACTTGTCCCTTCCCTTGGCCGGGACCCAGCGAGTCGGGGCTGATGTCGAAATTGAAGACTCCCTTCGGCAACGCGAGCGTCGAACAGGCGCTGGGAATGTCGACGACGCCGCTTTGGCGTCCCTCGACTGGCACGGTCCCCAGTATCATGTACGCTTGCTCGCCGGTGTAGCCGAACTTCTTCAGGTACTCGATGGCTTCGAGTGCTGCCCGTCGGTAGGCGACGTGAGAGTCGATGTACTTCTGTTCCCCGTCCTCAGTGACCGAGTAACCCTCGAAGACCACGTAGTCCTCGAACGTAGGGCCGCGGTGTCCGGGTTCAAAGATGGGATGGTCGATGCCGTACTTGTTCATCCCATCCTTGATGAGGTCAACTTCGATATCGAGGTAGCCGGCCATCTCGATGGCACCACAGAAGGTTATCTCGCCGTCGCCTTGCGAGAAGTGAATGTCGCCCATCGAGAGCTTGCCACCGTCAACATAGACTGGGAAGTACACTCGCGACCCCAGTGAGAGGTCCTTGATGTCGCAGTTACCGCCGTTCTCTCGCGGCGGAACGGTCCGAGCCCCTTCTTCGGCGGCCTCCTCTGCTTCGTCGTCGTCCATGTCACCCATGATCGCGGAGTTCGGGGTCGGCGCGTTGGCGACTGGCGGCTGGGCCTCCTTGGTCGGGTGGTCCGGGATCGATTCAGGATCTTCTTGGTGTTTGTCGATGAGCTCCTGTTCGCGCTTGTTCCACTCCTCGAGAAGTTCGTGCGACGGCGCCGTCCCGACCAGCCCCGGGTGGATCTTCCCCTCGAAGCGAACGTCGGGGATGTGGCGCGACGTGGCCTTGGTCCCTTGCAGATCCCAGATGGTCTTTGCGGCGTTCGGGAAGTGGTCGGTGAGAAACCCGCCGCCGTTCTGCTGGGAGAAGATCCCGGTGAATCCGTACTCCCAGCGTTCGTTCAGGACCCCGATGTCGAGGATGTCCATTACGAGCAGGTCGCCTGGTTCCGCGCCATTGACTTCTATCGGGCCGCTCAGGTAGTGCACTGCGTCGAGATCGACGTCGCGGACGTCGTTCGCGTTGTCGTCGTCGTGAATCTGTCCCCCCGTCCAGTCTAAACACTCGACACGTAGCTGGTCGCCGGGATCAGCACTGATGACCGACGGAATGTCGGGATGCCAGCGGTTGTGTACCGGCATCGGTTGTTCATCTGGGTCGGCGTCCACGTCTACTTCGAATTGGACTTCTGGCATGGTACCCCCTCCTACTGAGTCGCCACCCACACAAATATAGATTATGCAGAATTTACTGTTGCATCACGTATCCCGTGAAATGAACGACGCCAGTGAATTGCCTACTCTCCACCTCTTCCGACAGCAAATTGCGTCGATAACCGATAATATCTTCCACTGTGGCAAGAGGAAAACGTAAAAAATGCCATCTTTCTATGACAATCAGTTGTCCGTCGTCCCCAGTCGCCAGAGAGCGCGATACAACATCTGTAAATCCACGGCGAGGTGATCCGCCAACATTCGACACCGATCTAGATACGTGAGATATTCCGTGACCGACGGCGGGTCTGGATACGTCTCGCTCACTTCGTCGGCGTCGTACAATGTCGCCCAGAGACGCTCATCGACGACGAGGTATTCGGACGGGTCCACGTACTGGAGGATTGCGGACGCAACCGGTACAGTCACCCCTGTCAATTCCTGTAATCGTCTGACCGCTGGTTCCGCCTCTGTGGCCTCGACGGCCGACCGCAGGGCCTCTTGGACCGCTCCCCAGTCGTTCTCCCGGAATCGGTCTTCTGCCGATGCACGCACTTTGTGCGGCGTTCTACCAAGATCTCGACGATAGTACCAGCGAACGATCCATTCAACGTCCTTCCAGGTTATCGTCTCATCAGCGAACGCATCTGGCAACGTGTCGAGTCGGTCGCGTTCGACGAGATACAGTGGCTCACGTTGTTCATACTCCTCGCTCTTCGTGAGGATGAGTTGTCTGTTGAGGTTCATACGTGAGAGGGTCGTTTCGTTGCGACGAAACGCCACAGTAGTGACGACCAGCCACCTGAGATCGACGAGTCGAACGTCTCATCGCCCGTCTCCAGAGCTACAGTCCAGACAACCATAACGTCTTCTCCCGACTACGAGCTGTGAACAGACACACAATTATTGCAGCGTAGGAGAGAGCCAAGCTCAGGGCAGCGTAATGGCTAAGAACCTGCATCCCGTTTGGGAAACGATAACGTTGCTATTGGCGATGTCGTTCGATGGGTAAGACCACCAACGGCCATCCGGGAAATCGGACGACGATGCTAACCAGCAAAGAGAGGGACTACGAACTATGAGCCAAGAATCCGAGGACGGCGTTCACACGATCTGTCCGTATTGTGGAGTCGGTTGTGGACTACAACTACAGGAGGGTGATGAGGCAGGCGAGGTAAATATTAAACCGTGGTTTGATGCACCGGTCAATGAGGGTGCACTCTGCATCAAGGGCGGGGCGGCGACGGAGGTAGTGGACCACGAGGAGCGATTGAAGGAGCCGTTGATACGTGACGGCGACGAGTTCCGCGAAGCATCCTGGGAGGAGGCATTTGGACGGGTTACCGACGAGATGGAACGTATCCGCGAGGAGCACAGCCGGAACGCGATGGGGTTTTTCGGGTCCTCGAAGTGTACAAACGAAGAGAACTACCTGCTACAGAAGATGGCACGCCGGTACGGTACCAACAACGTCGACAACTGCACTCGGATGTGCCACGCCTCGACTGTCGCCGCGCTCAGAGCGAGCCTCGGTGCCGGTGCAATGACCAACAGCATGCAGGACCTCCGCGAGGAGGCCGACGTGTACTGGATACAGGGAGCGAACCCGTCCGAACAGCATCCCATCGCCCACAGCAAGTATTTCAAGCAGGCCGCACTGGAGGACACCTTCGTCGTGCAGATCGACCCGCACGCAAACAAGACCACGCGCGACGCCGACCTCCACCTGCAGTTGAAGCCTGGCACTGACATCCCGCTACTGAATATCGTGCTGAAAACAGTGCTGGACAACGACTGGGTCGACGAGGAATTCCTCGACGAACGGACCGAAGGCTTCGACGATGTCGCTGAAACGCTCGAGAATTTCGATCTCGAAGAAGCTGCTGAAACCTGCGGCGTCCCGCTTGAAGATATCCAGACGGCGGCCGAAGCGTACGCCACCGCAGACAACGCTGCTATCTTCACTGGCATGGGCATGAGCCAGCACGCCTGCGGGACAGACAACGTCCAGAATCTCATCAACCTCGCGTTGATGACCGGCAACGTCGGCCGCCCCGGAACTGGCGTGAACCCGCTCCGTGGCCAGAACAACGTTCAGGGGACCTGTGACGTTGGTACGATGTACAACACGCTTCCCGGCTATATCCCGGTCGACGACGACGAAAAGCGAGCGGAGGTTGCAGACGTATGGGGATTCGAGCCGCCAGCCGACGAGGGACTATCCAATGTCGAAATAACACAGGCCGCAGGCGACCAAATACACGGCCTCTACGTAATGGGTGAGAACCCGGTCATCAGCGAGCCAAACGGTAACGAGGTCGTTGAGAACCTTGAGCGGATGGAATTCATCGTCGTACAGGATATCTTCATGACCGACACGGCTGAGCTAGCCGATGTTGTCCTCCCTGCCACGTCGTGGGCTGAGCGCGGCGGAACCGTCACAAACACCGACCGACGCGTCCAGCGGATGCGGGCGGCGACGCGGGTCCCGGGGAACACGAAACACGACTTGGAGATACTGTCCGAGGTGGGGACGCGGCTGTTCGACGAGGGATTCGAGTTCGACTCGGCTGAGGATATCTTCGAAGAGCTCCGGCAGGTTATGCCGATCTACCATGGAATCACGTACGATGACCTTGGGTTGGAGGGAATCCACTGGCCCTGCTACGAAGAGGGTGACGAGGGCGACCCGTACCTCTATGAGGAGTCGTTCGACACTGAGAATGGTCTCGGCAAGCTTCGGGGCGTCCGCCACCAGCCCCCCAAGGAGGTCGAGGATGCCGAGTACCCGTTCGTGTTGACGACGGCGCGACTCGAAGAACACTACAACACGGGGACGATGAGCACTCGGTCGCCGACGCTGATGCGTCGGACAGGGGAGAACTTCGTTGATATCCACCCAGATGACGCGGATTCGCTGGGGGTTGAGGACGAGGAGTATGTGAAGCTCGTCTCTCGGCGCGGAGAAGTGGTTGTCAAGGCGCACGTTACAGACGACATTAAACAGGGCGTTATTTGGTCGACGACTCATTTCCCCGATTCGCCGATAAACAGGTTGACGAACGATGCTCTCGACCCGGTCGCGAAGATCCCAGAATATAAAGCGTCGGCCGCGATGGTTGACGTTGAGCCGAACGCGCAGCCAGGTGACTGACCGCTGACACGGCGGTCTGGCCGCCTTCGAGATTATGCTTAGAGAAATCGGTGGGCTAGTGGCTCGGATTGACCTCTAATCCGGGGAAAAGACAAGAGGGTAGAAGTGTTTCTGTAGCTTCGTAACGATATGTCGACAGCCCATCCACTACTCCGGTTGGAGGAGCTTTTCCTCGTTGCTATCGGCGGATACGTTGGGGCGAATTTGCGGTTCTTTGTTAGTACTTTTCTCCCTGGCCTCTCCGGCACCTTCTTCGTCAACGTTGTCGGAAGCTTTTTACTTGGATTTCTACTTTATGAGGCTGCTTACACCGGGATACTGGCGGAGAAATCTATTGTCGTCTTCGGAGCTGGGTTTCTCTCTTCGTTTACTACGTACAGCACATTTGCATTTGAGAGCGTGCAGACGACTCCGCTTGTTGGAGTAGTAAATGTAGTGGGAAGTTACACGATGGGATTCGTTGCGGTGCTAGTCGGTCGGCACTTCGCGTTGTCGATCGAGGAGGCAAGCTAATGGTGATGCCAGGCCATCTCGTTGGCTTTGGTGGTATGGTTGGTGCTGTGCTTCGCCATATTGTCAGCGAAGCGGTAGCACGTGAGACATTCCCAGTTGGGACACTTACAGTAAATGTCGTCGGGAGTTTCGTCCTGGGGATTGTGACATTTCTCGGTGCCGACAGCGATGTACTGCTGTTCGTTGGGACCGGAGCCTGCGGATCATTCACAACGTTTTCATCATTCTCTCACGATACAGTGGGGCTTTGGGAAGACGGTAAACAGTACAAGGCGGTCACGTTCGCCTTCGCGAACATTGTCGGTGCGGTGTTCGCGATCGGTCTGGCATGGTTCGTCGCACTGTAGTGGGTCACCCTGACCGGAAGACAGACCTGAAGGCCATCTTTCTTCGAGGAGAGAATCTCACTCTGTAGGAAGAGAGCAAGTTGTCTCGTAGACGGACAGCTATTTCAATTGCGATGCGGGAAGCCCCAGCGTTCACGCTAGGGGATGTCATGCGGGAGCCCACGGCCACATACCGGCGGCCATGATATACCCGGCGGCAGCAGTGACGATGCCGACTCCGACGGTGTACCAGGCGACGGGCGAAGTGTATTCGCTGCGTTGGAGAGCAAGCAGTAGCCAGAAGGTTGCCCAAAGGACAGCCCATATCCACCAGAGGGCGGCGAGACCGACGTCGCCGCCGAGCCAGACAATGTACCCGGTCGGGATGGCGACAACGGTAACGAAAATACAATACCAGCCAAGCGACCGTTGATCGCTTGCACTACGATATGCATTGTATCCGACCCAGAGATATGTGAATGAGAAGAGTAGTGTTCCTGCAGCATTGAATGCCGTTCCTTCGGACGCCTCACCGCCGAAAGCCCACCACATAGCAATGATGAATGTTAGTGCCCCAACAAAGAAATTTAATACTGCCGTATCACGGTCTTCAGCTCGTCCAAGAAGCCAGATTCCGTTGACTATTAACACAGCACCTACGAATACTAACCCCATTCCCAGAATCGTGTACAGTGACATGTTTGCAACCCCCGGTTATTCACCATCTGTATTTCTATGGAGAAGTATATATAGCTAACAGTTCGTCAACCAATCCTGCTCTCCTGATTTTAACGGCATTTCAGATCGAATCCCTCACCAAATTCCACAACCCGGCGCATATATTGAGCCACATTTCTATATAAGAATATGAATGGCCCCGCTCTAGTATAGTTGAATAGTCTACATATTGATCACCTTTTTGTAGAACAACGTAGTGGGAAGGTGTGCTATGACCACTCCCGCGAAAGGTCGGCCACTCTCCGCAGTGAGCTCCACAACCACAGAGCGACTGCAAGGAGCAGATGCTCGAGAGTCAAACATCGCCGCCGGAACGGCACTCGCCGATGCTATCGGGACGACGCTCGGACCGAAGGGACTGGACAAAATGCTGGTCGGGGCGTCGGGAACAGTCGTCGTCACAAACGACGGTGCTAGTATCCTCGACAGGATGGACATCGAGCATCCAGCAGCAGAACTCGTCGTCAACGTCGCCAACAATCAGGCGACGAAAGTAGGAGACGGAACGACGACGGCCGTCCTGTTGACCGCTAAGCTCCTGAACAAAGCACAAAAACTCTTCGAGAAAGGATTGCATCCGTTCCGCGTGACCAGAGGATACCGACGCGCGAGCGAGGTCGCAATCAACCGCCTCGATTCCGCAGCAATCACTGTCGCCCCTGACGACGAAAGACGGCTTCGTGACGCTGCATCGACGGCAGTAACCGGGAAGTGGGACGACAACGCGAGCGCAACGTTCGCCGACCTCGCCGTTCGCGCCGTTCGCGCCGTCGAAACCGATGGCACCGTCGATCTTTCTCGAATAACGCTCCGCCCGGTTACCAGCGGAGGACTCGACGACTCGACGCTCATCGCAGGGCTCGCGGTCGACATGGAGAGTTCGTCAACGTCCATCGAAGGCGTCGACTTGCCTCACCATATCGAGGACGCGACACTCGCGCTCGTGGACACGGAGTTGACTATCGATGAATCGAACGCGGTATCGAACGTCTCCGTCGACGCCCCGTCGACATTACAGGCGCTCCGAGAGTTCGAAAACGACGCCTACGCAGCGAAAGTAGCCGCGTTCGTCGATGCCGATGTAAATGTCGTCGTCTGCCAGAAATCAATCGACGACGCGCTCCGACGGGCGCTCGCCAGTGAGGATATACTAACAGTTGAGCGAACCAGGCAAGACGAGATGCACAAACTCGCCGCAGCGACGGATGGCGAACTCGTCACCTCGGTTGACGAACTGTCTCCGAAGACAGTCGGCGACGCCGACTCGGTTGAGAGACGTCACCTCGGCAACACAGACCTCCTGGTCGTCACCGAGAACCGTGACTCTCAGCATGTGTCACTGCTCCTCCGCGGCGGCACCCAGCACGTCGTCGACGAGTCAAAGCGCATCACCGAGAACTGCATTCGTGTCGTGACACTCACCGTCGAAAGCGGGCAAGTGCTTCCCGGCGGTGGAGCAACAGAACTCCGTCTCGCGCGCGAGCTCCGGGACTATGCGGATGGCGTCGACGACCGCGAACAACTCGCCGTTCGTGCGTTCGCTGACGCTCTCGAAACGGTGCCGCAAACGCTCGCTTCGACGGCGGGTGTAGACCCGATTGACGCACTCGTCGAGTTGCGGGCGCGTCACCACGACGGTGACCACAACGTTGGTCTCAACACGGCAACCGGTCAGCCACAGAGTATGGTCGATAGCGGCGTCGTAGAGCCCCTCGTCGTCAAACAGCACGCCGTCGCTAACGCGGAGGAAGCCGCGAACATGCTCCTCCGTATCGACGATGTCATCGCGGCGGAACACGAGGACAACGGCGACGAGACAAGCGGCGACCACGCCAGTCACGACCACGGAAGTGGCGGCTACCCGTGGGCTATCGGTCACTGACCAGACGGCGAATTACGTGGCGAGATTATAAGGAGATCGCCGGCAGGTTAGGAGGGTTTCGCCGCGTTACCGCGCTTCTCGGCGGAAATATCGGCGAGGTGATCTGGATCGACGTCGAAGTCGAAGGCGGCCTCCGGCACCGAGACCGTGACGCAGGTGTTCGGAAGGTCGACGATACCGGCGATTCGGCTCTCGACTGGAACGGTACTGAGAATGATGTACGCCTGTTCGGGTGTGTAGCCAAAGTTCGTCAGGTAGTCGATAGCGTCGAGACAGGCACGCCGCATCCCGACGTTCGCGTTCTTGTAGTGTTGCGTTCCGTCCTCGTCGACTGAGTACCCCTCGAAGACGACGTACTCCGAGAACTGTGGTTCAACGTTCCCAGGCTTGAAAATCGGATGGTCGACACCGAATCGCTCGACACCGTTCTTGATAAGGTCAACTTTGAGGTCGACATATCCAGCCATCTCGATAGCGCCACAGAACGTAATCTCACCGTCGCCCTGCGAGAAGTGGAGGTCGCCAGTAATCAGGTTCGCCCCCTCAACGAACACTGGGAGGTATACTCGTGACCCACGGCTGAGATTCTTAATGTCGCAGTTCCCAGCGTTCTCGCGTGGTGGAATTGTCCGTGCTGCTTTCTCAGCGGCTTCCTCAACCTCATCCTCGTCCATATCGCCGAGCAGCACTTCGTTCGGCTCAGGTGGTAATGCAAGCGGCGGCTCGTCCTCATGCGTTTCGTGATTGACTGCCGTCTTATCATCGGGTCCTCGCTCAATGAGTGCCTGTTCACGCTCGTTCCATTGCTCGAGGAGATCGTGAGATGGTGTGGTTCCGAGAATACCTGGGTGGGAGAGTCCTGCGAATCGGACGTCTGGGATATGGCGCGATGAGGTATAGACACCGTCGAAGTCCCAGATGGCTTTTCGGGCGTTCGGGAAGTGGTCCGTCAGAAAACCACCGCCATTCTCGAGGTCGAAAATACCAGTGAATCCCCACTCGTTATCCGGGAAGGGACCGAGATCAAGGATATCAACGACTAGCAGGTCCCCGGGCTCTGCCCCGTCGACAGCAATCGGGCCGCTGAGATGGTGGTTTGGGTCGAGCCGCATGTCTCGAATGTCACTAGCACTATCATCGTTGTTGACTTGGTTACCGGTCCAGTCGAGACATTCGACCCGGAATTTTTCGCCGGGCGAGACACGGTCGACCGGCGGAACATCAGGATGCCACCGATTTACGATTGGGTCCGGCTGATCCTCTGGTGATTCGTCAACATCAACTTCGAATATTGTCTCTGGCATAAGCCGTGCTAGCGTCCAACTTTCCCATCTAAATAGGTAGTTAGTCATCGCTATAGGTATTGTCATGATGGATTTTCGTATCAAGAGAAGTAATCTGTCCAGAAGCCGCTGTGAGCACAGACGCCAAGCGGGCTAAAGTTTAATCTCGTCGCAGTTGTCTCTCCCCTGATGTCCACCTCCAGTCCACTTCCAGTCCTCGATCAATGTGTTGACCTCTATATGGCCATCTGGCGACAGTACGGAGATGACGCGTTTACCGTCAACTCCCTGTTGAACGACCTCGAGGGCCGTCGGCATGGGATCGATCTCGCAACAGTCGACGTGTCCAGAGAGCTCGACCTGCTCATCGCGTATGGCCTCCTCGACCGCGAAGACGACGAAAGCTATCGGATTCGCTGTTACCCTGACAGGGACGTCCACTTTTGGCAGGAAAAGCAGAAAGCCCGCGTCGAACAACTGTACGAAGCGGTTCAGGCGGCTCGCAACGAAGGAGAGGCGTCGGATGCGAACGAAACAGAGTTCGACCGGTACCAGGGCGAGCGGTACGCACAAATAACATTCGACGATGTCGACGACGTCGCGGACTTCGTTACTCTCGCCGACAAATCACTGTCGAGCGACGGACGGCCGACGGGGGTGGTAGTGCGAGCACCTGGGACCGAAGCTGGCGATGTCCAAGACTTCGCCGATCGGGTCTGTAATGTCGACATAAGAGCAGATCATCCGGGAACATTCGAGAAAACGGGATCTGTAGTTCGAGGTAACGATGTCGATAATTTAGAGTTCCGAATGTATCTCCGTCTGCATCGCGATGAGCAGTGAACGCTAGATTATTGGTAATCATGGACTTCTATAAATATTCTTGATTGTGTCTTGTATGAATGTCTAGATATGGATTCCGTATCTATTGTTAGATTTGAAAAGGGAAAGCTTGTTTTTGGCTACGTTAATTATTAGCACAGCCGCGAAGTATTCGTCGATATGTCGTCCCGACCGAAACCCCTTCGACCTACAGAAATCGATGATGAACGTGCGAAAGAACTTCTCAAAGAAGCTAAGACTGGGTGGTACGGGGACACCGCCTTCTTCGGGGCAATGGCTCATGTAACAGAGCTTCTCAAGCAGATAACCACTACACTCCAGCTGTTCCCACAGGGACAACATATCAACACTATAATGCTAGAATTGATGCGACTCAAAATCGCAGAGTGCCACCAGTGTGCATACTGTGCAACCGTCCGGACAATAGAGATCCGCGACGAAGTCGCCCCGAAGGAGGATGCCGTTTTCGGGGAAGTTGACAAACACGGGCTGACTCACCGAGAATATCTCGCCGTCTCTCTTGCCGAGAAGCTTTCAGAAGATCCACATAAAATTCAGGACAGTCTTTTCGAAAACCTCCAAAACGCGCTCACTGAGGGGGAAATAATAGAATTGTTACTGTTTGCCAGTCTCGAAATCGGACTCGACCGCTTCTGTATCGCGTTAGAACTCAATACGACTGATGACAGTTCGTACCCCGATTTAGAATACCCATTAGAAGACCCGCGTCCAAAAACAGAATATTGACCCCATCTCATACCCAACTACATGGCACCCGTTAAATATTATAAGGTAGTCAACTGGCCGAAATCGAGCTATCGGCCAACCGTTCGCATTCTCTCCAGGCTTGCTCACTCGAAATTCTACCAGAACGGTATTATCCCCCAGTAGATGATCGACGATCTTGACGATACTTTTGCATCTCACCAATTGAATCGCAGACGCCGACCAAGAGCGCGGTGAAGAGCACATCTCTGAGACCCATACCAACCTTGTTATCGACCAGCTCTACGAGAATCCCTCGCCGACCGCTAGTTCGTACTACTGCAACCGAGAGCAGCTGCAGGCACGTCTCCAGTT
The DNA here is from genome assembly GCF_050954125.1 of Halomicrococcus pelagicus. Taxonomy (NCBI): domain Archaea; kingdom Methanobacteriati; phylum Methanobacteriota; class Halobacteria; order Halobacteriales; family Haladaptataceae; genus Halomicrococcus; species Halomicrococcus pelagicus. Next base: position 73,036 of record NZ_JBPBWC010000017.1, on the reverse strand, counting down.
AGAGCTCGACGCCGCTCAGAGTGTGGCTGAGCCCGCCGACATTATCATCGACTTTGACGCCTGAAACCCGGCTGACAACGATACCGACGTTGAGGAATATGAAAATGGAGCCCTACGCAAGGAGTTGCGGCGTGATCTCATCCGCTGGTTGTGATATCGCGCGGGCAAAACACGCTGGCCGCATGTACGCGACTGAACTCCGGCGTGGTGACTACGAGCTCGACCACGTCGATGAGAGTCTGACGGCGTTCGATGCAGTGCACGCTCGTCTGGACGACGCGCTCGAAGCAGTCGACAATCTGCCGACGGATGTGAAGACCGACCTCATTGACCGGCTCGACGACGCGGTTGTCGCCACCATTGCCGGCAACTAATCGGCGCAAGACGACGACAGCGTTCGCCCGATGCCCGTAGCGTCAGCGGTCGTCAATAGAACGCAATCTCACGAATATGTACTCAGAGCGTATCGAACGGGCACCGATGAGCGACTGCTAAACAGACGTTTCGCTGGACAGAATCACAACGTAAGGATCCGGTCGGAGTTGGTTGTGTGAACGGCAGGTGACGACGTCTATTCGAAAGTGTCGGTGATGTGTACCTGAATGTCGTTGCAAGTCCGCGAGATGGAGACAGTGACGTCGTCGATGTCGAACTCGACAGAGAGGCCAGTCGTTTGCTGGCCGCTGAAGAGGGTGTCGAGTGCGTCAGGGTCGACCACATCGTAAAGTCGGAACTCGCTGTCGTGGGGGTCAACGCCATTGTATTGTTCGAGTGCTTCAATCACGGCGATGCTTGCACAGGATCCATATGTGCAGTCAAGCGGTTTCTTGGCAGTTATAGATGCCATTGTCTATGCTCACTGTAGTCACTGTCGTGCATAAGAGTGTTGTTTAGTTTGTACTACAGTCCATGGACTATCTGTTGGTATCCCTCCAGTCACGTTTTACCGCGCACACTGCTAACCAGTGAAGGTGATTTTCTGATGAGTCTAGAGAGAAGTGTCGAGATAAGAAAAGGAGTGATATCACTTGCCGGGTGTCTGCAGCAGCCGGGACACTAGGTGTCGACTGAATCGACGCTCACCACCCCAACACACCCCCGGTCGCGAGTGATATCACAATCGCCGCAGTTGTTCTCGTCCACGCTCCGCCACTGACCCATGGGGCGGGGGGAAGTAACACGAGATGCTCACGCCAGCTAGCCGTCGATCGCACGCAGAACGAGAAACCACACGCAGAGCAGCGGTGTCGTGCCGTTCCGGACTCCCTACAGTCGTCCGTCACTCCAACGGCTGTCGTACGGACATCTAGAGTCACTAGTCGTATAAAGGTTGTCCGTATGGACAGTTAGATTAAGTTTCTTTGTACGGGAATCAGAGCGTGATTTCGACCGGTGTTCCTGCAACCGACCGTGGTTAGTGGTTAGGTACACCCCAGCCCCAGGGGGTGTTGGTGGCGTCACTGGGACGACGAGAACACCCGGGGTTGTGATATCACTGGAATCGAAGGAGGACTATGGCCGAACAATGAGATACCCGGTCAGTCATGGAGAAGCTGTAGCGGATTCGGGAAATGGCATCTAATAAGTCTTTCCCATATGCCGACTGAATGCGGCCGCTAAAACCATTTTCGTCTCCATTGACAGCCGTCGTTTCGCACGGTTTATCGGCGACCCAGCGAAAGGCGTTCTCGTGTCGCTTGCCGAGCGCGTTCGTGGCCTCGTTGAGCTCACCCGGCCAGGCAACGCCATCGCCTCTGGCGTCCTCACCTTCACAGGAGCGTTTATCGCCGAAGGCAGCGGGATACTCACAAACAGTACCGCTGTTATCGCCGCGACGCTCACAACGATTCTAGCGACCAGCGCGGGGATGGCGATTAACGACTACTTTGACCGGGATATCGACCGGATTAACAATCCTGAGCGGCCAATCCCACGCGGCGCAGTCGCCCCGAATACAGTGCTCGGCTTCAGTATCGTCCTGTTTGCCATCTCCGGAGCACTTACGTTCATGCTGCCGACGCTGGCAATAGCGATCGCTGTCGTGAATCTCGTTGGGCTCGTCACCTACACCAAATTCTTCAAGGGATTGCCGGGGATGGGCAATTTGCTCGTGGCGTATCTTGGCGGGAGTACATTCTTACTCGGTGCTGCAGCTGTTGGCCAGCTGAGCGCGTCCGTCATTGTGCTGTTCCTCCTTGCAGCGCTGTCGACGTTCTCCCGGGAAGTGATCAAGGACGTCGAGGATCTCGCCGGCGATCGCGAGGAAGGCCTTCAAACACTGCCAATTATGATTGGCCGTCGTCCAGCACTCAGTCTTGCTATGGCGGTACTGATCGTTGCAGTGGCTGCCAGCCCGGTGCCGTATCTCCGTGAGACGTTTGGAATCGCATATCTCGTCTTGGTCGCGCCTGCAGTCGTTGTCATGCTGTATTCTGGATATCGGAGTTTCGACGATCCAGCCAGCGGCCAATCGCTGCTGAAGTATGGAATGTACATTTCAGCCGTGGCGTTCATTGGCGGCCGTATAACGCTCTTGCTATAAGAGAAAGCCAGCCTAGTAACACCGCCGTCCACCGTGCGGAAAGACGCTCTAACGTATATTCTCTGGCCTCTTAGCACCTCCTGAGGTGAATCGATGACAATCGAAGATTCAGTTAGCCGAGGACCGTGTCTATCACCGTGTTACGCCCATCGGCAGACCATCCTGTGTCTGCAGGGTGAGCTCAGGTTCGAGTTCGACCGACTTGTTTTCTCCTTTCCATTCGACCGCCCAGTTCTGGCCGATCGTCGCTAACACGAGCGCTCCTTCGAGCAGCGCGAAGTCCCGACCAATACACGACCGGCGGCCACCACCAAACGGCATATAGGCGTACTCCGGCAGCTCATCCTCTAAATCAGTCGTCCAGCGGTCCGGCCGGAATTCCATCGGATTATCATAGAATCGTTCGTCGCGGTGGACGGCGAGAATACTTAGATGTACTTGCTCATCGGCTGGCAGCTCATAGCCATTGACGTCGACTGGCTGTGTCGTCTGGCGGGGAATTGTATGAACCGATGGGTACAGCCGAAGCGTCTCTTTGAGGATTCGGCGGGTAAGATCCAGATCGTCGATGTCGTTACGAGTCGGCGGATCACCACCAAGAACACTATCGAGCTCCTCGTGAAATGCTGCCTGGAGCTTCGGATTCGTCGCCAGTGCATACCAGGCGAATCCAAGCGCGGAAGCAGTCGTCTCATAGCCAGCGAAAACCATTGTGATCATCACTCCCTCGACCTCCTCTTGACTCAGTTGGTCGTCACTGGTTGCCTGCTGTGCTTGCTGGAGTTTCGAGAGTAACGTCTCCGCCTGTCCGTCTCCTTTGTCCCTGGTACTCTGTTCGGCTAGGAGTGGACGAATCTCAGACCGGAATCGGTCCTTCGACTGCACAAACTTCCGCCGAGACGGTGTTGGAATCCAATTCGGCAAGAGCCACGACGTTGGTGCGAACCAATTATTGAGTCCGTCCGCCGCTGCCCGGAGGTCGTTGCCTTCACCTGGCTGGAGTTCACGGCCGAACAATATCGCAAATAGCACTTCGAACGTGAGGTTCTGCATCTCCGTCTCCATATCGAGGATTTCTCCGTTCAGCCAGTTGTCGACGCGTCGCTGTGTCGCGGTTGACCGAGCGTGTCGAAGACCTCGAGCAGACGGTTGCAGAAAAGAACGACCGGATTGCAGACCTACAGCAGCGCGTCGACACATTAGAGGAGCGTGTCGACGAGGCGGAGAACGAGATAGCAAACGCGGAAGCGCATAGAGAAGCGCTCGCCCGAAAGACGAACGCTCGCGACGACCGGATCGAAGAACTCCAAGCCCGCGAACTCGAGAAAGGTGCACACCTGCTCGCCGAGAACGTCGACCAGGACCGCGTCACGGTCGAGGGTAATAAGCTCGAACGCATCACGAAAGACGACGGCAAGCACTACTTCCGCGTCCCCGGCGAAGACGACGCCCTCGATCGCGGCGGTGCAGTCACATATGCCACAGCAGACCTCCTACCGATCCAGCGGCTGGCGCGCTACGACGATGAGATGCTGGCGTCCGTGTCGAATCGCAAGCCCGACGAACTCGCCGGGAAAGTTTGGCGCGAACGCGACCAGACCGGCCGCCACGAACTCTGGTCGAGCGGCAGCGGCGAGATTCGCGCGTATCTGGATGCGCCGGATCTCGCCGAGTGGATTCGCGTCAAGGAGGCCGGGGTGAGCAAGAAGTATTCCCAGGAGCTTGCACGCCGGACGATGGACGCGATGCACGAGCTCTCGAAGAACCGCCTGGGGAAGACCAAACGCCAGCGGTCCAAGGACGGCCTGAGTTACCAGGAGACTCGGCTTGTGTTGAAAGCTGAGGTGGAGATCCCCGGTGAGCGACTGTCGGAGAGCAAGGGCGGTGATCCGACCACAGACACGGCTGCCGGAGAGTAGTGTGGTTGGGGTGAAATCACGCCCGAGAGGGTTCGATATCTAACGCAAACCACACCTCGAACGTGGTTGTAGACGTCCCGAATTGACACAGTTCGGGACTGACGCCGTACGGCTAGCTGTTAGTACGGCAGTTGTATCGGCTTCTATCGGCCATTAGCCAGCAGGGGGGGGTGAGAGCGGATGCCGGCCACCGCATTTGTGGTCGGAGATCAGTAAATCACAAAGAAAAGGTGGACAGAGGCGATGTTGTTGAGCGATATATTTCACTACCCGAAGTACCCCTGATACTGAGTGTTATCACAATCGATGCTGTTGTTCTCGTTCTCGCTTCGCTACCGTCCCACAGGTCAGAGAAAGCAATACGTGACTCCTACGGCAGCCAGCCGGTGATTGGCTACACAAAAAGAAACAGGTGGGCTGGATTAGCACTTCATCCATACAGCTTGGTAGTCTTCTTACTCATAATGCGGCCTGAGAGAAATAATTGTATCTGTCGCAAACCACGGGGCTTAGTAGTTAACGAGCGTCACGTCGCTATACGTCGCGAGATTGCCGTTTTCTGCGCGGGTCACGGCGTCATAGGCATCGACGAACCCGGTGCCGATGTTCCAGGGGTTGTAGTTGCTGTGGACGTCGTGGGCCTCAGCCGTGAGCGTGTTCAGTAGTTTCATCGGTCCAATATCGCCGCTGTTGTTCTGGCGGTACGCGTCCGTAACCAGTGTGGCGATGCCAGATATCATCGGTGTTGACATGCTAGTTCCGGAAATAGTCGCGTACCAAAGCCGGCCGTCGTCGGAGCTTTCTGCCTGCAGGGCGTCGGCGGGTGACATCGTGCTGACGATGGCGTTACCTGGTGCACCGATACCAGGGCGATAGACGCCGAACGGGCGGGAGCCGCTGCCGTCGGCGTAGTAGGCTTCGAGGTTGTTCACCGCAGTCTTGCGGTCCCAGTTGTCTCGCTGGGCGTCACTACCTTGCTTGCGCCCACGTGAGGAGAAATTCGTGACGTGCTTGTTGTCCTTGGTCGCCGCAACGCCCAGCACGTGCGGGGCCTTCGCGTACTGGTTCAGCGTGTTCGTGCTTGGCCCGCTGTTACCAGCGGCGAACACCGACAGTAGACCTTCCTGAAATGCGTTCCAGGTAGCGGTGTTGAGTGCGTTGTCAGGATGGAACTTCTCGCCGTTCGAGGAACCATAGGAGTTCGAGACGATCTTTACGTCAGTTGCGCCATTGCGAATGCGTTTGAGCAGGTGGTCGTACGCGGCGGCTGCCTTCACGACAAGCAAGGTTGCGCCGGCTGCATACACCGTGAGGTCGGCCTTCGGAGCCATTCCCTCGAACTGGCCATTACTCTTGGTACCGTCACCGGTGACGGACCCTGAGCAGTGCGTGCCGTGGCCGATCATGTCGGTATCGGCGGCGCCGGCACGGACCCACAGCGTCGGCGACCCAAGCGGATTGCCAGCCCACTGCCAGTTAGCGACGAGCGCGTCAGCGAGGTCGGGGTGGTCGCCGTCGACCCCTGAGTCGATGACTGCAGTGTGGACGCCCCCACCCTGGTATCCAAGACTCGACTGGACCTCATCTACGCGAGTGACGTCGCTGCTGTCGTCGTTGTAGTAGTCTAGTTCGGCGTTCTTGCGAATGAACCGTACTGAGTCCCACGTAGCAACTTCCCGAATTTGATCGGGGTATAGTTCGGTGTAGCCGATGGGGAGGACATTGAATTTGTGGTACCCATTGGGGAGATTTAGGGTGGCGAGTTTGTCCACGTCGCTGCGGGAGTCAAAGACAACGAGCGCTTCGTGGAGAACGCCATCTGTCAACACGAAGGCATCGTCGATAATGGCGCTGGTGTGCTCGTCAGCGGCGGCTGGGCTACTGAGCCCCACAGTTGAGGCGACGCCTACTGCGCCGGTTGCTTTGATGAATTCGCGTCGATCGAATTTGGACTGGTCAGACATTCAAGAATAAAATCGTTATAGACTCACTAAAATTTAATTATTAGTTTTTAAGTATATTATATTGTCATTTGTTCTTAAACGAGGGCAACTACCAGTTACGTTTACACAGTTATTATCTAACCGTGTCCACCTCCTCCGAAAGTCGATCGCTATACTGGCTGACGAGCCCTACAAACGTGAGGCCGCCCGCCACCAAGCCAAAGCTCGACAAAGAGCTGTCAGGCTTGTACCGCAGGGCATACACGCCCGTGTTGATGTCAGCAGCGTAGGTGACACCGTCTTGGGTCACAGCCGTCCAGGTGAACGGTGCGGCGTGGTTCAGCCCGACCACCTTCGACTCCTCGGGAACGTCCTTGGCGGCTTGGAAGAAACCCTGCTCGGTGAGCGACCACTCACTAGAGTCGATGTGCAGGAAGCGAGTCCCGCCGTGGTAGTGGCCGACGTGGACCCACTGGCCCTCGGTAACGGTGAAGTTGTGTGGGCTGAAAGTGTAGGTGCCGTCGAAGGACACGTCGTCCCGCCACTCCCAGGAGTCTAGTTCGACGATGTTGTCCTCGCCTTTCGTATACCCGCCGTCGAGCCCATCGGCATCAAGGAACTTCACCTCCCCAGAGTGGCCGTTTTTATCGCTTGGATACTCGTGGCCGGCGACTACCACCCGCTTACCGTCGAAATATGTCGGCGCAGGTTCGGCATAGTGAGCGTTCGACATCGTGAAATGCCCAAGTACAGAAATATCAGTCGGATTGGAGAGGTCAAGCGCGTACATACCAGCGTTCCAGTACGAAAGATATCCCACGGGTTTCTCCAGCCGAGGGTCGTCCTGGACGACAATGTCGTGGATATATTTGTCGCCGCTGGTGAGGTTGCCGTCCGCGAAGTTTCCCGCCTGGTTCCATGTGTTAACAAGTTCAAGCGTGCCCGTCGCTCGATCGAACTCGAAGATGTACACCCCGGCAGTGCCATCCTGTTCGATGTCCTTAATGGTGAAGACGTAATCAGTGCCGCTGATCTCGTGGTGCCAGCAGTTGTGGAAGCCGGTGTCGTGGGGAAAGGCGCCGGCAACCGTCGGGTTCTCGGGGTCGGTCACGTCGACGGCCGTGATGGAGCCCGCCATCGGATCGGTCGAATCTTCCTTCGTTGTCGGCGTCGGGTCAGGGTCGTCGAACAGCGCCGAAATCGGTTGTTCGTGTAGAACACGTAGTCACCATCGGCACTCGTCTTCAGATCCATTACCGCCGCCGTATCGTTGTCGTTGCGAACGAATGCGACAAAGTTCATCTCCGCGTCCCGCAAGTCGCTGGTGTTACTCGCAGCGTTGAACTTCGAGACATCGATAACGCCGATCCCCCGGTTGTTTGTCGGATCCTTCGAGGAGAAAAAGCACACATATGCGTAATCGCCGACGATACGCATTTCGGAGATGCCGCCATAGTGCGGGCTGTCGGCCGAGTTCTCACTCGATGGTCCTCGGTGACCGAGGCTATGATAGTCGAGCAGTTCGACGTCGCTCGTCTTCCCGTGGACGCTCGCGTCCGTGTGGTCGTGGCTCGATCCATCCGACGAGCCCGAACTCCCCATGTCGTGGGCGCTAGCCGCGCCCACAGTGGTTGAGAGTGCCGATGCGCTTGCCGCTGCCTTGAGGAAAGTCCGCCTATGAGTTATTTTCATGAATTTATGATTGAACAATACTTGAATGCTGGTGGTAGTGTAGCTCTTTGATTGGATCGATGGCGGATGAGACTAGGTGTTCGTCGATGCGCCGAGGACGGTGTTTGTATCAGTGCCGGCAACCTGGTCTTCTGATTTCTCAACCCTACTTGGATCAACCACGGTCGCGACTGCAGGGCCAAATGTATCTCGACCCGTCTCTGTCACCTCTGAGGGAGCCTCCACGAAGTACGTCCGCGTCACCGCGCTATCAGCAACTTCATCGGCTGAAACAGTTCCGAGTTCGACGATGTTCCCGTCGACAGCGGTCACATCGCCATAACCATCTTTTACCGTCCAACCGTCGGGAACCGAGTCAGTAATGGTTGCATCGTGGCTCAGCGAGGACACTGTAATTTCTACCTGGTTCGTCTGTCCACCAGTGAACACAGATCCGTCGTCAGCTCGGGTGCCACCGGCGGTAAACGTCTGCCCAGGAGCTTCAGGAGCAGTGGCGTTGACCGAGAAGTCAGGTCCAGCCCCATACGTCTTCCCCCCAGCATCGTCAGCGGTTCGACGCACTTGCTGAAAGCCGAAGGCGGAAGTGAGCACGAGGTAGCCGAGGAACGTTGGTGTGTAATTAAGCAGGCCGAAGGGATGTAGATTCTTCTGGGTAGGTGGCGGCACTAAAGAAGAGACCACGTGGACACCGGTACCGTCGTCTGCCGACTGGGTGAGTGATCCGGTGGCGACGAAGCCGTCCGTGCGAGCCGCAATCGATGGGATTCCATCGCCGAGGTCGTCGCCTGGTTCAGCGCTCGCACCAGTAAACGCCCCCTCGTCGAGCAACCGCATCGGTGCTTCCCCGGTCACTGCGTAGCCGAGCGGTGCTACCTTCCAAAGCTGCTCTTGAATCGGACGCACGTCGGTCAATAACGGGTGATCGCTATTTTTCTCAGTATAGCGAGCCACATCGTAAGTGTCAGTCGTGAAGTCGCCGGACGTGAACCGATCTGAGCCGATAAGGTTGTTATCCATTGACTCAAGAAGATTCACGCCCATATCCGTTAGAACGAGGTTGCCGCCGTCGTTCACGGATGAATCGAGTGCCGCAACATATCCTGAAACATCATAGCCTGCGGCAGGATGGTCGGCTGAAGTATAGCCTGGCACCGACCCACCAAGATAGCTCGCGTCGGCGTTCGCGCCGTAGTCGTGACTGATGACTGCATGGTCGTAGTCAGCAAGCGCGCCATTCGCCACCTCCGCGACAGTTACGGGTTCCATCACGCCGTCGTCGGTGATGGAATCGGCATAGTCCTCGAAGAAACGCAGCGGCGTCACATCGTATTCGTATTGGTCGTAGCCAACCGCTGGCATAGGGTCCGGGTTCGTTCCGGATGATGCAAGAGTGTTAAAACGTACTTCATAGCCCGACGCATCTTCGTGAACATTCGATATTTCGACCGTCCACTCACCAGGTTCGGGATCCGATACCACCCACTGGGGGTGCCCACAGCACTTCCCGCCGGCACGCTCGTCGGTGACGGTATCATGCGAACGGACGACCTCGTCCGACGGCGAAATCAGTTTCAAATCGAACATCGCCTGCTGGGAGTGAGTGTGAACTGCCAGACTGTGGAGGTTCGATGCTGAGACTGCCTCTGTGACGGAGGCAGTGCTCAACCCGACGATCACCCCCTCCGTACTGCTTTGTGTCTGGTTCGATCCATCGAACTCAAGCGCACCAGAGTGCCTGCGGAGGGCGTCCTCACTTGTTCCAACCGTGCCAGTGGTGACATACGCGACGCGCTGAGGATCCGCACTAGCGTCGAATCGCGTTTTCGTTGTCGCCGAGAACTGATCACTCGTATTGGGAGTGTCCGAGTTCTCGACCGCGAACTTCGTAATAGTCCGAATCGCTGTTCGGTAGCCTCTTACCTCCATGTCAAGCAGTTCAGGGTTATACACATTTCCGCCGGTGAGGTGAGAGAACGCCATCTCAAAGTCGAGAGTAGTCATTCCGAGCCCCCCAAGGTCCTCGGGATGGGACATCCAGTCAAGCATCGCGCCCGACACTGTGTAGTCGATAGTGTCGTAGATAGTTGCGTAGTCGAATGCTTCCTCAGGCGCGATACCGAATAGAACAGGGTCGATCTGCTGTTCGCCTAACACCGCCAGTTTCGCATCGCCTGCCGTCGACCAGACCGAGAGCTCCTCCTCGAGTACAGTATCGATAGCACGACACATCTCATACACTTCGTGCATCTCACGCGTATCGTATTGGTCTTGGCTGATGAGGCCCAGCACGAATTCATTAAACACCGGTCCGCCGTGGAGATCCGCGCCATAATTCAAGTTTTCGTAATTCCTGAAGTGCTCAACAATAGCTAAAGCATCAGTTACACGTTCTTTCGAGCGGTCAGCGGGATTTCGAGGTTCAGCCGGATAGTAGGCTGGCGTGATGTAGCCCACGGTGGGATACTGGCGATTTGTGTCGTAGATCTCTGCGTTCCCACGCTCGTACAGCGGCGCCGCAGGGATGCGTGGATGTGAGGCACCTGGACCGCCGGTCTGGTGACCAGAGTCATACTGAGGATTGCGTGCCACCCATCCATCGGGATTTGTAAACCCGAAGACCAGAACAATATCATCCAACAACGAGGGAATCTCACCGGCTTTGTCATCCCCGCGTAGAATATTCTCGACGATGCGTGCGCCCGCCTCAGCACCCGCTCGCTCGAGTCCATGGAGCGACAACGAGTAGAACACTTTCTCCTTCTCTTGGAAGCTCTGCTTATCACCGACGTTGTTTGTTACCTCTGCAACAAACATCCCCTTCGGGTCGTCGCGGGTGGTAATATTGTTATAGTGGCCCGGCGACTGGCCAATCCCCGTGACGTTCATTTTCGTAGGATGCTCGCGTTCGAGGTGTCGAATCCCGTCTTTCATCTGCTCATAGCTAATGAAGTCGACCGCTCGCTTTGGTTCGGGGAACACGCCGAGCGGATAATAGCCGAGCCGCCAGAAGGGGTTCGACCCGGGTGAGACCGAGAGCGTTTCCGCGGTTGGCAGGTCAGCGGTGCTCTGGGCTTGCGTCGTAGTTAGCTGTGCGTACGCGGCGGGTTTCGGCGTAGTCGTCGTTTTCGCGTCCGATGCAATCGACGAGATAGCGTCGAGTCCTGAAGCACTCGAAAATTCTACCAACGTCGGCACAGCGTAGTCGTCGGGCGTGTGGTTAATCACGTACTCGTACTCGGTCGTCATCGCCGCCGCTGAAACGCCCGCGCTCGCATTGCCAGGGAACGCGAGCGCAGTCCCGGTCGTGGCTGCCGAGAGACGCATGAACGTTCGCCGGTCAATCGAACTGTCGCGGAATCGGTCATCAGCATCTGTTTCGGTTGCTTCGTTAGCTGGATCACTCTCGACCATGCCATGAAATGAGAGTAGATAATAAAAAACAATTATCCTAATCAATTAGGGAGGAGCGGATCACCTAATTTCTCACTCGGTAGTGACCCGACCACAGACGCGGTTGCCGGAGAGTAGCGTGGTCGGAGCAGAATCACGCCCGAGAGGGTTCGATATCTAACGCAAACCACGCCTCGAATGCAGTTGTGGACGTTCCGAATTGACACAGTTCGGGACTGACGCTATACGGCTACTCGTTAGTACGGCAGTTGTATCGGCTTCTATCGGCTACCAGCCAGCAGGAGGAGGAGAGCAGGTACCGGCCACCGCAGTTGTGGCCGGAGATGAGTATACGGTCAGTGGAGCGGTGGAAGCAACGACGGTAGCGTCTTGGATATGGAGAGATGGAATGCGCTGCTGGATGAGGGGCGTGATTCGTGTGAATCGGTGGACTCAAGTTACTGTTAGTGGTGTGAAAAATGGAGCGAGACATCGCTATGGAGATTGATAACGAATTGCTCTGTTTGTTTAGTGCAGATATCGACGAACAGAACGGCTCATATACAGTCACGATTCCGAAACGGGAGGTCGAAAAGGGAGAGGTCGACGACAATGGCGTATATCGCGTTGCGGTACTCCGGTCGAATACACCAGCAGACCGCAGTGACCAGGACACACACGAGTCACAGCCAGCGACTGACGACGACTCCGGGCCGCCGGTCGATGTTGGTGACCGGCGGCGTGTCGAAATCGAAGATATCGGTGAGCAAGGCGATGGAATTGCACGGGTCGAGCATGGCTATGTGATTATCGTCCCGGAGACCGAGCAAGGCGACTACGTCACTGTCGAAATCACCGAAGTCAAACAGAACGTTGCATTCAGCGAGGTTGTCGAACAGACCGTCGAAGAACAAGCGGTCGCCGGATAAGCTCTCCTGTCCTACTCGTTCGCTTGTGCCCACTCAGTAATCCGGAGTTGGCCGTCGACTTCGTAGAGATGGCCCCGCAATAGCAGACGTTCGATGGTATCGTCAGCCGCCGGTTGGCTGAGGTCTTCTTCCTCGGCAAGGATCGTATAGGCACGATCGTAGCTGAACCCCTCGTTTGCTGGAATCGCCGCGGTCAGTGCGTCAAGTGAGTCCTGAGCGAGTGGGGGAAGCCGAGGAGAATCTATGCTATTAGATGCCATTGGCATGAATAGATTCAACTGGTGAATAAATAAAATCTCGGTGTAACAGACCCATGATCCAGGGACATCTACTAAAGAACGTGAAGTAGACCCTCTCTTTTTAGCAGATCTACCTGGTACGACGGTTCCACAGTTATTCGTAGTAATTCCCGAGAAAACTGCGTAAGAACGAGACTCAGAGGGAACTGGGTTAGCATATTATACTAACCAGTGAGGAGAATGAGACGTGCCAGCCACAATTTGTTGTATAATTTCCATAGGTGAAATATACAATTAAGGTGAGCAACTAGTTCTATAGAAGACAAAGGAAACGCGCTAAGCTCGTTTACCTGGGGTTCGCTACTCTGGTTTCGTGATGAGCTGGCCGCGGTCGTCCCAGTCGTCGGGATCGAACTCTGTGTTTTTCGCCCAGGACGCTCGGATTCCTGTCCACTTCTTCGGGTCCTCTGTTTGGGGTTGGAAAGCCCATGGTGGGACACCGGGATTACGGTCTTTCAGATCTTCAATGACGTCTCCGTGTGAGGATTGGGCGTCGGAGACGATGTCTCTCTTCTGATCCTTATCGCGAATTTGGGCGACCTTCTTCAGTCCCATCCATTCGCCAGTGACTCGAGCTCCATTGTAGAGACGGTCTTCGACGACTTCAAGCGCTTCCTCGTAGGTGGCGTCGTCGGGTATGTCGACGGATGTAGAGATCATTATTGATTCCTATCCAATCGACCACGAAATAGATTCGGCTAGAGAGTATCCACACCGGATTTCCGCTGCTTTTTATAATTCGAGTCAAAGATCGGCTAGCCTATACGGTCGCAACATAGAGCCACGACCAATGGTCATCGGAGTGGTTGTCGATTACGGCTCAGTGAGCCGAAGCTCACCCTCGACCTCGTAGAGATATCCGCGCATTAGCAGCCGTTCGAGGATATCATCAGCGGCTGGTTGACTTAGATCTTCCGCTTCGGCGAGAATCGTATAGGCGCGGTCGTAGCTGAAACTGTCGTTGTGCGGCGCGGCAGAGATGAGTGCTTCAAGCGCGTCTTGGGCGAGTGGTGACAACGGCGGTTCACCGTCCGAGACCATGTCTATGCCTAGATGTGCGAAGCCAACGGGTAAACCCTCGGTCACAGTCAGTTTTTGAGGCGAAGACCGGCACGCGAGGACAAGGGGGATCAGAACCAGACGACATGTCATGCTGAGCTTGGGTTGGCTACGGCAGTGTCGTCTGGTATGCCACGGCGACTGCATTCCACTGTTTGAATTTGATGGTAAAAGACGTGAGCCAACCAGAGCAAAAGTGAAACTAGATGCCCTGCCTGACAACGATGAGAAAGCACGGGAGAGACTTTGACATTAGTATAGTGTACTAACCACTAGCAGTCTTAGACATGGCTGCGGTAAGGCGACTTCAGTGTTGGAAGCGGGCTTTCTAGGCGCGGTCACGCCCAAAGCGTTACTACGGCTTGCCCGTCTCTATGCCTTATTCTCCGCAGCGGCGAAGTGACGGTCGACGATCTCGTCGCCGACATAGATACGCCACGGACGACCGCCTACTCAAGGGTAGGAACGCTTGTCGACCTCGGCGGCGTCAACCGCGATGAAAACGAGAAAGCCGACATCTATGCCGCTGCGCCGATCACGCTCACGGCGAACCTCAATGGCAATACGTTCTTCAACCAGCGTTCGGGCTGCCGTCCTCCAGGCGCTCCAGAAGGTAATTCTCGACATGTGGGAGGACTCTTTCTTGAGTGAGCGGTAGATTCGATAAGGAGTACTGGAGATCAGACACCCTCTGTTTCCGTCGTTTATCACGACGTCCGGGTCCCGATGCAAGAGAGAATAGTTAGTCTGCTGTCTGTTCGGCTATAGTTCGGACTGCCCGTTCGAAGGAAATATAGTCAGACCACGTGTGGAGCTGGTCGTTTCGTTCGAGAAGTTCGAAGAGTTTCGCGATCATGGCGTCGTATTTCTCGTATTCGATGTCGTGGTCGATTGAGACTGCTTCGTAGTCGCGTTTTGCTACATAGGTTTCGTCGAGTGGGAGTTCGCCAAGTTCGAGTTCGTGTCCCCCGTCGTTGTCTTCCGCGATGAGGATGGGATAGTCGATGAGAGTTAACGTATATCGGAATTTGAGATAGAAGTTCTCCCAGTTGTCGTTCGCTGGGTCGAGATCGTCAAGGAGCAGCGCGATAGCAGTTGGATTTGCATCTTGGAGAATCTCTTTCGCGTCGGACAGGCGTTGTTTTGGGCGGGTATCGTAATTTCCGAGGAGGAGATATCGTGTGGTCTGTGGATCGGTGAGTGCAGAGAACTCTTCAGTGAGACTTGCGACAGCAGCGTGGAGATCCTGGATTTCCGTTGGAGTGAAGCCATCAAAGATGAACTCGGCGTCCTCAATTCGTGGACCGTCAGCGAGGTGGTCTGGGAAGCCGGCTTCGTCGTCCATATACTACAGATGATTGCATCGGAGTATAAACTGGATGGATATCCCTTGTCGAGGATTGCGAGAGTCGTCGCAATCCTTATTGAGGGCGGTACCGTACAGACAAGTATGAGCAAATACCCGTCGGCTGACCGCCTTCGCTCGTTGAGGAGTGACGCAACCCCGGATGGAGGAGTTAGCGGGGTACCATCAGTGGATGATATCTCTGCAGGATCGACGGGGATTCCAGAAATCGAGTACGACGAGGACCATCTTCGTGATCTGCGGGAGTTGCTAGCGCCGACGAAACTTCGACTGCTCCAACAGATCTTAGCGACCGACTGGGGCTCATTAAGCGCACGTGAACTTGCCTATCGGAACCCGGAGCTGACTGAAAGCACAATTCGTGACCATCTCCGAGCGATGGCGGATCGTGAACGGCCGTTTGTCGTGCAACTTGAGGCTGACACCAAACAGAAGGGGGTGCCGTGGAAGTATTATGCTGTGACTGAGTATGGTATCGAACTCCTCAAGGAAGCCGATATGTATGAGGGGATTTCAGTGCTCTATCAGGCGTATCAGGCGATGGAGCGGACTGACGAAATTCGACGCATCGAAGAATTCACTCATCGGCCGACGCCCGACTGGCTCTAACGCTGTCACTTAATCGCACGGGCTGTTGGAGAGGCTGTGGTATGGAGAGGTGTAGCGTTTGAGCGTGGTAGTTTAACGAGATTGCAGGTCCGTTCTGAGTTCTGTTGCCGTAGCACCAACTATTATTTGGGTCCATGCCATGTGTCCACATTCCATGATCGATGATGTGAGTGAGCAGAGTGATATGCTTCACCGCCATCTCGAAATCCTCGGACTCGTGCTCGATCAAGAACCGGTCGGCATCGTCCAGCTCTCGAAGCAGACTGCCTATGCTAAGCACGAGGTCCGCTACTCGTTACGACGACTCGAACAGAATGGTCTAATCGAACCTACACCTCAAGGAGCCCGCACAACCGATAACACAAGCGAATTCATCGCAGATCACGATAATCGCATTGATAACCTTCGAAAACGGATATCCGTACTGAAACGTGACAGGAAGACTGCAGAACAAACATAGGAGTAAAACTGAATTTCTCGTAGCGTCCGATAGCAATAGGCGCGATCAAAGACGAAGTGGGACGCTCGAACGTTAGTATACTATACTTACTAAAGTAACGAACTGGTGCAACAATCCAACAGCGACCGAAGCACTCGGAATACGAGGCTTATGGGGGTGACCGAGGGACACCAGATTTCCTGAGCTTTCTCTGAGCGACAACCAGCTCCACAGGAGCACCCGCGGGTCAGAGAACAGAAGATATCTCGCTCATATCCAACCCACTGATTAGTGCGTGGTAGCTGCCGCACGTAGGGTGCCAAGCCTTTGGACGACCAACAATGACCCACAGAGACCATGGTCTTATGAGAGCCCAGCACTACCCGTGGATATGGCGTTTATCGCGAGTTGACACACGCTACTTGAGGAATGCGATGTGCTTGCCGAGGATGCAACCCTCGTCATTCCGCTTACAGGCAAGCAGTTCCAGATTACCGATAGCTAAGAGCATCGCATCATCATTGAGTTCGTCGATTCGGGCGATGCACAGCCGCTCCAGCGCGACCAGTTCGCGACCCTCGCCGACACTGGCGGAGTCTTCGATCTTGAACGGTTGCCGCCGGACGTCGCACCCTACGCTGCCGTGATCGGTCTCCATCCACGCTATGAGTGAGATGAGCGCGCCGGTACCATCACTGAAACCGACGACCCAACAAGCTCACAGCTTATCGACAGCAGTCCATCCCCAGCCAGCGATGACACCGAGCGTGTCGAGCCGGATCTCGACATCTACGCCGACATGCTACTGCTGATCGACGCGCTCGAACGGCGTGATCCGACCGCGCTCGACGATTGTGAAACGCCAGTGCTTATCAATCTCTATACGCTCCTCTCCGACGTCGAGCGCGACGCTGGCGATCTCCGCAAAGACGTCCGAGGACTCTTGCTTGAATGGCTGCATCACGATCAGGCAGTCCACGGCCAGTATGGATGCGTCCAGCGGGCAACCCGCCGTAATCGATCACTGGAAGACGACGAAGAAGTTCTGGACGTGCTCGGAGATGCAGGCATCTCACGTGAACGCGTCATGGGTGTTGATCGCGAGAAGGTCGATGAGGCACTTGAGGTGACGGAGCTTGCTGAGTCGGCGGTCTACGACATCGATGAACGTGAGTACGTTCGGAAAGCCGAGGTCGACGACGACCGCAAGGAAACCCGCCTCCAGGGACTGAAAGACCAGCTCGCACTGAGCGACGAGCCTGAGACTGACGAATTATGCCAAGAGGTCGAGGAGCTTGAACAGCGGATTGAAGAGCTAACCCAGTTCAGACCCGGTTCTGAACTCGAATCACACTCCTAAGAGGGTTATTTGTAGAGGACAGAGAAGCACGTCTGAAAGCAGACGGTGGAAGCGCGTCTGCGTGGCGACAACGCTGACAAGCGGATGTTCCTTGGGTTAATTGTGCGACGGTACCACGGCACTATCAGTTACGCAACGGAAGTCATATATCAGTCGTGGTCAGACAGACTCGACTGTCACAACTACGGGACCAACGGCCGTTCAGAACGAGGTGGCTCGCCAGTCGACCGGTCAGTTCTCGGCCAGTGAGTCGTCAAGTGCGTCATCGAGGCCATCAGCAAGCGACTCACGGAGTGATTCCTCCTGGTCAGGCTCAGCCAGCGCGTCCTCGAAGCGCTGCTGGTAGTGATGATTCACTGCCTCAGCGGCGCGCTCAGCCTGAGTCACACGCCGATATTTCCGGACCGTACTCGTGCTCACAGCAAGCCTGTCTGCAATCTCGGTTGTTGAGGCCTCTTCATCGAGCAATGCACGGAGTCGATCGAGGTCGAACGGAGCGTCGAAGTCCGTGTCGCGAAACAGCTGCAGATGGATACGTGCACGCGCAACCGATTTATCTCGACTTGCATCCCCTAATTCACGCGCAATTGCTGTATCCGAGTAGTCATCAAAGTACAGCTGAACAAGGTCTATCAAGTCAGCTGTCGACAGTGAGGTTTGGAACTCATGTTCTGCCTGCATCTCCTGGATAATCTCGCGAAGCGTCTCATCTACAGCGGAACTCTGTTGGAGTGTGCCGTGGGATTCCTGCTGTTCTTCGGTGACGGTTGATTCGTCAGTGATATCCTGAAAGATTTCGCGTAATCGCTCAGTTTGGTCGCTTCCAGTATCAGCTTTCGTCATTCCAGCTGAAAGAGCTAGCGGCTGCTTGCATATCATCCTGTCGTTTAGGCGTCTTGGAGTTGCTATGTCGGTGATTACGTCCTCAGCTAAAATCGAGACAAGGATTCAATAGTTAGTATAATATGCTAACTAGCAATGACGAATCGAATCAAGCAATCTGGCGATGGGCTCGCGCTCCAGGTCACAAAGCCAGCCCGTACGGCTGGGCTCGTCGAAGAAGATGAGAATGGTAATCCAAACGAGCGGGCCGACATCCGCGTGTTCGCGTTCGATGGGCTGCTCCTCCTCACAGATACTGACCGGGTTGACGATGATGATGTGGCGGAGTTGGCGGCGACGGCCGTTCGCGATACGTCGTCGCTGCATCGGGTAATGGATGCCTCGATTCAGATTGCCGGCAATGGCTATCAGGTCCAGCTTCCCCCGGCTGAAGACGCTGGGTTTCGCGTCGGCGATCAGCCGGCCTGTACGGCCGCCCCGAACATGCTCGTGCTCGCGGACGGCGAGTCGGAGCGGTTGGCGACGGATTTCGAGGCGATCCGGCGAGAGCAGCTTGCTACTTCCAGTAGCTAATGTTAGAAGGTGATGCTAACCCAGGCCCCTCTCAGGTTGTCCTTCTCGCTACTCTCTTTTGAGAATTGTTCAGAGGGCCGTCCACTCCATTCGAGCACAACCATTATATGAGATGTAAACTAGTACATAGCACATAACAACATGCGCGTTGACATCCATCTTCCATTACCAGACGAGCAGATTTTTAGATACGAGGCGATGGACGACATCCTCGAAATCGTTGCACAGAATCCAGCAACGGAGTTTTCAAATCGAGAACTGCAGGAGCTTACCGGATTCGGCGGGCCAAGTGTCTCGAAGGCACTCTCACTGCTTGAAAGCTTGAACCTCCTCACTCGCCGTGACGTCAGTCGCAAAACCCTCTATCAGATCAACGAAAAGCATCTTCACGAAGTCGAGAATCCATTCTTAGAAATTCCACAACCAGCGTTCCGGCAGCCACTCAAACGCTTCACAAATCAAGCAACAGGTGAACTCTCGTCCGTTGCTGGCGTTGTCTGCTTCGGCAGCGTCGCACGAGGTGAAGCAGACCGAGTTAGTGACATTGATCTCTTTGTGCTGGTTGACGAGGATGACGAACTCGTGGCGGCCAGACGAACGATTTCGACGATTAAATCCAATCTTGAGACAGAGTTATTTGACGGGCAGCGATATGAATTCGAAGTGTTTGTCGAATCTGTCGACAGTGCTCGGCGTCGAGACGAGGATCTCCAGCCGATTTTTCAGGAAGGCGTCGAACTGTACAGCACGGGAACGCTTCAGCAGATCAAACAGGATATATTTGGAGGGAACAGATGACGTCGAACGATCTCATGAAGGCTCTTGCAAACGCTGAAGATGCATTCCAACGGTCTCCTGACAACCCTGAGATAGGCGTAGAATTCGTTTCTGATCCAACAACGCTACAACTGCGGAAAGCTTGCCGGCTTCTCGACGCTGCACAGTTTCTCATCGACCGGAATGGCCATTACACGGTGATTATCGAAGCGTCGTTTGTCGCGATTGAGCGCTCGATCCAGTTCTATGTTGAAGCGAGCGGCTACACGATGCCTGGCCAATCGCATACGGAAGTCTACGATTACGGAGTGCGAGCAGGACTATTTTCGCAGGATATCGCTGATCGGCTTGAAGCTCTCTGGGAGGAAAATCGATCCGAGTCATACTATCGGACGGGGATTGCTGGCGAGTACCGCGTTAAAGCAATCTATCAGCTTGCTACTAGGCTTCATCAAGAAGCCGTGCAGCTCACTCGAACCACGGACTGTATTTGTGATCGGTAACCGGACTCGGGTATCGTGACGTCCTCGCCCGACGTTCACGGCGGGGCTTCCCACACGGTGGGAGTACCGGACTATCTGGAGAGGTGACCTCCTCCTCGCCGTAAACGGCGAGGCGTCCCACGGCACCGCACCGCTGGGGTGGGATAGTTGCTGGTTTCCGACCCGTCGGCATGACGGGTCGATGGCGGGGCCACACCGCCGTTGCTCCTATCCCGGCATGGGACTCGGAGGTATCTTGCTGACCGAGACACCACAGCGGTTCGAGAGGATGTCTCGAACGTCCTGGGGCACGGAGTCCCGATA
The DNA here is from genome assembly GCF_050954125.1 of Halomicrococcus pelagicus. Classification (NCBI taxonomy): domain Archaea; kingdom Methanobacteriati; phylum Methanobacteriota; class Halobacteria; order Halobacteriales; family Haladaptataceae; genus Halomicrococcus; species Halomicrococcus pelagicus. The sequence continues at coordinate 52,490 of NZ_JBPBWC010000017.1, read as the reverse complement.
TTGTGCAATTGAGTGGGCGGTGTGACCGCCTCGGTGTACGTTATATTTTGAACCGATACGACTTCAATATCCGTATGAGGGTCGATGCGTGGGTTGTGAAGGAGTTGTCGGCTTCACTCCCGCCGGAAACGGCGGGATTCTCTCCTCGCAGACAGATAGAATTCGGAGTTGATTATTTTTGTAAGGAGAAGTTGTTTGTCGAGGTGGGCTCTCCCCCACCCCACTGTGTCGAGTGTCTTTGTCGACAAAGAATGGGTGACGGGAGTGAGTTGTGTGGCTAGTGGACTACTTGTTTGAATCAAGAATATCGTTCGGAGTGATTGTGACTAGACCTATATAAACTTTCTCGTCATTTATAGTTGATTAGAGAATTGTTGCTGGATGGTTCTAGTGAGACACTGGACAAAGCGGGGTGGCAGCATCAAAGACACTGGACAGAGTGGGGTGGTAGGCTACTACTGTAGTACTGATCAAGAACCTTCACACGCAGAATATATAGCAAGAATTGGTATATGATTAATCACAGTCAAGTATTCCATCTCAAGAATCTCGTCGAGAGTGTCGTCCTCATTTCGCCGTACAGCGTGATATACTGCCTCGCGTACGTGGAACGTCGGAACAGACCGACTAAGCTCTGTTTCGAAGTTCGGAATGAGGTCCCATTCACCGTCGACGACCTTGTTGTGGACTAAAATCGTCAGGCGATCATCGCATTCGAACTTTGCTTTCTTCCATAGTCCGTTAGAGACTCATTGGAACACGTTCGGATTACCTAATTATGGAATAGTCTTTCTATTGCTGAAAACGAACGCACTGAGAAAAACGAACGGAACGAATAGAACGAACAGAATGAGGTGAACGAGTCCCGTGGACCTACAGACCATGTATTGATCTTTCATAGGAAGTAACGAATAGAACGAGCGTAACGAACTCAATGAACGTAATGAAGATATTTATAAAAACGAATGAGTTTCGTTCAGTGAGCATAACGAACGGTAGGTTTTAACACGGTGGTATTCCATTCATCAAATGAAACAATTGCACCGAACGCACTCACCGTAACGAACGAAACGAAGAAAACGAGCATAACGAATTCACCAAAGATAATGACTGATATGAGCGACACGAACACTTCACGAATCACCGTAGCGAATCAGAAAGGAGGTGCGGGGAAAACAACAGACGTCATCCATACCGGGGGTGCACTCGCCGCGCGAGGACATGACGTACTCCTCGTCGATATCGACTATCACGGTGGGCTTACATGCTCGCTCGGGTACAACGATCTATATTACGACACCGACCGAACAACGCTATTCGACGTGCTCGATTTCGAACAGATGGAGTTGGTCAACGACATCATCGTCGAGCACGAGGAATTTGACATTCTCCCCGCGAGTGAGAAGATCGCAAACAACAAGAACATCCAGACGCTGCTGGAAGCGCCAAAGAGCCGAGAGCGGTTGGGGATGACACTCGACGAACTCGACAGGGACTACGACTACATCATCGTTGATACGCCACCATCGCTGAACGTCCTCACCGACAACGCCCTCGTAGCAACCGGCAACGTCGTTATCCCCGTCATACCCGAGAAACTCAACGCCAACAGCCTCCAGATTTTCGCAAAGCAGCTGGGCTCCCTCGAACCGGCGTATGGTGACATCAACCGGCTTGCGATTGTGTGCAACCGTGTTGAGCAGAACGCGGAGCACCGAGACACCATCGAGGAGATCAAATCGGCATACTCGCTCCCTGTCTTCGAGATTCCGAAGCGCACCGACCTCTCCCAATCGATTGGCGAAGGCGTGTCCGTCTTTTGCTTTGGGAAGGAGAACAAGCGCGTCGAGGATGCTCGCGAGCTGTTCAACGAAATCGCCGACCTGTTCGACGAGACGTTTGAGAAGGCCGTTCCTGAGGAGGTAGAAGCATGACCGACGGATGGGGAGATGCCTCGGGTATCGAAGGCAACTACGAAGATGAGGATAATGAGGCCAATTCTAGCGAAGTGAGTGAAGTGGACGAAACGGTGGAAACAAGATCATCGACTGAAACGTCCGAATCGAGTACAACGAGTGAAACGAGCGGAACGAGCGAAACGAACAAAACGAAGACGAATATCAAGGACGAATGGAACGGGCGGACGATCTACATTCCGGACGACATCCTCGAGGATATGGAGGATACGTACCTTGAATCCCAGCTGAAGCTACGAAAGGCGGGTCAGGACAAGTTCAAGAAGAACCGCCATTTCTACCCGCTCCTTGTGCAGTTTGGTCTTGAGGCGCTCTCTGAAGCGGATGCTGATGAAATCCAGACTCGACTTTCCAATCATGGGGCTGAGTAGCAGCGGTGAGAACCAGAAATACAGTCCGGCTAGATTTTGAAACGTGAGGGTTACCCACGGCTTGAGGGACGGCCGACAGAAGTTGAGACCGTGGCTCTCAATGCAGAGCTAGTTTGTCTCAATCACTGGAGCGATGACTGCCCAGTACGTGTCGACGAGTTCTTCGAGATCGAGAAGGGTCCACGGGATGTCGTCGACGTCCTCCCAGTCCCGGTCAGGTATTGGTACTGGGGTATTGCTCATTGCATTGGCCCCCACGATGTCCGCTGTTTGAGGCTGAGCATGAGGGATAGACGCCCCGCTGAGTTCGTTCTCGATTCTAAGAACGGCATATTTGGCTGATAACGCGTTTCTCATAGATAGGGGATAGGTTTTGGGGACACACAGACCACACGGACCCATTGAGTCTGTGTGAACACCGGCAGGTCACCGCTGGAGCGAACAATACATCGATATATCCCATGATGGTATACCAAATTCAGTGAGCACCGCTTCACGTATGTAGCCATCAAGGTCACAGATACGAGGATTCTCGCTGAAACGCCGTCACACTGCATAACCCCGGTACAGGACGTGCTGAATCTACGAGCGCCTGAATGGATTCACTTACATCATCCGTACGTGGTAGACGAAACTGTAGTGCAGCTCGCCGAGTCTCGATAGCAAAGACAGACGGCCAACAGGCGGTTCCAGAGAACACGGAGGCGAACCGACTGGGAGAGAACCAGCGTTAACCATGTAGTCGAGTCACTCTACCAGCCCAGATTGCGAAGAACGAGTCTCTTCTCGACGCTCCACTCATGGTTGTCCCTCATGCTCGTCACCATCATCTCCCATGTCCTATCCAGTATCTGTGTGGGTGCGGCGTCAAAATCAGTATCGGATGTAGTCGGAACTAGTCTCGACGAACTCGTCTAGAGCGTCGGACCAGTACTGTCGGAGACTCCTGTACATGTCCGACGCGTCGACCTCACTACTAGCATCTTCCACGATCTTCCGAAGATGACTCCCGCCCGAAAGCTGATCGATGAAATACTCGTCTCCCATGTGGAGCCAGTCAGCCTCCGGATAGGAGGTGAACGCCGAGAGAACCATCGTGATTCCAACATTCACAGGGTCGATTGTGTCTCTGTCGAGGATGTGCACTTGGACGCCCTCGATGTCACGGCGCTCATGTTTCGAAAACATCGGGGTGAAGTAGGCAGGGCGGAAGCCGACACCAGGGAGGTCGTAGCTGTTGAGCGTCTGGCTCCATTCGTCTGCGTCGATCCAGGGCGCTCCGACAAGTTCGAACGGTTTCGTTGTTCCTCGCCCCTCCGAGAGGTTCGTCCCCTCGAAGAAGCACGTTCCCGGATAGAGGGTCGCCGTGGTGAGGGTCGGCATGTTCGGTGAGGGAAGAACCCATGGAAGGTCGGTCTGGTCGAACCACATGTCCCGCGACCACCCGTCCATCTCGAGGATTTCGACCGAGGCGCCGATATCGTACTCATCGTTGAAGTACGACGCCAGCTCGCCCACGGTCATCCCGTGAACGACCGGAAGTTCGTACCCATTGGCCGGTGACGCACCGAGTGGTGGAGCCAGGTTCCCGACAGCCTCCAACGGGCCTAACGGATTCGGCCTGTCGAGGACCAGTAGCCGAGTGTCCGTATCTGCAACCCCTTCGAGTGCGCGAGAGAGGGTGTAGATGAGCGCATAGAATCGACATCCGATATCCTGCATGTCGTAGATGAGGGTGTCCAGATTGGCCAGCTTCTCCGGTAGCTCTGTATTGTTATCACCGTTGAAGCTGTAGACCGGTAATCCAGTCTGTTCGTCGACCGATTCCCCGATATCGACGTCCGCCTGTGCGTTCCCGCGGATTCCGTGCTCCGGAGCGAACAGGCGTGCGAGTTCGACGTCATCATCGGTGAACAGAAGATCGATGGTCGGCGTTAGGTTCCGGGTCACTCCAGAAGGGTTCGTCACCAGACCGATTCGCTCGCCAGCGATTCGGTCGTGGGTATTACTGATGAGAGATTCGATTCCTAGTCGCACCATTTCAGTCAGAGAATGAGGGGGAAGCCCCTATAAAACTATGTGTCCGTCGACATTCCCCATCATCCGAACCGATACCCTGTATCGAATTACACGGAAGGCCGTTCGAGGACTCCGTTCAACCAGTCGAGATGAGCGGTGCCAAGAAGCCCGTGGTTATAGAGATAGAGTTCTCCGCTTGAGACGTTATTGGCGGTCTGAGCGACGGATGTGAACGATTCCCGGTCGGGGAGGATATCCGGATCGAATGTGACGGCAGCGTTCACGGGGCAGTCGACGGACCTATCGAGTCCTTCGATTCGGTTCCGGCCGGTCGTTACGTCATTGGTGTAGCACATCGCGGTCACCGAGTCTAGGTTCTCTTGTAATCGGTCGAGCCGAACGCCGGCCGGCCAACCATCGCCGACTTCGTACCCGATTCCATCTGCCACGTAGTAGTTCAAGGATACTGCACCACTCGCATCGGCAAGCTTCGAGAGAAGCTGTTCTATGATATCCCCGCGGAGATCTAAAAGAGGTCCTCGAGAACGGGATACTCTTCGACAAGCGTCACCAACTTCGGCGGATGATCCTGTGGTCCACGAATCGAGTCCTCCAGAAGCTCTTGGATGAGCGATTCCGCCGCATCCATATCGATATCCGTGGCCTCCGCCCGGCGGCGACACCCATCGCAGAAGCACTGAGAAAGTAAGAACTCCTCGGAATCGCTCGTGAGGACATGGTTCTTGGAGTGGCCGAAGTCCACTCCGTGACCGTGGAGAACTGACGGGAAGCCAAGCGATTCCAAGTCTATCCTGTCGACCTCACATCGACAAAGCGAGCGGGCGACACCGGCGTAGTACTCCTGTACCGCCGGATACGAAGGACACAGGGAATGGTCGTGGGCTTCGCCGAAGACACCCTGGAGACGGAATTCGGGATGTTCCGCTCCGAGTCGGGTGTTGTGGAGACAGACCATCCAGGCGGCCAGGTCGAGATTTCGATCGGCGGTGGCTTCCCGAACGGTCGATACCGGTTCCGTCAGACCCGGTATCTCGTTGGTCAGCGGTTCGATTGATGTCGAAACGAAGTCTGTCGGCTCCGGGGTGAAGTAGCAGCCGCCCGGATACTGCACGAACTTCTCGGATTCGGCTCGGGGAGCAAACGTCCGAATCGAGTGATAGTGGGCTGCGAGTGCGACTGAATCGATACCCTTCTTCCGGAGACGCTCGATTTCGGCGCCGACACCGTATTGCTGTAATGTCCACGGGTATACCAAGATCGTCGTCATGCGTCGACCCGAAGTCGTTCGACCATCTCTTCGTCGACCGAGATACCGAGTCCAGGGCCGGTCGGAACGGGGTATGCTCCGTCGGACAGTTCTAGCGAATCTTCGAGTAGATACTCATCCCAGGCGTAGTAGACTGAGTCCGGTGGAAGGTTGATGGCGGGGGTCGTGGCAACCAGATGAAGCATCGCAGCGGTCTTGATTCCAAGGTCAAACCCACAGTGATGCGACAGTGAGACCCCCGACTCAGCGGCATTCGCCGCGAGGTCCTGTGCGCGAAGGAGACCTCCTGCAGGAATCAGGTCGATGACACCGACGTCGACCGCATCCTGTCGGAGTAGGTGTGAGAAGTTCCGTTCGAAGTAGGTATCCTCGTTGACCGCCAACGGAGTCCGAAGTCGATTACGGAGCTTCTCGTAGGTACCGTAGGTATCGATTCGGCACGGTTGTTCGAGATACTGTAGGTATACGCCGGCATCTTCGAGCATCGCACCCGCTCTGACCGCTTCCTCGAATGACCATCCCTGATTCGGGTCCAGCCTGAAATCGAGTTCGCCATCCACGGCCTCGTACATGGTTCGGATACGTTCGACATCACCGCGCCAATCAGGACCAGCTTTGGTCTTGAGCGCCCGGAATCCTGCTTCGACTGCGAATCGGGCGTGTTCTTTCGATCGCTCAGAGTCCAACATCCCGAGACAATAGGCCACCGGCACCTCGTCCTCCACGCGCCCACCGAGCAGTGTCGAGAGTGACGTGTTGAGTTGCTTGCCCAGTACGTCCCACATCGCCATCTCGACCGCACCGAGGTACGGGTGGATACGGGTATATGGGAAATAGAACGAATCAATGAACTCTCGGATGTTCTCGACCTCTCGTCCGATGAGTTCCGGTGCAATCACATGGTCTACAATCGCCTTCGTTGCTTCGGGGGACGTCATCGCAACGAGCATCTCCCCCCAACCTACGATACCCTCATCCGTTTCGATGCGGATCAACATGCGGTCCCGTTCCTTGACCGCATCGTGGTTGCTTCGATACGGTGCAAGCCCGTATTCTTCTTCGAGAGGCTTCACACCGACGCGTACGGGGATAGCCTCCACGCTCACAATCGCCATACCAACGAGACTACACCTAAAGTACTAAAGCCATTCCCCTGCTACTGCCACATAGGCGGTCAGCGGTTCGGGCGAAGAGTTCAGTGTCGTCGAAGCGTTAGGAGTATGCCAGCTTGAGTTCGATGATGTTTGTCGCGTCGTGGAGTCGATCGGCCACTCCGTTCGACAGGCTGTCGTACGAGAGACGGCTCACCGGGCCGGAGATTCCGACGGAGCCGATGACCTTTCCGCTCTCGCCCCGCAACGGAGCGGCAGCGGACCGGGAACCACGGACCCGCTCTTCGTCATCGGTGGCAATCCCATCTTCCCGGATGTCGGTCAGCTCCTCGCGTAGCGCATCTTCGTCGGTCAGGGTCTTCTCGGTGTATGCTGGAAGAGCCCGATGTTCGAGGATGGTGTCCACTTCATCGTCTGGGAGCTGTGCCAGAATCGCTTTCCCCATCGCTGAAGTATGGAGATGGATGTGGGTTCCCGGAGAGGTGTTCAGGGACATCGCATCATCACCCTCTGCGGAATAGAGGAAGACAGCACGCCCATCCTCTTCTACAAGGAGACTCGCAACCTCACCCGTCTCTGCCGCCAGTTCATCTATCTCGGCCCGTCCAGCGTGATATACCCTGTGAATTTTCCTCGTAGATTCGCCTAATCGAAGAAACTGCAGACTGAGTCGATAGGTATCGTCCTCTTGGACAACGTATCCCCGTTCCATGAGCGTGCTCAAGTGACTATGGACCGTGCTGTTCGGTAGGTCCAACTCCTCCGCGATAATCGTGAGCCGAGCCCCATCCATCTTCGCCAGTGTTTCGATGACGTCGAAGGAGCGTTTTGTCGCTTTGATGGGGTTCTTGGCTTCGTAGGTCATGCGAAGGTCACTATCAATGAGAGGGTCAGCTGGATAAATAATCCTTCCCCTTACTGTCATCTATGCCTGTTTCGGACAGAACTCATCAACGGCTCGTGTTGACCATCTCGAAGGAAACGAAGAGAGGCCATCGACGGCATTCCATATATTAGGTCAGGAGATACCGTGACTGGCTTCGAAATGCCGGATGGAGGAATCTCAACAGAAAGGTGCTACTCACAGTCGGTATCGGTCCAGCGTTCAATTGAGCTGAAATGCTCGATTCAGAACGAAAGACCTGCATCCAAGTCGTACGCTAGATCAAGATGGCTCTGATTCGGTCCGGCGGTCATCCCGCCATCGACCATGAGCTCGGTTCCCTTAATATAGCTTGCAGCATCTAAGACCAGGAAGGGTGCAGCCGTCGCCACCTCCTCGGGTTTCCCGAACCGGCCCAATGGATACTAATCGGTTCAGCTCTCCCATTGCTGGTCGTCCCACTCTTTGTCACGCTTCAGAGCGAGAGCCTCAGACTGTATTGTCCCTGGGCAGAGGACGTTCGAGCGAACCCCGTGATGTCCATAGTTGGTTGCGATGACCCTCGAAAGACCAGATATTCCGCTCTTGGCTGCGGAGTATCCCGTCAGACTGATACCGCTTTTGGCATTCACTGATGAAGTGAATACCAAGGTCCCACCGCCGGATTCGACCATGCGAGGAGTTGCGCTCCGGGCGAGTAGGTAGTGACTAGTGAGGTTGAGTTCTATCATCCGACGCTACGTCTCAGGGGATGTCCGATGAAGTACATCGTCGTCCCCCGAGGCACCGGCGTTGCTTACGATGATATCCAGTGAACCGAACTCGTCCATCGTCGCATCAAGTAGCGTCTCGACATCTGCCTTATCGGTTACATCGGTCGGAACGAAGAGTGCATCGTGACCATCAGCCTCGAGAGCTCTGGTTGTCTGTCTCCACTCTCTTCACCAATATCAGCCACGACAACGGTTACAGCCGCATCCGCCAACCGTGATGCGATAGCACGTCCGATACCATTGCCGCCACCTGTGACCACCGCTGTCTTCCCCTCGAGACGGGCCATATCCAGATATCCTTTCCAGGGCCAATTAGGATACTGGAGATCACCATCAGCTTCGGGCGATCAGAACCACGCAGACAGAATCTTACACGACGAATTTTGACACAAGGGTTCCGTCGTCAGAGTATTTCAGCATCTTTGAATCGGTGCGTCGAACAGTGCCGATACGATACTATCCAGTGAACGAGAAGCCCCACGACAGTCCCGTTGGTTTCTGTTACACACATAGTAGTGTAACGGCATCGCTTCATCCAAACGAGTCTGTGGAAGATAATGGTCTGAAAGAGACAGTCTAACAGACTCCCTTCACTGATACTGTATGGCTGTCCGGTAACAGGGAACACAAATCATGGACCGTCGACCATCTCAATCAAACCTTCATTGACATACAAGCGGAGGTAGATGATGGTAGGTCTGAGCCTACTTTCGAATTTACAGCCAAATCCAGAATATGCGTCTGGTATTCTAGACAATTTCCTCCTATCGGTTCTGTTCGCCATCACCGGACAGTATTCCTTCTCGTCTGGTCCGATGATATTCAAGGAAAATCGAATCCGACCACCTAGAAGGGCGGTAGTATAAACCGAAACGTGGCCGGTCTCGCGTGGCGGAGTCGTTGTGTCGAACAGAGAGAACTGTGGGCGGCAATGTTGAGGCACCTCATCGCCATAGAGAGGATTCCTCCCTATACTGACGAACACGGAAACCTCGAGTTCGCTGCATCGACACTGAGGGATGTGAAGTGCCTGGGGTTGTCAGTTACCGAGGTATCGATGTTCGGATCAGGGACAGCGTGAAGAGCTAACTGACCGCTGTGTTCTGACAGTGCTATGATGGAGAAAGAGCTTCGCAGTCACTCAGCAACGACGTTGTTCTCGAGGACTCCGATGCCATCGATCTCTGCCTCGACGGTGTCTCCAGGTTCGAGGAGTTCCGGTGGCTCTCGGAAGATGCCGACACCGCCAGGCGTCCCCGTCGAGATGACGTCGCCGGGACGAAGTGTCATGGCGCGACTGATGTAGGCGATGAGATCCGCCACATCGAAAATGAACTCTTCGGTGTTCGACGATTGTTTCGTTGTTCCGTTTACGCGGAGAGAGACTCCGGCTGCATTCGGGTCGAACTCGTCGCCGGCGACGAGCGTCGGGCCCATTGGCGAGAAGGTGTCGTAGCTCTTCCCGCGGAAGAACTGGCCGTCGCTGAACTGCGCATCGCGCGCGCTCACATCGTTGACGATGGTGTAGCCTGCAACGTACTCCTGAGCCTGTGTGCGCTTGATATGCTTTCCCCGGCGTCCGATGACCACGCCGAGTTCCACCTCGTAATCGACCTGCTCGATATCCGCCGGATGTACGATCGGACTGCCGGGGTTGGTCACGGTCGTCGGCGCCTTCGCGAAGAGGAGCGGGTTGTCGGATACTTTTTCGTCCTGTTCCTCGACGTGGTCGTGGTAGTTCATACCGACGCAGACGATCTTCCCCGGAGTCGGCACCGGTGCTAACAGGGAGACCGAGCTGCGAGTTAGCGTGGGGACGGCTTCGGTCTCGACGGTTCGGCGGACCATCCGCCGGTAGTTCGGGTCGACCATGTCAGTGTAGCTCGGTGGCCCTTCCGGCATCGCGTCCAGAGCATGTATTTTATCGTCGTCCAAGACACCCCACTGCGAAGTACCGCTGGTCGTGTAGCGTACGAAGCGCATCGTCAAGCAAAATCAGTGGCTGGAACATAAACATTTGCTACGAGGTGAGCGCGTCTCGATGGACTGGCACTCGGTCGAGGGAGTCACATATGTTTAAGTCGGTCCTTCGAGATGATGGGTACATGGGGCTCACGCTCGTCCGAAGTAACACCGCCAAGAGTATCACCACCTGGGCGACAGTTGATCTCTCCTGAGAATAACGGGATTCGGATCGCCTAGCCCCTGATGGATCACCATGACCTACAAAGCTGGAATCATCGGCACTGGCGGTATCGCTGGAATGGGAATCCTCGGGATGCACGACGAAGAGTCCATCGGCAAGGAGAAGATCCAGGCTAGCCACGCTGGAGGGTACGATGCTGCCCGTGACATCGAACTGGTCGCTGTCGCAGACGTCGACGAGGAGAAGCTCGGCCGATTCGGAGATACATGGGAGATCCCCGAAGACCGGCGGTACGTCGGCCATGAAGCGATGCTCGAATCAGAAGACCTTGACGTCGTCTCGGTCTGCACGCCATCGTTCCTCCACCATCGTCACGTCATCGATGCGGCGCACTCACGGGCGTCGCCTTCCGTAATCTGGTGCGAGAAACCTATCGACTCGCAGGTGACGAACGCACTCGAGATGGTCGAGGCCTGTGATGAGACCGACACCGAGCTCGTGGTGAACCACTCGTTCCGGTTCACCGACAAGCTCCAACAGCTCCGACGGCTCGTTCAAGAGGAGGACCTACTGGGGGAGGTACACTCGGTGTCGGCGCAGTTCCGGATGGAACTGCTCCGTAACTCGACCCACCTGCTCGACACCCTCGTGTACCTCCTCGACGCGCGAGCGAAGACCATCAGCGGGTACATCAACGGCGAGAACGAGGCAATCGACTCGCTCGACGTCGACCAAAGTGTCGACGATGCCGGGGGCGGCGGGTTCATCGTCATGGACGACGGAAGTTTCGTCACCATCGACTGTACGATTCCTCGCGAGGACTCTTCGATGACGTTCCAGTTCATCGGCTCGAAGGGGAAGCTGTACCTCAACAACGACGATGGCGAGTGGCGCTACTGGCGACTGGAGAACGGGGAGCACATCGAGGAACCGCTGCCGGGAATCGATGGGTCGTGGACCTGGGAGGGCGATTACAAGGGTTCGTTCGCCAACGCCGCGAACCACATCGTCGACCTTCTCGACGATGCAGTTCGAAATCACTCGACCGGTGTCGAAGCCATCCGGTCCTTGGAGATCATCGTCGGATTCTACCTGTCACACTATACCGGCGGCCGGGTCAAGGTTCCACTCGAACGTCCACTGCGAGACGTTCGTATCACCTCCTGGTGAACTGGCTCTGATACGTCCGGCTCACGGGGAACTACCGAGTGAATGCTTTCGCCCCTCAACATTTATGGTCACTCACACGCCATTGTCTCACATATGAAATCGAAGCTCGGCCATACATCCGGGACTGCTCCTGTTGGAACAATGCACCGCGATTCCCTGCAGTACACGTCCGAGAAGTGTGAGGATACGAAAGGACAGCTTCCGGGTTGGAAGGTGGCCGATTGCAATTGACGACAACGATCAGAGATCAGCCATGAAATACACGAAACTCGGTTCGACAGGTACGACGGTCTCACGACTCTGCTTCGGTACCTGGCGGTTCGGCAAGGAGACCAGCGGCGTCGTCGAGACAGATGAAGACCAAGCACATGAACTATTAGACGCAGCCTGGGACCAAGGAATCAATTTCATCGACACTGCGAATGTCTACGGCACGCCCAACGGTACTAGCGAGGAGTACGTCGGCGACTGGCTCTCCGACCACGACCGCGAGGACCTTGTCATCGCATCGAAGGTCTACTTCCCGTTTGGCGACGGAGGTCCGAATCGTGAAGGTCTTGGGCGGAAGCACATCCGCAATCAGATCGATGGAACTCTCGACCGACTCGGGACGGAGTATCTCGATATTTACTACATCCACCGCTGGGACGAGAACACTCCGATCGTGGAGACGCTACGGACCCTCGACCGCTTGGTAGAAGAGGGGAAGGTGAACCACCTAGGTGCGTCGACGATGGCAGGATGGCAACTCACGAAGGCGCTATGGAAGAGCGACGTGGAAGAGTTAGAGCGATTCGAGGTTACTCAACCGCTATTCCACGCTGCGTATCGCGACGATGTGATCGACTACCTCGATGTCTGTGCCGACCAGGACCTTGCGGTGTGTCCGTACTCCCCGCTGGCAGGAGGATTCCTCACCGGCAAGTACGAGCGTGGCGATGACGGTCCCCAGTCCGTAGTTGCGCCAGATGATTCGCGCGCATCGTTCGATGACCGGTTCGACGACTTCTACGTTTCAGCTAGAGGATGGCACGTACTCGACGAGATACGGGCGATCGCGGATGAACTCGACGCGACGCCCGCTCAGGTAGCACTCCGATGGTTGATTCAACAGGACCAGTTCACGACCATCCCCATCGTGGGCGCAAGGACAGTAGATCAGTTGAATGAAAATACTGGTGCAGTCGATATCAAGCTCTCACAGGACCAGCACAACCGAATCTCGGAAGCACGGTACGATGAAGAGGGGAAGCGATGGGGGCACCGAACCTGACAGCAGGCGACGGTGAGCGAGGCGCCAACAGCTCGATTCCGAGTTGTCCAAAGTGATAACCCGATGTAGGTCGAGTTGGGGCCTTGGACCTATCGGGAATCATCGTTCCGATGGCGACGCCGACCGAAAGAGGAACCGGAGAGATCGACGAGGCGAGATTGGCGCGATTCACGGATTCTCTCATCGAAGGGGGCGTCCAGGGGCTGTTTCCCGGAAGTTCGATAGGTGAATTCCCGAGTCTGACCGCCGAACAGAATCGAACCGTGATAGAGATCGTCGCAGAAACCGCCGATTCGGTTCCCGTCTTCGCAGGATGCGGGGACACGATCGTCGGAGGTGTCCTCGGGAAGATTGAAGTCGCCGCGGCAGCCGGGGCGGATGTCGCAGTCGTTGTCACGCCATACTATCTGGATACGACCCAAGCCGGTCTCGAACGCTTCTTCACCGGCGTCGCAGACCGGTCGTCGCTTCCGGTCGTTCTGTACAACATCCCTCCATTGACCGGAAACACCATCGACGTACGGACCGTCGGAACCCTCGTGGAACACGAGCGGATCGTCGGTCTGAAAGACACGTCGGGCGACCTCACCTACCATCACCGGGTCAACGAACGCACCCCCGGCGACTTCGCCGTCTTCCAGGGAGCGACGGAGCTCGGCGTTGCATCGCTCGAACTCGGTGCCGACGGTCTCATCGCGGGGCCAGCAAACGTCTTCCCCGAACGACTCACACGGCTCTACGACGCCTACGAATCGAGCGAGCACGACGTCGTCTCGCGGCTCATGAATCGTACGGTCGCGCCCATGGTCAGTGCGATGGACGACCTGCCGACAGCGGCCGCCATCAAGCATCTCGTCGCTGTTCGTACTTTTGATATCGGCTCACCGCTCCCACCGTTGCCGACGTTGACGGACTCCGAACGTGACCGATTGGAGGAGACCTATCAGGAGATTCTCGACGCGTGAGGGGGACGGCCGCGGAGCGCCATCGTCTCACCGTCGCCCTTTCGGCACGACGAAGACGGCGGGGACGTAACGCTACTGAGCACCCTCGACAAGGGGAACTTTAACCCTCCGCGTTGATGGCTCGCAGTATGGCACTGCCGACGCCAAGTAGCGTCCCCGTCTCATATCCGAGACACGTCGACGAGCTCGAGACCCCCGTGGTGACCGTCGATCTCACGACGATGGAACGCAACATCGACGAATACGCCGAGATAGCTGACGAACACGACGTTCGGCTACGGTCGCATGCGAAGACACACAAGATTCCCGAACTCGCGCATCATCAGAACGAAAAGACCGGTGGAGGAATTGTGTGCCAGACACTGAGCGAGGCGGAGGTGATGGCACAGAACGGTATCGACGATATCTATCTCAGCTACATGGTCGTCGACGAACGGAAGCTCGACCGTCTCGTGCGTCTCTCCGAGAAGCTCGATTCGTTCGTGACGACCGTGGATTGTGAAGGGAATATTAACCCGCTTCAGACCGTCGCGGAGGAACATGGTGAACGGGTAGATGTGGTTCTCGAAATCGATGCGGGACTCAATCGAGTCGGCACATCCGGCGAGCAAGCGGTCGAGATGGCACGGTACATCGATGACCAATCGGCGTTGAATCTCGTCGGTGTGATGGCCTTCGAAGGACACGTGTTTGGTCGCGATGATGTCCGGACGGCGGACAAGTACGAGACCGCGTGTATGGAGATCATGGACGAAGTCGCCCGTACGGTGGATCGAATCGAAGATGTCGGGATAGAGGTCGACGAGGTGAAGGTCGGATCGACGGCGACGTCGAGATACAGTTGCCGTCATCCCGTGGTGACCGAGATTAACCCGGGGATGTACATGTTCAACGACGCGAATCTGGTACGGGGTTCACCCGACGTGACGAAGGCCGACTGTGCGTTGTCGGTGCTCACCACGGTCATCTCGAAACCAACGTCCGATAGGGTGGTCGTCGACGCCGGAAGCAAGAGCATCTCCTTCGACACTGGACAGGACCCGATTCCCGTGGATTCGGACGTCGAGTACTACAACGCTTCCGAAGAACACGGATGGGTGGATATGAGCCGCGCGGAATCGGACATCTCGGTCGGCGATCGACTCGAGTTCATCCCGCCGCACGTCTGTACGACCGTCAACCTTCACGACACCATCGTCGGTGTCGACGGTGATGACGTTCGAGAGATCTGGAACGTCCAGGCGAGAGGGAAGGTTCGATGACCGGCGGCCCACGGAGGCGGCATGACTGAACACGATCTGATACTCGAACGGGCACGTATCGTCGATGGGACCGGTGCGCCCTGGTTCCGCGGAACCATCGTGGTCGACGACGGGAAGATCTCCGTGGTGATACGGAATCGGAATCCGGAACTATCGGGGCGTACCGTCGTCGATGTCGACGGGAATGTCGTCGCGCCGGGCTTCATCGATCTTCACTCTCATTCGGATCTTGAACTGTTCGGGGACCCGACGTTGTCTCCGAAACTCCGGCAAGGCATCACGACAGAGATACTCGGTCAAGACGGGTTCTCCATGGCGCCGATGTATAGGGACGGAGGACCGGAAGAGTGGACTGACCACCTCAGTGCGCTGGCCGGGGACGTCGAGACAGACTGGACGTGGGGAAGTATCGAGGAGTATCTCGATACCATCGACGAACAGGGTGTCGCACCGAACGTCGGGACCTTGGTCGGGCACGGGACAGTCCGATACAACACCATCGGAATGACCGATCGGGCACCCGCGGACGAAGAACTAGTCGAGATGGCGGAACTGGTCACCGAGGCCCTTGAACAGGGTGCCATGGGGTTCTCCACGGGTCTCGTGTATCCCCCACAGGTGAACGCATCGACAGAGGAGGTACAGGCGTTAGCCAGTCGCCTCGGGCCGTACGGACGACCGTTCGTCGCACACATCCGTAGCGAAGGACGGTGGATCTGGAACGCACTGGACGAGTTCGTCGACATCGGTGCGGACGAGGACATCCCGCTCCACCTCTCGCACTACAAGGTCTCGGGAAGCGACCAACAAGGGAAGGCCGGGCGGGCGAATCATCTTATCGAGGCGGCGCGCGAACGAGGAGTGGATTTCACGGCCGAACAGTACCCCTACACTGCCGGGAACACGATGTTGTCCTCCGTCCTCCCTCCGTGGGTACATTCGGACGGACCGGACGAGATGTTGGACTCGCTAGAAGATGAGGAGACGAGAGCGCGGATGAAACGGGATATCGAAGAATGGAACGTCGGTGACTGGGAGAATCCCGCCGCCCGAACAGGGTGGGAGAACATCGTCATCACCGACGTTGACGACCCTGAGTACGCCACCTACGAGGGGAGGGATATCGCAACCCTCGCCGACGAGCATGAGTGTGACCCCGTCGACATCGTCTGCGACGTCCTCGTCGCAGAGGAACTTGGAGTTTCGATGACGCTCCATTCGATGTCAGAGGAGGACGTTAGGGAGATAATGGCGAACGAGCGGGTCGCCGTTGCAACGGATGGGCTGTTCGGTGGGCGACCTCACCCCCGGGTCTACGGGACGTACCCCAGGGTCCTCGGAAGGTACGTCCGTGAGCTGAACCACCTCACCTTGGAGGAAGCGGTCCGGAAGATGACGTCGCTACCCGCGAGGGTGATCGGTCTCGAATCGAAAGGTATCGTCCGAGAAGGGATGGATGCCGATCTCGTCACATTCGACCCTGCGACCGTCGGAAGCCTCGCAGATTACGATGATCCGGCTCAATATCCACGTGGTATCGAGCAGGTCCTCATCGATGGAAGGTTGGCAGTCCGAGACGGCGAAGTTACGGGTGAAACGCCAGGGAAGGTCATTCGAGCACAGGACTGAACGCATCCCCTTTCCAGGCATCCGTCACGTGAGAGGACTGGCAGTCGTTGTCCGAGCGGGGAAGATACTTCTACCGTTCGGTAGTAACGATAGTTGTTGATGACCACGGAATTGAATCCGCAGGCGAAGGAATTCCTCAAACGGATGGAAGAGAAGGGAGGACTCCCGTCACACGCGCTCTCCGTCGACGGTGCCCGAGAATCACTGAACCAACTCCTGATCACCGACGATGCGGAACCGGTCGGTGAAGTACGGGACCTGACCGTCTCCGGTCCCAGCGAGCGAGGCGTCCCCATTCGCATCTATACACCGGAAGGTTCGGGACCGTTCCCGGTGTTGGTCTACTTCCACGGCGGCGGCTGGGTGAAGGGGAATCTCGAGACGCACGACGACCTCTGCCGGTCGCTGACCAACGATATCGGTGTCGCGACGGTCTCGGTAGAGTATCGTAGACCACCGGAACATCCCTTCCCGGCAGGACTGGAAGATTGCTACGCGGTCACCCAATGGGTCGCCGAATACGCCGACGCGTTCGACGGGGACCCCGACAAGATTGCGGTCGGCGGAGAGAGTGCAGGCGGGAATCTGGCAGCTGCGGTGTCGCTTCTCGCCCGCGACCGCGGAGGGCCGTCGATCGATCACCAGATTCTCCTGTACCCGGTTCTCGACCGAGACCTGGAACGGCGATCGTACGAAGAGAAGGGAGAGGATTACAACCTGACCACGAGTAGCATGCAATGGTACTGGAACCACTATCTCGCAGACGAGGTGGATGCGAAGAATCCATACGCAGCACCGCTTCAGGCGCGGAAACTTTCGAATCTTCCGCGTGCAACGGTGGTCACCTGTGGCTTCGACCCACTGCACGATGAAGGAGTCCTATACGCTGAACGGCTCGACTCCGCAGACGTCCCCATTCGACTACTCGATTACGAGGGCCAGATCCATGGGTTCATCTCGTTCCCCGACCATATGGACCAAGCACTCGAGCTTCGGGAGGAACTCGCCGCAGCGCTTCACGAGACGTTCGATATGGAACCATGATCAGTCACTGTAGAATCTTGGTCGAGCGTCATCAGTCACAGTCATCTGACGGTGTTCCGTCCCCTCGACCGACTGCAGTCCATACTTGACAGTGGATTCCGTCTCTTCGAGAACAGTCCATAAGGGGTGGCACGGCTCGGTAATCCACTTTCGATAGCCAACACGTAGGATAGGAGCCTCTGGCACAGGTCGAGACGAATCCGGAACCGACGCTAACCGGTGTCAATATTTATATGGGCGTTGTTGGTCAACACGGTATGGCTTCTGACAACCGAACTACCGAACACACCCAATCAGTCGACGGTCGTACAGCACTCGTGACGGGAGCGAGTGCAGGTATCGGTCGCGCGACGGCCCTCGCACTGGCAGCGAAAGGAGCGGACGTCGCACTTCTTGCACGGTCAACAGAGGAGTTGTCGTCACTCGCCGGTGAGATTGACTCTCGATATCCAGGAGACGCACTGGCAGTCGAGTGTGACGTTCAGAACCCGGGCCGTGTCGAGGAGGCTATCGAGACCACGGTCGAAGAGTTCGACGGGCTCGATATCGTCGTCTGTAATACGGGCACCACGGGAGCAGGATTCGAGGACCGACTCGAACAGCAGTCACTCGACGATTACCATCAGGTCGTCGAGACGAACATCAACGGGACGTTCTACACGACCTCCGCCGCACTGCCGTACCTCCGGGAGGCGAACGGCAACATCATCTTCGTCGGGAGTTCGGCCGGAAAACTTCCCCGACCGGGGAACCCGGTGTACGCTGCTTCAAAATGGTGGATGCGTGGATTCGCCCTCAGTGTCGAGGCTCACGTCGGCCGAGACGGCGTGGCGGTCACGCTTCTCAATCCGACCGCGGTGCGGACGGACATGTGGCGAGATAAACTCGACCGCGGACAGGCGGCAGAGCCCGAGGAAGTGGCCGCACAGGTGATCAACGCCGCCGAACAGCCACCGCACTCGACGCTCTCGGAGATCGACCTCTTCCGGCGAGACATGCTGGGAACGTTCGTCCCCGAGGAAATCGACCTGTCCATCCCGTTCGACCGAAACGGTGACGATAGATAGAACCGTCGCTGAAGACGGATACGATCAACAGATCCTCGAAATGACGTTCGTCGCTGAAATCGTCTGCTCTTGACTCCATCGACGAACCGTCTGAAGGAACTCGGCAACTCCCGTCGGTCGGCACTCATCTTTCACCGGCTTCGGGATACGACGATACGGAACGAGACGCTCGCCGCGGCCATCGGCCAGACGAACGGCTCGATCGAGACTCTCACGCTGGAGAACGAGACAATCAGCGGAATCATCATCGAGAATCGGTCCGTGTGAGCCTCGTCGTTTAACCTCACTCAGGCGACCGAGGTCAACATCACGTATCGGAACTTCCAGTCGGAAGGAACCGCAAACGTGAGCGCCCTCGGGCCGGCCACCGTCGAGATAGGGACCGCCACCGTCGACTCGGCGACCGCCGAGTCGTTCATGGTGATCAATGTCTCGATAGGTGGTGAAACAGCGTCCGTGGAGACCGCCACCGCAGAGAGGACTGAGACGACGACCGAGTCGTAGTCCGAACAGTCCTTGATACTACGTATTTTCCCTGAATGGGCGAAAGATTACCGACGTAGACCGGCGTTCCCGCGGAATGTTCCACGCGTCGGTCGGAGAGGTCGGAGGTCATCTCGGACGGGCAGGTGGGGTCGACGGAGCCAGCTAGCGATACATCCTGCGGGGGACAGTTAAGGGGATGAACCGTGTGGTATCTGATATGCTCGTCGGATACGTGGCTGATGAGATGTACGAGGCTATCCACGACGTGATGATCGCGTTCTATCGGGACGGAGCTCACGTCACAACCGTATCCTCGGAGTCGACAGGCGCGATTCGCGCGGACGTGGACCCCGGTCGATTTGAGGTCGTCCTGGCCAAGGATGGCTACGGGAAGAAACGGTCGACGATCGAGGTCGGCGAGGACCGGACTCACGACCTTCGCCTGCTGCACACTCGTCCGCTGGGGTACGTCTGGCCGAAATGGTCCCGTTCCGGGGAGACGGCCGAATATCGGCTCCACACCCCGGAGGATACGCGGTTGACCTTGTGGCGATACGGGGCAGAGAAAGAGTTGATACGGAAGGTTACCTGGCACGATGAACACGGTCCTCACAGCTGCTTACAAAGGCTGCCTGATGGCGATTTCGTCGGTGAGGGTGTGTGTTGGAACGAAATCGGCTACGAGTTGAACGATCCACATTCCCAGACGGTCGTGGCTCCGGAGCGGAGTGGCCTCTACTTCTTCCACATGGAGACCGTAGGCGGGGAGTTCTTCGCCTTCCCGTGGATCGTGGCACCCAAGCGTCCACAGGCACGGATTGCGGTCGTGGCCGCGACGAACACCTGGAACGCGTACAACAGCTTCGGTGGACGAAGCAACTACGTCAACACGACCGGCCTCCCGGATAGGCCGGTTATCGAACCGAGACGGGAGCTGGACCGTTTCCAGCAAGCGGATACGTGGAGCGCTGCCGACGAGGAGTACGAGCCCCTCTCGTTTGAACGCCCGTGCCCGTTCAATTCTATCTCACCCGAACGGTCCGCCACCGACCCGATACGGGGGAAGGAAGCAGCTCATACGGCCCCCGCGGAGTGGCGCTTCTTGAGTTGGCTGGAGCGCAAGGAGTTCGGATACGATCTCTACGCCGACCGGCAGTTACACGACGGAACGCTAGGCCTCGACCGGTACGACATATTGGTGGTCCACACGCATCCGGAATACTGGTCTCGTGCGATGTATGAGCGAGTTCGAGATTGGGTCTTTGAGGATGGCGGTCACCTGTTGTACCTCGGGGGGAACGGCGTAAACTGCGAGATTGAGTTTGTGGATGAGACCTGCATGAAGGTGAACAACAGCACACACAACGTTCCGGATGTCGTTCATCCCCGAGACCTTCCCGACGGCGCGTACGAAAGCCGGTTCCATCGACGGGGCGAATCTGAGGGTAACCTGCTAGGGGTCGTCTTCACACCGAGCGGTATCAAGACCGCTGCCCCATTCGAGGTAGAGGAGCCGGACCACTGGGTGTTCGACGGAACAGGATTGGAAGCCGGCGATCGTTTCGGAACCGGATCACTCCAGGAGCGTTGTCCCGGCGGAGCGTCCGGGCATGAAACCGACAAGATGAGCCAGTTCGCTCCGGACGGAACACAGCTACTGGCGGAAGGGTTGAATCCGGAATCGGGCGGCGCTGAGATGGTTCTCTACGAAACGGACAGCGGCGGTGCGACGTTCGCAACGGGATCGATCACCTACCCTGCAGCACTCCTCGTCGATGAACCGACGAGCGTCGTCACGGAGAACGTCCTCGACCGATTCCTTTCTCGGACTGCTTGAGAAGGAGCTACTTCTCGTTCCTGTTCTCTCTATCGTCGAGCAACTCCAGTCTCTCCTTCTTGACCGCGTCGAGCAGTGAATCACACGGTTCATATCTCGGGTCTCCGCTGATGTCCCCCTTTGGCATGCCCCGAGATATCTATTAACACGCTTCTGAGCAAATATTACAACCGTATAGCTGTAAGCGGGGAAGGCGGCGATCTCTCATACCTCCGTTAGCATTCTCAATCGAGACGGAACGGGGCTATTTCTAATCCATGGAAAGAGGTGGCTGGACGACCCGAATTCCGCAATCGAAAGACGACCACTTGGAACGATTGCAATGGAGTTCGTCACTACAGAGTGAGGTGGAAGAGCTAGTGATTAGATGGAAGAAGCTAGAGGAAGAGGAGATGGTCGACGGGAGAAACGTGATTAACAAAGGATTCCGGTCACCCGGAGGTCGTTACGGATTCGGCGTTCTGTTCATGGATCTGGTTGAGCAGGTCGCTCAGCTGTTCTCCCAGGTTCTCGAAGATCTCCTCTCCCTTCGCTGCGGACGCAAGTTCTGGTTCACCGATTGCACCAGATTCAGTGTACTTCTCGAACGTCCGGTACACCGACAGCGGACCTCCAACGAGAAGGTCCTGTCCGGCTTGGTCGTACTGTTCATCCTGCGGAGTTCCCTCAAGCCGATCTTCGCGTACGAGATCCGGTCGTAGGTGCAGCATCAGCGATGTCTCGAATTCGCCCGCATGTCCCATCCCGCCGACATCGCTCTCCCTGATATCGGAGATGAACTCCGTGGCGAGTTGGAAGTACGTGAGACCGAGGACCTCCACCTCGGAATGATGGCGGCCGATGGTACTGGTTGCACTCGAGATGAGCGATGCGTTTCCACCGTGGCCGTTCAGTAACAGAAGTGCATCGAAGCCATTCTCAAGCGCCGACTCTCCGATACCCTCCAAGACGGTCAAGAGATCGTCGTGGTCCAATGTGACCGTCCCACCGAAACCCATGTGATGCGGCGAGTAGCCGGTCCAGATGGGTGGGGTCACCAGCACGGGAACGTCGTCGACGACTCGTTCAGCGCCGAGATTGGCGACCGCATCGACCAGTATTGTATCGGTCCCGACGGGCATGTGATGGCCGTGCTGTTCGATGCTTCCGACCGGGACTATCAACACAGAGCCGTCACGTTCGGCCACTTCGGCGATCTCGCTGTACGTCTTGCCGGCGAAGGACCATGGGTCCTCGCCCATCGATCGATAGACCATGATTTGTACCCTTCCGCTAGCCGGAAATACTTTCCGCCCTGATGAGATTACACGTCCAACCGAAGCTCTTCGACCTTCGATCTATCGACGGTCACTCCAAGTCCGGGGTCGTCTGGAACGGTCAGCGCTCCGGCGTCGATGGTGAACGGATCTCCAATAATGTGATCTTCCCATGCGTAGTAGACCGAATCGGACGGTAGGTTGAAGGCGTCTGTACTGGCCACGGTGTGGAGCATCGCAGCGGTCTTGACACCGAGGTCGAACCCGCAGTGATGGGCCAACGAGATTCCTGCGTCAGCGGCGACTCCCGCGAGTTGGCGGAGTCCGGTCACGCCAGACGGAACGACGTCAACGATACCGACGTCGATGGCGTCGTTCTTCACGAGATGGTATAGATTGTGGGCGAAGTACGTATCGTCGTTCGCGCCGATCGGTTGGCGGAGACGTTCTCTTAGGCGCTGGTACGCACCGTACGTTTCAATGCGATTGGGCTGTTCGAGATACTGGACGTAGACGCCCTCGTCTTCGAGTCTAGCTCCGACGCGGACCGCCTCGTCGAAACTCCACGCTTGGTTCGGGTCGATACGGAACTGGAGTTCACCGTCGACCGCCTCGTCCATCGCCACGATCCGTTCGACGTCCTGTTCCCAATCTCGCCCTCCCTTGGTCTTCAAGACCGAGTATCCTTCGTCTATCGCGTGCTGGGCGTGATCACGTGATGCTTCCACGTCGAGGATGCCGACGCAGTACGCGGTCTCTACGGTGTCCGAGCACTTCCCTCCGAGGAGCTGGTGGATCGGGGTCTGTAGGTGTTTCCCGAACGCGTCCCACATCGCCATCTCGACGCCCCCGTACAGGGAGGCAATATCGACGTAGAAGTATCGATGGTTCTGGACGACCGACTCGGTCTCCCAGACGTCTCGACCGATCAGCCTCGGTGCGACCTCCCGTTCGATGAGCGTCTTCATCGCCAACGGATCTATCTCGATCATCATCTCGCCCCATCCTGTGACGTCCGTATCCGTTTCGAGACGTATCAGCATCCGTTCGGCGGATTCGACACGACCTCCGCTGGTGACGTACGGAGCGATTCCGTCAGGGTCCCCGAGTGGCTTGACGTCTGCGGTAATCGGAATGGCCTCGATATCGGTAATCTTCATCGTTTTCTCTCTAGTGTTCTGGCATCCTTCGGTCGGCTACGCCTCCCCGAGATTCGCTCGAATCCGGTCGACAACGTGGTCGAGTTCCTCGTCGGTGAGACACTTCGGGTTAATCCTGAATACTCCTCGTCCGTGTTGGCTTTCGTCAACGTAGATTCGCGGATTCTCGTCCCGAAGACGGTGGATGAGTTCGGTTGCGTCGACTCCTGCTACGCGCTCGTTCACCGAGACGAGGGCAGTCGTGGCCACTCGAGTTTCGTCGCCATCACAGATGTGTGCGTCCAACCCGTCGATCTCTCCTAGATAAGAGGCGGCGCGTTGCGCTCGTTCGTCCCACTCTCGATGGAGTTCCTCCTCGTCCTCGTCGAGGAACAATTCGAAAGCGGTGACCACGCCGAGCAACTCCTCCTTCCCTACCTTCATCCCGCGTCCGATTCCGTGCCGGGGGACGCCAGGAAGGGCGTCCATGTCGAACAACTTCGCGGGTGGGCCAGATTCCCAGAACTCGGTATCGACCCCTGATGGGAGATGCTGTAGCGCAGCCGCCGAGACCAGTTCTGATCGTCCGGCGAGGATGCCTGTGGCTTGAGGACCGCGGACAGCCTTTCCACCACTGAAGGCGACGAGGTCGGCACCTTCGTCGATGTACCGCGTCAGGTTCTCTTTCGGGGGGAGTTCTGCCGCAGCATCAACGATGACCGGGAGATCGTAGTCGTGTGCGATCTCCACGACCGTCTCGAGCGAGAGTTCGGTGAACGGTCGATCGATGAATGCGACGGCGACTGTCTCGTCGGTGATCGAAGTCTCGATCTCCCATGGCTCTACGTCCTCGACACCATTGCCGAGGTTGTTGAGCCCGAAGCCCACGAGGTCAGCACCTGCGGCTCGGAACGCGACTTCGTATTCGTTCCGATGTGCGCGGGCGATCAGGACGTCGCTCGGAACGCCGTCGGTGTGGGGAAGTCGGTTCGTGATTCGATAGTCACTGTCCGCAATACACGCAGCGGTGGCGAGGGTGAGAGCCGCGGCCGCACCGCTCGTGACATAGCCCATTTCTGCGCCCGTCGCCTCGGCAATCAGATCCGAAGCGTGGGACTGGATGTCCGCAAGGTGGACGTGGGCCTCCGTTGCCCGTCGCATCGCCTCGGCGGCTTCAGCTCGCATCCGTGTCCCGCTGATTCGGGTGTGTTCGCCGACAGCGTTGATCACCGTCGGGACACCCATCTCGTCGTATATGGTCGACTCATGCGACTCCATACCATGATATACTCGAACCAGACTATAAAACCTACACCTGCCGACGCCACGGCGAACCTATCGGAGGCCAGAACTCAGATTCCATCCAGTTCCTACGTTCCTCGCTGGCCGTGAGTCCGGGGACCTATAGGGTCTCGTACTCGTCCCAGATGTCGGTGAGCGGGCGGCCTTCACGAAGTTCCGATCGGACTTCGTCTTCGATCGATCGGGTTCGTTCGGCCTCCTCGATTATCTGGTCAAGTTCATCTGAGGGGAGTACGACAATCGAGTCGCTATCCGCGAAGATGATATCCCCGGGTCGAATCGTGACTCCCTCGATCTCGACGGGGACATCGTACGATCGGTCATCGACTCGACCGAGCGACTCGAGCGCACTCCTCCCGTCAGCCCACACCGGAAACTGCTGTTGCTCGATGAGCGAGGAATCTCGGGTCGGTCCGTCGACGAGGGCACCGACTGCACCACTCACTGAGACAGCAGTGCTCAGTAACTCTCCCCACATGCCGGCAGCCACGTCGTCCGGTGCTGCACGAACGACGAAGTCGCCCTCATCCACGGCATCGAGCGCGTCGAGTAAGACGATGTCCTCAGCCGACTCCGGCCGGTCCTTGCGGTAACCAATCTCCACCGTCTGAATCGTATGCGCTGTTCCGACGACTGTTTCTCGGCTCCACAGTGCCTCGATACGCTTGCAGGGGATGACGTTGTCGTAGATGCCGAGATCATCGGTGACGTCGTTCAGCAGGTTGCTGTGCAGGTCCGTCAATCGAGTTCGCTGATCACTGCTCAAACTCATGGAGCGATACTAACAGCGTTGTTCGAGGATAAAAGGGTGGCTACGAAGCGCGTACCATCGGCACGGAGCACTCGTCACATCCGGATATCTCGAGTCTCGTTGGATGGAATCAGGCGGAGAGTATCATCGGTAAGGTCCGGTTGCATCCCCTATCCAATCGAGATTCCGGTCGGGGAGAAGGCCGTAGTTGTAGAACGAGATTCGTTCGGCACCCGTCTCGACGAACCCGTCGACGATGTCGGACAGCGTCGCGCCATCCTCGACGATCGGATACCCTGGAAGGATTCCAGCATGGATGGGGGTGTCGGTCATCGATTGGGCGGTGCGGACGTCGGCTGTCGCCTCCTGTCGATCGGACCCGTACGCCAATGCGGTGTAATAATCGACGTGCGGCGATAGCTTCCGCAGGTCAGCACCGTGCTTCCAGGAATCTTCGGTGCCGAGGTTCGCGATGTAGTACCCCATCTGTGCGTCGTTGACCGCCGTCCGGAGGTCCTCGAACAAGGCGGTCAGCGTCTCTGCTTTCGACTTCGCGAAGGCGAGCACCTCCGGATGGTCGACGATCCATCCAGCGACGTCGACGTCTGACGGAAGTCCGCCGGAGGCGATGTCGTCGAGCGTCTCGACACAGTCCGCTCTGGCTCGGTCGACATCGATGCCACTGTCGGCTGCCGCTGCACGACAATCCTCACAAAAACAGAGGCCGAAGAGGAACTCGCCGAGGTCTCCGAGTTCGACATGGAACTTATCGTGATGCCATCCGAATCCGGTCCCGTAGAAGTAATCGAACGTCTCTAGCTCGATTCGTCGGAACGGCGCACGTTGGTCGAGGTCTGCTAACAGGCTCGTCAGGTACTCCTGTACCTCCGGCTTCGATGGACAGAGGCCGAAGACGAGGCTGTCACCGTATGGATTCTCTATCGTCAAATCCCGATTCGCCATCCCCAACCGTGAGTTGTGACAGCCGATGGTCCAAGAGTTCAAATCGAGGTGGGTGTCCTCGATATCTTCTACGATCTGATCGAGCCAATCCGCATCCCCCATCGTCTCGTTGGTGACAGGCCGTAGCCGTCCGTACTCGTCGTCGGGGTGGAAGTACGCACTCGGATAGGCGAAGAACGTACTCCGCTCTGGGTTGTGTGGATGGAATGTCTGAACGGTATGATAGTTAGTTGCGAGGTTCACCTCGCCGATTCCTAGTTCCGCAAGTCGTTCGGCCACCAATTCGACCCCTTCATCGAGCAGGTCCCAAGGGTACGCCCAGATAGCGAACTCCATGGTCAATAACCGTTATATCTGATGATAAAGGTACGGGTGAAAGCAACGACAG
Source organism: Halomicrococcus pelagicus (assembly GCF_050954125.1). NCBI lineage: Archaea > Methanobacteriati > Methanobacteriota > Halobacteria > Halobacteriales > Haladaptataceae > Halomicrococcus > Halomicrococcus pelagicus. Next base: position 25,390 of record NZ_JBPBWC010000017.1, on the reverse strand, counting down.
GGTGATTTCGAGGCAACTTGCTCACTCCGTATCAGGGGAAGCTTCGAATGAATCTAGGTGGCTTGAGAATCGATGACGATGGTATGTTCTCGGTTTTGCCCCTTGAACATGAGGTGGTAGCGGTCTTTGTGGACTGTGGTACCGTTCACTCGGACGACAAGTCGATACTCGAGAAGGCTCTCCATCCCGGTGAATTCGAAGGTGCCTTCGGAAGTCGTGTTGGTCGAGTTAGTCGCAACGACCCCTTGCAGGGGAATCGCATGGAGTTCAACCGTGGCATCGGCAACTGGTTCTCCAGATTCCGTGACGACTTTGCCCGAGAGATGTCCACCATCGTTCTGCCCGACGTACGCAACGACCCCACCGGTGGTAATGAGGATGATGGCTATCAGTACCGTGAATCGGTTCACGAGCAGTTCTTTCCAGGTGAACATCTCCTGGGCCAGTCTGAGTAGTGGTGGGAGTTTCATAGGTCTAAGTCTTGATACTGCCAAGGACGGCGCTCTTGATGAACTGGCGCTGTAGTAGCAGGAACACCACGATGACCGGAATCAGCACCATGATGGTGAATGCATACTGAAGCGCGAAGTTCCCGGACATCTGGCTCTGAAACTCGGCCAGCCCCAATGGTAGCGGGGTATACTCCGTCGACTGGACGATGATCAGCGGCCAGAGGTAGGAGTTCCAGGAGAAGATGAACGAGAGGATGACCGTCGTCGCGAGTGCAGGCTTCGAGAGTGGCCAGTAGACCCCGAACAGGATGTACAGCTCGGACGCCCCGTCTAGGCGAGAGACCTCGGTCAGGGCATCAGGGATGGATGTGAACGCGTCGTGGAGGACGAGGATGTTGACGATACTGACAGCAACGACGATAGCCAACCCGGTGTAGGAGTTCACGAGTCCCAGCTTCTGGGTCACGAGGTAGTCCGGCAGGAAGATGGTCTGGAACGGAATCATCATCGCCGCGATGATGAAGGTGTAGACGTACTTCTTACCGTAGAAGTCCATCGTCAAGCCGTAGGCCGCCAACGAACAGAAGATGAGATTGCTGGCGACAGCTAGTGACGTCACGATCAAGCTCGTGATGAAGAACTGTGCAAAGGGAATCGCGTACCAGACGCGGATGAAGTTGAAGAGGCTGGGGTTCTCGATGACGAACGACGGGTTGCCACCGTACAGCGACCCCGCAGGCCAGGTGAGTGCCACCTTGATCAACCAGTAGAAGGGGAACACGAACAGTAGTCCGAGGAAGAGTGCAATCAGGAAGAACCCAATGCGTTTGTAGAACTCCATCGGGTTGGCCCTGAATGATTCGATACCTGACCGGACGTTCAGATCACTGCGATCGATGAATCCGTTTATCTTCATAGGTGACCACTCCGTTGGAGTCGCTGGCCCACGAGTGCGATGAAGAGGGTGAGCACGACCATGATGACACTCAAGACAGCAGCATAGCCGAACTCACCGTACTGGAACGCCTGTTTGTAGATCCAGGTGAGGAGAATCTCGGTACCATGACCTGGGCCGCCGCCGGTCATGACGGTGATGAGGTCGAACAGCCGGAAGGAGATGACCATGCCGACCAACAGGCAGACACCGATGGTCGATTTGAGCAACGGTAGGGTGATGTAGAGGAATCGCTGAATCGGCCCAGCACCATCTATCTTCGCGACCTGGTACACTTGCTTTGGAATCGTCTGAAGTCCCGCGAGGAGGATGACGATGTAGAACCCGACGGTCTTCCAGACCTGGATGATGAACACCGCGAAGAGCGCCCATTTGGAGTCACCAAGCCACGAGATACCCTGGTTGATGAGGCCGAGTTCGATCAGGAAGTGGTTGATAACGCCGTTCGAGGTCTTGAACATGTACTGCCAGATAACTGCGATTGCGACCATCATCGTGATGTACGGTACGAAGAACAGCGATCTGAACATGTTACTACCGGGGAACTTCTGATCCAGTAGCATCGCGATTCCAAGGGCAATCGCAATCGAGACGGGGATGGTTCCGAACAGGACGATGGTGTTGATCAGACTCCGGACGAAGACCGGGTCCGTCGTGAGCATCATCCAGTTCTCAAGCCCGGTGAACGACATCTCCCCGGTGTAGCCCATCTCGCTGAACGAGAGGACGATGTTGTAAACCAGGGCAATGTACTTGTACAACAATAGCCAGACCACCACGGGTGCCAGGCAGACTCCCGCGATGATCGTCCGTCGGGCTTTCTTGGAGAGATCCAGGGTCTCAAACGGCCTGTTGACCTTCTCCCATAATCCGGCGGTTATCGGTGACTCAGACATCTTCGATCAAGCACTATGGGGTTAGTTAACAGGAAACTACTTTAGCTTTACTGTGGCATGCAGTCACAGTGCTCTGTCTCGGTGAAAACATCATCGGACAGGTCGTGGAGGCTGGCTGTCGGCTACGGATGAGGACCGCGATACCGAAGAGGATTGCTGGCAGAAGGCGTCCTTACCCTTGGAGCGCCTGATTACACTGCTGTTCTGCTTGCTTCACCGCAGCGTCGACTGGTTTCTCACCCAGCGCTGCGGCCGAGAACTGCGTATCCACGATCTGAGCCATCTCGCTGGAGGCAGTGACCAGCGGAGGGACCCAGACACGGTCGCTGACATCGTCCCAGAGTTTGTACATTTTCACGAGACTCGGGTTCTTGTTCTGGAACTGCTCGTCGTTCTGCAGTTCCTTCACGGCCTGCTTGTGTGGCACAAGCACCGTCGTGTTGCGCAGGAAGTCCTTCTGCCACTTCTTGTTGAGGATGACCTTAATGAGATCGAACGCCGCACGCTGGGCGACGTCCGAGTTGTCTACCTTGACGACACCGAGGCCGTGCATCGTCATCAGTGCGCCGTATCGCTTCCCACTCGGTGCGCCACCGACGGCCATCGCATCAGGTGAGACCCAGTCGCCGGAGTTCTGGATGAGCCGAAGTGCAGAACCGGATCCGAAGTACATCGCGGTGTTCCCGGCTCCGAATTGTTGTGCTGCGGGCTTCCAATCGCCGGTCCAGGAAACCTCTGGGATGACACCGTTCTGGGTCAGTTCTCGGAACCGGCTCAGAATCTCCTTCGTCCGCGGCTTGTTGAACACGACCTCGGTCCCCTTGTCGTTGACGACGTTGATACCTTCCGCCAGGAACCAAGGCCATATCTGCCAGTCGAACCGGATGAAGGTGAGTCCGAACTCGGCCCCGGAGTTGTTGACCAGATTCTCGGCCATGTCGAGATACTCCATCGTCGAGGGGTAGTTGCCGACAGTCGGCGGGTCGATGCCCGCTTCATCGAACCACTTCCGTCGTGAGAACGTCGCGTTCGTCCCCATGTAGAAGGGCATGTTCAACAACTGCCCGTTCACCGTGTTGACTTTGATGAGCCGGTCGTAGTACTTGTTGAGGAACTGATCGTCCGTGAATTGCCCTAATGGGGCCCAGATTCCGGACTCACCCTTCTCCGCGTATCGGGTGAACGTCGTCATCTGCGTGTCGAACACGTTCGGTGGATTGCCACTTTGAAGCCGTGACTGGAAGTAGGACAGGATGTCCTCGGTTGCCGGTCCGCGGTCGGTCCACTTCGTCTGGAGATTCTCATATTTATCACCGTACTCCTCCTTGTAATCCTTCATCCAGCCGTTGATGGACTTCTTGAGGAACGGTAGATTCCACGTGTAGAGCTCGATGGGATCGTTCAGGCTTTGTTGATTCTTGTTCCGGCTTCCGGTGCATCCAGCGAGACCAGCTGCCCCACCTGCCCCAAGTAGGGTCAGGTAGCGGCGGCGAGTCGGATGGCTGTCCTCTCCATTTCCGTCACTGTCTGGCATCGTGTGCCACGGTATTATACCTCAGGATAAATAGTTATTGGTCAGATCTCCAATGACAGAGGGGGAAAGAAACGGTAATCAGTCTTCAGTGATTAGATTCACCAAGATATCGGTCACCTGACCTACCTCGTCGTCTGTAAGACAGACGGGGTTCAGCAGGATGGGCGCATCCGGAGCATCGGTGAATCCGACGTACACCTGGGGGTCGTGTTGCTGAAGTCGACGTACGAGTTCCAGATTTCCGAATCCAGTCACCGAGTCGTCGACCTGGAGTGTTACGTTCGTCACCTCATCGGGTTCGCCGCCGGTCAATGAGACGTGCAATCCGTCCATATCCCGCAATCGGTCTGCCATTCGCTTTGCACGCTCATCCCACGTATCGAACGTTTCCTGGTCGTCCTCGTCGACGAACGATTCGAAGGCGGTGATGATCCCGACCAACTCCTCACGGCCGACCTTCATCCCTCTCCCGATGCCGTGCCGAGGGACGCCATCGATGGGCGCTTCCCCGAACAGTTCCCGTGGGGGGTCCCAAAGTCCCTCAATGATGTCCATATCGAGTTGTTGGAACGCGACAGATCGGATGAGATCTTGCCTCCCAGCGAGGATTCCAGTCGCCTGGGGGCCCCGGATAGCCTTCCCGCCGCTGAACGCGACCAAGTCGGCCCCTTGGTCGATGAACCGAGAGAGATTCGATTTCGGGGGGAGTTCGGCCGCGGCATCGACGATGACCGGCACGCCGTTCTCGTGAGCGACATCGGCCACTGTTTTGAGGGACGGTTCTGAACGAGGTGTTGCGACGTACCCGACCGCGACCGTATCCTCGCCGATAGCATCGTCTAGCTCCCAGAGCTTGAGGTTCGTCGATCCAGAACCAAGGTCTCGGTCGAGAGTTCCCACGTCGACGATCTTCGCACCTGCGAGTCGCAACGCGTGGTCGTATCCGGTCCGGTGAGACCGAGCCATGACGATTTTGTTCGCGATGCCATCGGTGTTCGGCAGGCGGTTCATCATACCGAGGTCATCGCCGGCAAGGCATGCTGCCGCGGCCAACGTGAGGGCAGCGCTCGCGCCGGTTGTGACGTATCCAGCGTCCGCATTCGTCACCTCGGCAATCCGCTTCGAGGCTTCCGCCTGCAGATCCGAAATCCGGACGAATCCATCGCTTGCCTCCTGCATCGCTTGCGCAGCTTCCGGACGGAGTCGGGTGCCACCGACCCGGGTCTTCGTCCCTGCTGCATTGAGGACCTCGGAGATACCCAATCGTTCGAAGACACTATGCTCGGCCGATCCCGTGTTGTCTCCTGTCATGGTTAATCAGGTATCGTCGATACGGTATTCAGCAAGTTTATCCTCATCGACCGTCACGCCCAGACCCGGTTCGTCAGGCACCGGGATGGCCCCGTCGCGCACCTCAAGTCTCTCTTCGATGATATCGTCCTCCCATGCATAGTAGGTCGAGTCTGGAGGGAGGTTGAAGCCAGGCACAGACGCCACGGTATGGACGATCGCCGCAGTTCGGATTCCGAGATCGAACGCACAGTGGTGAGCGACTGGCACGCCAGCATCTTCAGCGATGCCTGCGAGCTGGCGGACCGCCGAGATACCGCCAGCCGGCGTCATGTCCACGACAGCCACGTCAAGTGCATCTCGTCGAATCATTTCCTGAAGGTTATGCGCGATGTACGTATCCTCGTTGGGCCCGATAGGCTGTTTAGTCCGTTCCCGAAGTTTCGCCAACGTCCCATGGGTATCGACCCGAATCGGTTGCTCCATGTACTGGAGGTAGACACCGGCATCGTCGAGGGTCGCTCCCAGACGGACCGCCTCGTCGAAGCGCCATCCTTGGTTCGGGTCGAGGCGGAAGTCCAGTTGGCCGTCGACCTCGTCGTGCATGGCGATGATCCGTTCGGCGTCCTGTTTCCAGTCTCGTCCAGCCTTCGTCTTCAAGACCGTGTAGCCATCGTCCAACGCCTTCTGCGCATGGACCCGCGACTCATCGGGTGAGAGGATGCCGAGACAGTAGGCGACGTCAACGTCTTCGGCAGTCTGATTACCGGGTTCACCCATTCGGGTAGTCGGGTTGGGTGCCGTCCATCCGCCTAGAAGTTCGTAGATTGGTTTGTCGACTGCTTTCCCGACGATGTCCCAACATGCAATCTCGATAGGTGCGAAGAACATGTCGGTGTTCGTGTACTCGATGAATATCTGTCGACGGAGGGCATCGACCTCGAATGGGGAATGGCCGATCACCCATGGTGCAATTCCGTCCTCGAGTATCGTAATCGTCGAATGGGGAGAGAGGAACACTCGCATCTCTCCCCACCCGGTGATACCCTCATCCGTCTCGACACGGACCACGACTCGATCGACGTTCTCGACCTGGCCGTGATTCGTCACATACGGAGCGATTCCACCGTCGTCCAGCGATATCACGGGCATATTGACCGCGTACGCCTCGATATCCACGATCTCCATACAACACTGTAGATTCTACCACAGCGAATAAAGGTACCGCCGCCAGTGATCACTGGAACTCGGGGAGAACCTCTTCTTCGAAGACGTCGATCGTGTGGAACGGATCGCCGACCTTCGATCCGACGAGGACGCGAGTTGCACCCGCCTCCTCCATCCGGCGCAACTTCGAGACGATCTCATCGGGGTCTTCCGTTATGTTGTTTGTCTCTCGCACCTCTTCGTCGGACATCTCGCGGAGTCGGTTGTCCGCGACGCGTTGGATGGAACGCGGATCGGAATTGCCGAGTTCCGTGTCCGCCGGGATGTACTCCCCAACCTCGCGGATCTCGGAGACCAACTCGTCCGGGTCACCGAAGTGCGCGGAGAACTCCGTCGTCAGGTCGACGTCGTCGAGCGAACGTCCGGACTCCTCGAGCCCGCGTTGGTAGTTCGGGATGATGTTTTCCTCGATCAACTCGGCGGAGGCTGCGGTGATGAGATGGTCGGCATACTTGCCGGCGTTGTAGCACGACTTGGGTCCCCATCCAGCCCAGTGGACCGTGAGGTCGTCTTTGGGCTGAGTGTACAGTCGGATGTGGTCGTAGTCGAAATACTTCCCGTGGTGGCTCACGTAGCGATCTGCATCCCAGAGTTTGTCGAAGAGGTCGAGAGTCTCTATCAGCATCTCGGCCCTGGTGTCCCAATCCGGCCACTCGTCGACGAAGTGAGCCTCGTTGAGCGCTTCGCCGACCCCGACGCCCAGATTCAGCCTTCCGGGGAACATGTGGTCGAGGGTCGCAAATGCCTGTGCGAGGAGAGGAGGACGGTAGCGAAGCATCGGGCAGGTCACCGAGGTGCCGACCGGAACGTCGTCAATCTCGGACATCAGTGCGCCGAACCAGGGGAGGACGTGATGGGTGTAGGGCCGCGAGTCGATCCATGGAAGGAAATGATCGCCGATCCAGATTCCTTCGAACCCAGCGTCGACGGCGGCCTTCGCCACCTCGATATCCTCCTGCGGTTCGCGGAAACATCCGTAGACGTTGTAGTGTATCTCTAACGCCATAGTCATATGGTATAGAACCACATATTTAAACCACACTACAGATAGGGTAAGCGGACAGACAGGAGAGCCGGTTCAGACGTCGAGTTGATCCGGCAGTTCATCTTCCTCACGAGCCGGTAGTTCGCGATTGACGATTGCCTCCTGAGATTCGGTGTTGAAGAGGTGGAGTCGCTCAACCGGGAATAGCAGCTCGAGCTCCTCGCCTTCGGTGACGAAGCGATGTCCCTCGACGCTGGCCGTGTACTGTTCTCCATCGTCCAGCGTGAAGTAGAGTATCTGTTCCTTCCCAAGGGGTTCGACGACGTCGATGGACACGGAGACGCTGTTGCGCGTCGGTTCGTCGACGACCTTTATCGACTCCGGCCGGATGCCGAGAATCGCCTCCTCGTAGCCATCCTCGAGGGTCGAGGAGAGCTCCTCGGAGAGATGGTACGAGAACGAGGGATGTTCGAGCACGGCGTCACCGTGCTCGAACCGTACCGTCGTATCGATGAAGTTCATAGAGGGGCTCCCGATGAACCCAGCAACGAATACGTTCGACGGTTCGTAGTAGGCCTCCAACGGGGTCGCGACCTGCTGAAGCTCACCGTGATTCATGATCGCGATTCGATCGCCCATCGTCATCGCCTCAACCTGGTCGTGGGTGACGTAGATTGTGGTCACGTCCAGTTCCGACTGAAGCTGTTGAATCTCCGTCCGCATCGTGGTCCGAAGCTTCGCGTCGAGGTTCGACAGGGGCTCGTCCATCAGGAATGCCTTCGGTTCCCGGACGATGGCGCGACCGAGCGCGACCCGTTGTTGCTGTCCACCGGACAGCTCGTTCGGCATCTTCTCGAGGAGAGGTTCGATGTTCATGATGTCGGCCGCCTTCTCGACGCGCCGGTCGATCTCGTCGTCGTCGAATTCCCCTTGCATCCGGAGGCCGAAGGACATGTTCTTCCGTGCAGTGAGATGCGGATAGAGTGCGTAGTTCTGGAACACCATCGCTATATCACGGTTCTTCGGCTTCACGTCACTCACCGGCTCATCGCCGATGTAGATCTCTCCATCGGTCAGTTCCTCGAGTCCCGAGATAAGCCGTAGAATCGTCGATTTTCCACTCCCCGAGGGGCCGACCAAGACGATGAACTCCCCGTCTTCGATATCGAGATCGACGTCATCGACGGCGACGATATTCTGGTTTCCTTCGCCCCCAAATTCCTTGCGGACACTATCAAGGGATAGTGAAGCCATACCACAGTATCGAATCACATCATTGATATACCTTGTGCATACATCGACGACATGTTCGAACGCGTCGGGAGAAACTATAACACAGGTGCCGACCGACAGGATGTCTCATGGCCACTGACGCGCAGCTTCTCATCCGGGATGCTCGAATCGTAGACGGAAGTGGGTCTCCGTGGTACACGGGGCACGTCCTCATCGACGATGGGACGATCACGGAGCTCCGCCGAGGCGACGGTGAGAAGATGACCGGTGATATCGTCGTCGATGCGGATAGTCGGATCGTCTGTCCGGGGTTCATCGACGTCCATTCGCACTCCGACCTCGAACTCTTCGAGGACGGGACCCTCGCTCCGAAGATCCGCCAGGGGATCACGACCGAGATACTCGGTCAGGACGGCTTCTCGATGGCACCAGTCACTGGACGGGAGGCCCAACAGGCCTGGCAGGACACCATCGCCGATCTCGCCGGTCGGACCGATCACGGATGGACGTGGGACTCCGTGTCGGAGTATCTCGCCGCCGTCGAGGAACACGGCATCGCTCCGAACGTGGGGACGCTCGTCGGCCATGGAACGGTTCGATTCGAGGTCATGGGGATGAGCGACCGAACCCCCGCCGCCGACGAGGTGGAGGCGATGGCGGATCTCGTCACGGCTGGACTCGAACAAGGAGCGGTCGGGTTCTCGACCGGGCTGGTGTATCCACCGCAGTACAATGCCGACACGGCCGAGGTTGCGGCGTTGGCATCCAGACTTCATCCGTACGGTCGTCCGTTCGTCGCCCACATCCGAAGCGAAGGGCGGTGGCTCTGGGAGGCTCTCGACGAGTTCATCGACATCGGTGCTGAATACGAGATTCCCCTCCATCTCTCACACTTCAAGGTCGCCGGGAAGCAACAACAGGGAAAGAGTGACCGAGCGCTCCATCGACTCGATGCCGCTCGAGAGAGGGGTGTTGACATCACGGCGGATCAATATCCATACGCAGCCGGGAGTTCGCCGCTCAGTGCGCTGCTACCACCGTGGGTACACACCGACGGACCGAGTGGAGTACTGGAACGTCTGCACGATTCCGAGCTTCGCGAACGGATCAAGGTAGACATCGAGAGATGGCGCATCGAAGGCTGGGAGAACTACGGAGCGCAAGCCGGTTGGGACAACGTCGTCATCGCTCACGTCGAATCGGATGCGAACGAACACCTCCAAGGGATGTCGGTCGCAGCCATCGCGAGCGAACGAGGAGTACATCCAGTCGACGTAGTCTGTGACCTGTTGGTCGAAGAGGAGCTGGAGGTGACGTCCATCGAGCACGGGATGGCAGAAGAAGACGTCGAGCGAATCATGGCGGATCGACGGGCCGCGGTGGCGACCGACGGACTCTTCGGTGGACAACCGCATCCGCGGACGTACGGAACGTATCCGCGAATACTGGGGACCTACGTCAGAGAGCGAAACCACCTCGAGTTGGAAGAAGCGATCCGGAAGATGACGTCCCTCCCTGCGAGGGCGATGGGACTATCGTCGAAAGGACTCCTTCGACCGGAGATGGATGCCGATATCGTCGTTTTCGACCCGTCTCTCGTAGACGCTCGTTCGACGTTCGATTCGTCGACGCGGTTCCCCGTGGGTATCGACCATGTACTGGTCAACGGTGAGCCGGTCGTCACGGACGGCGAGGTGACTGGCAACAGGCCAGGGGCGGTCATCAGAGCGCAGTAATGTCCGACCGAGGCTCTGCCTTCGTCATGGCGCAGGTCGTACCATACTGGAGGCCAATGTTTTTGTAGTGTTACGAAGAGGATTGAACTGCCATGGAGGAGATTTCGACCGACGCCGCACCGGAGAGTATCGGCCCGTTCTCGCAGGCGATCCGCGACGGTGGCACCATCTATGTCTCTGGGCAAGGGCCTGTAGACCCGGAGTCCGGCGAGATAGTCAGCGACGATATCAAGGAACAGACCGCGCAGACGCTCGAAAACATCGAGTCGATCCTGGAAGCTGCCGATGCTTCGCTCGACGACGTTGTCAAAGCGACCGTGTTCGTGACGGACATGGACGACTATGACGCGGTCAACGAGGTGTACGGTGAATACATGAGTGCACCGTTCCCCGCGAGAAGTGCAGTTCAAGTGGCTGACCTTCCGATAGATATCGGAGTCGAAATCGAGACCATCGCAAGCGGATGACGGACGGCCACCGATAGAGGTGAGTCATCACCCGTATTCTTTCGCCATCGCACGTCGGTTCCAATCACACTCGTCGTCGGGAAGACAGCGAGACAGACGAAGAACATTCCAAACAGCTACCGAACAGAGGCTTTAAGTCCTCCGTCGGAGGAAATCATTTACGACGGGATGTCGACCTTCGAATCGATGAAGGGACCGAATTCCGAGAGGCCACGGATATCCACAGAGTACACCTACAAGGGCGTCGAGATGGCCGTCCTCGAGAACAGATACCTCAGAATCGAGGTGCTCACGGGCAAGGGCGGCGACATCATCGCGTTCCGGGACAAGCAATCTGACGTCAACCCCTTGTGGCGGAGCCATCACGACTGGGTCGCCCCGACGGAGGTTGCTCTTCCGAAAGGTGACGGAACAGCTTGGACAGATTACTATCCCGGGGGGTGGCAGGTCAACCTGCCAGTCGCAGGCGAGGGGATGACGGTAGCGGGAGCAGAGTATGGATTACACGGTGAGAGTGCACTCCTCCCGTTCACGGCGACCGTAGGGCGAGATGATGGTGAGGCAGTGTCCCTGGAACTGGCCGCCGACCTCGTCAGATATCCGTTCCGTATCGAGCGGACGCTGACGTTACCGGCCAACGAGGCCAGACTACACGTAGATGAGACGGTGACGAATCGCGGTGAAGTACCGCTTGAGTTCATCTGGCAGCACCACATCGCACTCGGACCCCCGCTCGTCGGTCCAGAGGCCCGACTCGACGTGCCGGCTACCTCCGGTCTCGTCGACGACTACAGTGACGGCGGATACGAGAACGGCCGGCTTCAGGGCGAGAGCACGTTCGAGTGGCCGAACGCGCCCGGTAGAGACGGAGAGACCGTCGACCTACGGAGCTTCCCACCGCGTGACGCGAAGGTGAACGACATGGCGTACGCCATCGGTTTAGACGATGGATGGTACGCCGTGACGAATCCCAAACTCAATCTCGGATTCGGCGTCACGTTCCCGGCCGACCTATATGAAAGCGTCTGGTACTGGCAACCTCTCGGTGGTGAGATGGACTCGCCGTTCTTCGGGCGGAACTACAACGTCGGTCTCGAACCGACGACTGCGTACCCCGGCCACGATATCCCCGAGAAACAGCGTGAGAACGGATCGATCGATACACTCGAACCCGGTGAATCGAAGTCGGCAGAACTGACGGCTCACTCGTACCGAGACATCGACTCGGTCGAGCAGCTTGATGCGACGGAGGGAGTGGTATCGTAGGTCGAGTGCAGACCAGCGATGTCTGTCAGTCGGTCGCGTGCTCGGCGTGGATCGGACATCTTCGAAGCGGTCCTCAAAGCTGCTCCCACCATCGGTCACCGGGCATGTTCCCGGCGGCCGATAACCCGCTATCGACGGGGAAGACCACCCCGGTTATCCAGCTGGCACGTTCGGTCGTGAGGACCCAGATCGCCTCTGCGATGTCCTCCGGCTGCCCGTATCGTCCGAGCGGATAGATGTCCTCGATATCCTGTAGCATCCCAGGGTGTTCCTCCTCGCGTTCTTGCCAGATGTCAGAGTCACCGATGACCGAACCGGGACAGACCGCGTTGAATCGAACCTGATCGGTAGTCGATAGTAATCGAACGGACAAGTAGAGTGCAATCCTCCTTTCGCCGTGGCGTATCCAACCTCGCTGAAGCCCCCCATGAGGGCGTTGATGGTCGAAACGAAGACCACGCTACTATCGCCACCTTCCCGAAGATATGGAAGTGCTTCGCGGGTCACGAAGAATGCGGACTTGAGATTTAGTTCGATGTTCGCCTCGAACCTCTCTTCGTCGATCGAATCCATCGTAAGACCGAACGAACCCCCCGCATTGTTCACCAGGATGTCGATGCCCCCGTACTGGTTCACGATATTCTCCACGGCATCGGTAACCTCGGATTGGTCCGTGACGTCACATTTGATACCGTCCGCCATCCCTCCGGCAGATTCGATCCGGTCGACCGTCTCTTCGATGCCCACCGCATCGATATCAAGTACGACCACCGTGGCACCTCTGGACGCAAGGGTGGTCGCGACGGTACGCCCGATGTTCGAGCCACCGCCGCCGGTCACGACGGCGATCTTCTCTGAGTCATACTCCATAGAAGTTGCCTCAGTCGATGATACGCTGTCGTATCAGCAATAAGTGTTCCTCCCGCACCCCTGAGTATCCGAAGAATTGTGGTTGACAGATAGTTGAATAAAATCCGCAGTTGGCGGCCTGCTTCGATGGTGTCGGTTCCCACCGACATACATCGTTCTCCATCGTTTCTCTCACCAACACTGTGTGAATCATTGCCGAATATTTATCACAGGCCCTTTCGATTGTTAGTCTATGGACGAGTCAGGCGAGGCTGACCGAGAGCCATCAGCACACGAACTGTACGGTGACGCGTCGGAGGCAGATTACACCCGGTCCTTGGAACTCCAACAGATGGCGCTGGACGAGATACCCGAAGCGACATCATCTAACTACCGTGGGAAGACCAACTACGCACCCTATCCGATGATCTACATGGATCACGCGGACGGTGCGATGCTCACGGACGTCGACGGCAACTCGTACATCGACTTCCACTGTGGCGTCTCCGCCATAATCACCGGACATCGTCAAGAGCAACAGCTCGAGGCGGTCAAACAGCAGCTCGACAAAGGATCCTACTTCGCGACCACGTACGAACTGGAGTATGAGACCGCTCGATTGGTCAACGACATCATCCCGGGTAGCGACCGGACGAAGTTCATCAACACGGGGACCGAGGCGGTGATGACGGCGCTCCGGCTTGCACGAGCGTACACCGGCAAGGAGAAGATATTGAAGTTCGAAGGGATGTACCACGGTCACTCGGACTACGCCCTCGTCAACGTTCATCCCGATGTCGGCAGCCTCGGGACCCGACGGAATCCGACGAAGATTCCAGAATCGACGGGCGTTCCTCGAAAGACCCTAGAGACCGTCGAAGCCGTACCGTGGAACGATGCCCAGTTACTGGCCGAGAAGCTCGAACGAGAAGGTGACGAGATTGCCGCGGTCATCACGGAGGCCGTGATGAGCAACAGCGGGCTAGTGTGGCCGACAGCGGAGTATCTAGACGAGATCCGCCGTCTGACTGACGAACACGACGTCCTGTTCATCCTCGACGAGGTCGTGACCGGCTTCCGCATGGGTCTCCAAGGTGCGCAGGGATACTTCGACATCGAACCGGATCTTGCCGTGTACGGCAAGGCGATAGCCAACGGGTATCCGTGTGCGGCGCTCACCGGCCGTGCCGAGGTCATGGATTTCATCAAATCCGAGCCGGACAAGGCGACCTTCATGGGGACGTTCTCTGGGAATCCGCTGGTCGTCGCGGCCGCGAACGCTAATCTTAAACAACTTGACGAGCTAGGCACGACCGGGTATGAGGATCTTTACTCCAAGGGGACACAACTGACCGAAGGATTACGTGAGATACTAGCTGATTCGGGTGAGGACGTGTTCATCCCTGAGTTCGCAGGGTTCTTCTGTCTTCATTTCACCGATGGTGAAGCGGAGCCCGAGACGTGGTCGAACTGGCGCGATATCGCACCACACGTCGACGACGAGCGGTACGAACAGTTCGCGAGCGAGATGATCGGCCAAGGTGTCTTTTTCCCGCCGAAATCGGGGCGGATCAACCTGATGCACGCTCACTCTGATGAACACATACAGTCTGCGCTAGAGGCAGCGAAGCAGGCGGTCTCGAATCTAGGTTAAACGGGCTTTCACCTCGTAGTTCGGCGCCTCATGGGCTTTGTCGGTTACTCCGTGAATCAATTGGGTGCAGACAGGGGGAGATTATCCCCGATCCTCGGTAGATAGTCTCGTTCGACTCCCGCTTTGAATCAAGTCTGATAGAAAAAGAGGTGGGTGAAGTATGCGCTATATACTACGGGTAGAGGACATTCACTTCGATGATATTTGTGATTCGTTTGACCTCGTCGGCTAGTTCGCCGGTGAGTCGTTCGTCCTCCATCCGACTAGCAGGGCCAGAAACGCTGACTCCGCCGTAGACTCTCCCCTCTTCGGGAACGATCGGTGCCGCCACGCATCGAAGGCCGGACAGTCGCTCTTCCTTGTCCGTAGCGTATCCACGTTCACGAATCGTCTCTAACTCCTCTTGGAGAGCTTCAATGGACGTAGTGGTATTATTAGTCTCTTGTGGAAGACCGCGTTTCGATATTATTGAATCCGTTTCCTCCGGCGGGAGATGGGCGAGGATGGCCTTCCCTACTGCCGTACTGTGAAGATATTCCCGTTTCCCCACGTAGGTGTCGAGATTGACCGCGTTCTTCCCACGCACAACGTCAATATAGATGCCTAGTTCGTGTTCCTCGACCACGAGGTTCGCAACCTCACCGGTGTTCTCTGCCAGTTTCTTGAGCTCAGGTTTGGCGGTTTGGAATACCTCCTTCTGGAGTCTTACCCGTCCGCCATAATCCAAGAACCGTAATGCGAGGCGGTATTGGTCGTCTTCCTTGATGACAAATTCGTGGGCCTCGAGCGTCTTCAGATGGTCGTGTACTGTACTCTTCGCGATTCCCGCTTCATCAGCGATCTCCGTCACACCTGCACCTCCTAAGTCGTCAAGAGTCTCGGCGAGTAGAATCGTGGTTTCGAGCGATTTGACGGGGGATTTCGGTGTGGAAGTCATCGTTTGACTTATTAATAGAGGAGGCATAGCATAAAGGTTGTTCCGTATCACCGGACACCGGCTCGGCCGAAACATTGTGTAGGGTGAACTCCAATGTTTCCTCCGTACTCTTTCGTCTATACCCGTCATCTCTTGAGTAGGTATCAACAGCTATTTTCGGGCCTAGAGCCAAAGAGCCAATAGGACGTCCATGTTCTTTGATTCATGTTGTTCCGCATTAGTGAATATTTGTAATAGTCTGTTCTGTTGCGTTACGAACCTAGGTGTGTAATGCACGGGTGACTTTGATGTATCGGGTAGATCATCGTTCGCCATCGCCGAATCAGCCATGAAGACGGTACTTGAACTCCTACGAGCGTCTGTGACATCACGGGAATTGAACTCAGGTCAGGATACTGGACGATATCTTGTTTTGTCGGGGATGGGGAAATTCTGGCAGATCGGGCGGCCGCGCCTTGGATGGAAGGTTCAACTCATCCAATATGGCCATCAAGAACCTATTTATGTACCGCCAACGCTTTGGTACGAGAAGGGATTACAGTGACCCATACAGTAGTTGTCGGGGCGTTCGCTCACGAAACCAACACGTTTGTGGACAACCCGGTAAGTCGTCAGGACTTCCAGGACCGGCGAGAACACCTGGGTGATGATATCGCCGAAAATCTACGTGGAACCGAGACTGCGGTCGGCGGTGTTCTTTCCGTAGCCGAGGAAGAGGAGGTCGAACTCATCCTGACGGTCGACGCTTTCGCCACTCCAGGCGGAGTCGTAACCGAAGAGACCTACGAATTCTACGCTGGGAAGATCCTCAATGGTGTACGGCAGAACGTCGACGAACTTGATGGTGTCATCCTTCCGCTGCACGGTGCGATGGTGGCAGAGCACCTCTCAGATGGTGAGGGAGAGCTGATCCGTCGGGTCCGTGAAATCGTCGGTGAAGACGTACCCATCGTCGTGACGTTGGACCTCCATGCGAACGTGAGCGAGGAGATGGCTGAACACGCGGACGCACTGCTCGCTTACGAAACGTACCCCCACCTTGACAAGGCGGCAACAGGCCGTCGCGGGATGGAACTTCTCATCCGGTCGATGGAGGATGAGATTGAACCAGTGGTTCGGTTCGAATGTCCACCGATGATAATCCTCCAACCGAAAGCCTACACCGAGGAAGGTCCAATGGTCGAGATCATGGAGCGAGCCCGTGAAATCGAACAGCGTGATGGGGTGCTGAAAGCCAGCGTACTGCCAGGATTTTATCACGCGGATATTCCAGAGATGGGCGTGACCACTCCCGTTGTGACCGATGATGACCCGGAGTTAGCACTAAGGGCTTCGCGTGAACTTGCCAGATTGTTATGGACCCGACGCGAACAGTTTATCGAGGAGTATCCGAAACCTCCCGAGGCGATTGCCGAGGCTAAGGAACTCGTTTCCGGATTTGGGCCGGAGGATGGTCCGGTAGTGATGGCGGAGTTCGGATCGAACCCAGGCGGTGGTGGTGCGGCGAATGGGACGACAGTCCTTCGGGAGATGCTGGAACAAGATGTCGAGAATGCGGGCTGGGCGATAATGCACGACCCTGAATCTGTCGATGCGTGTGTCGAAGCCGGCGTTCGAGAACGGATCACGGAGACCATCGGCGGGAGGACCGACGACAGACACGGTGAGCCAATAGCGGATATCGACGGGTACGTGAAGGCAATCACCGACGGGATATACAGGAATACCGGTACATCGCACTCTGGCAAAGGGGTCCAGAACGATATCGGGACGACGGTGCTGTTCCAATGCGGGCGAGATGACGGCATCAACGTGGTACTTTCGGAACGACGCGCTTCGGCATTCGATGCCGAAATTTGGCGCCACGTCGGAGTCCAACCAGAACGCTTAGACATCATCTGCATCCCGAGTCTAATAGCCTTCTTAGGCGATTATGGGCCAATATCAAGCGAGATCATCCTCGTAGACACCCCCGGGCTAAGTGCGGTGAATCCAGAACGATTTGACTATTCGAAGATATCCCGACCGATCTACCCTCTTGACGACATGGACGACTCAGTTTTCTCAGTTCGAGATTGAGGTGTTTGCGGAAAACCCGATTACGAACTCAGTATTACTACCAAGGTAGTAGATGGGAGAATCGTTCGAGTCCAACTACGGTCACTTCTCAAGGTCGGTGTTGACGATTGCAGTGGGTTTTTCGCCGCGGAGTACCCGGCGGATATCTCGAGCCACATTCTGTCGGAGTTCGATCTTCGATTCTTCGGAATACCAGGCGACATGTGGCGTGATGCCGACTGAATCGAGTTCCATCAATGGAGAGTCCTCCGGAGGATCCTCGTTAAGAACGTCGAGCCCAGCAGCTCCGACGACGTCCTGAATGTCGAAGAGAATGGCGTCGATGTCGTCGATCATCTCGGGCCGTAACTTCCGGTCGTCCCTGTAGAGACTGACGACCGGAAGTCCGGTTTTCTCGTCGACCGTATTGCCGACTTCCTCGCCAGCCTCCGCGTTGCCGCGTATTCCGTGTTCAGGACTGAAGAGCTTCCGGAGATCGAACGACTCGTGTTCGTACAACAGGTCGATCGTCGAACGGAGCTTGCTGTCCGTGCCTGAGGGATTGGTGATCAAGCCTAATCACTCACCGTCGAGGAAACCGCTTCGTTCCCGAAGGAGAGTTTCGACGCCGAGTCTGACCGACGACCTCGCCGTGTCCGGCGGCTGAGTTTCCGCCGATCGGGTGGCCGCCGCGGTGTCTTGTTGACTCAGGTAACCCGACGTCCCGATTACGGTGCCGATCGCCCCACCGGCAGTCACTTTCAGCCATTCTCTTCTCGTCGCAGGAACCGATTCGTCGGTGTTCGTGCTGGTCAGCTCTATCTTACCATCTGATAACATAAAATTTATTAATTATATATATATATATAATATTTATTATATAATAACAGTAAACTATATAGATAATCGATCTCGGCTAATCGCCTCCATACCGCAGTCCATGACCGTACGGGTAGTGACCCTCTATCTCGACGGGAAGCGTTCCTTTCGGTTTCGCGCCGAAGATGACGTCGACCGCAGCCTCCAAGGCAGATTTGTTCAGTTGAGCCCAACGGTCGAGCGCGTACGACGCGAGGTACGCATCGACATCTGGGTACGATGCGATGTCGTAGGGAAGGCCGATGGACACCGCCGCGGTGGGCGTTTGGGTGGCACGCACGGCGTCGACGAGCCGAGCCTGCCCGCCGGGGAGGTCTGACGCAGAGTACGTGGTGACGAGCACACGGTCAGCGTCCTCCGCGAGCGCCGCCGCCCGATCGATCTCCTCGTCGGTCGGGTTCTTATCGCGCCATTGGCTCGATTGCCACGAGACCGCGTCGCCGGCCGCGACCTCCTGAACGGCCGCCGCGACGACGTCCACGTGGACGACACCGGCGACGAGCGTCGTCTTGATCGCCTCGTCGTCGAACGGGAAGATGCCCTCGTTTTTGACGAGCGTCATCGATTCGCGAGCAATCTCCGCGGCGCGTCGGCGGTACGGAGCCATCCCAGTACTGTGTGTCGCCCGTTCAGGCTCGACGTATATTCGGTCGTTCTGTCGGCCCCCTCCCAATGACAACAGGCCGTATTTCCGCTTTGTTTCGAGTACCCGAGCGGCCGCCTCCTCAACGCGCTCCATCGAGAGTTCGCCGGTCTGCACAGCGTCGTACAGCGCGTTGACGGTTGTGGCATGGGTATCGTAGTCGCCCATGGACAGGATGACGTCCGCTCCCGCCTTCGCAGCGAGAACCACCGCGCGATCCTGTCCCCAGATGTCCGTGATCGCTTGCATCGACATTGCATCGGTGACAATGAGACCCTCGAATCCGATCTCCTCGCGGAGGAGACCGGTTAGAACCGGTGACGAGAGCGTCGCCGGCCGATCCGGGTCGATCGCTTCGACGACGATGTGGGCAGTCATTAGGGCGTCGGAACCGGCGTCGATGGCGGCCTCGAACGGGGGAAGGTGTACTTCTTCGAGCGTCCTCCGATCGTACGAGACGACCGGGAGACCCGTATGGGAGTCAATCTGAGTATCCCCGTGACCGGGGAAATGTTTCGCGGTGGCGATGATCCCGCGTCCGCCGGCCTGGAAGTTCGGTATCTGTGCGGCTGTGAGGTTGGTGTTCCCGCTGAACGATCGGATACCGATCACGGGGTTCTTCGGATCAGTATTGACGTCCGCGACAGGGGCGAACCCCCAGTGATAACCCATCGTTCGGGCTTCTTTCGCGGTGATCTCGGCCGCGTCCGCGGCCGCACGCTCCGAGCGAAGCGCTCCGAGGTTCATGTTCCGCGGGAACTGCGTCGTCCGGCCATCCTGTAGATCTCCGACGCTGTGGGCAGTACCGAACTCGAAATCGGCACCGACGAACAGCGGAAGCGAAGACTTCGTTTCCGAGGCCCAGCGCTGAATCTGGTTGTTGAATTTCGCCGTGTGCGCTGGCGCGTCGATGTGTTCGACCATCGCCGCTCCGACCTTGAGTTCCTTCACGATCGCTTCAGTTTCAGACGACGTCTGACCGTCTGCCGTCGGGTTCATCAGCGCCATCACCATCTGGCCGACTTTCTCCTCGTCGGAGAGGTTCGCGAGCATTTCCTTGACGAGGCTTGATCTGACCGCGGTATCCGCCGACTGCGATTGCTCTTCTCCGGTGACGAGTCCCGGAACCGCCGATACGACGCTTGCGGCGCCGGCCGCACGTACGAAAGTACGACGCGTAGCTGTGTTCTCTGATCGATCGTCGATCAAACTATTGCCATCGAAAGGAATGTAACTCTGTACCATTTAAATTATTATAGACTATTTAGATTTTAAATTATATGGTTAATTCGGTGAAGAAGCTGCGTCTGGGTATGTTAAGATCCCGAACTAGAGTGGTACTGAGGACAGGATAGATACGAAAGGTGGAAAACCAAGATGAACGTGGAGAGAGACGTAGGTACTTCTCGGACTCGCGTGGAAGAATCCCAATCGGTTCAGCCGTGACTCTCAGTTGCTGAACTTCGCCTCGAGGACGCGGTAGTGGACCAAGGTACTTGCGGTGACCGATAGTAGTTGATGTCTAATACATCCCAGCGAGGACCTTGAGCAGCAAGTCGTTCTTTGAATTCCTGCCAAGTAGTCTTTGACGCGGGCGACCAGCCGAGTTCGGCGATGGCGGGTAGCCGCGGGAACGTCATGTACTCGATGTCGTCGAGTGTTTCAACAAACTCCGTCCACAGCGCCGTTTCGGGACCCATGATCGACGACTCGTCGACACCATTGATGAAAGTCCCTGGATCCCAGGTGTAGGAATCCTTGACCGACGTGTTGCCGGCCCAGTCCTGACCTACGCCGTCCTGGTCGTTGTAGTTCATGTCGAGATAGGCGCGACTCGCCGGCGAGGAGATTATCTCATGGCCCTCCTCGGCGGCCGCTGCGACCTCTGGCGCATCCTGGCCAGGATACCAGTATTGGGCGATCGTCTCCGTCGGCGGGTCCGCGCCGAGCACTTGGTGCCAACCGATCGGCCGTTTGCCGTGTTCCAGAACCATCGGAATCGCCCGGTCCATGAACGTTTCGTACTCCTCATCAGAGAGGGTGTGGGCCTCGTCGCCACCGACGTGGAGGTACGGACCCGGGGTCATCTCGGCGACTTCCCGAATGACGTCGTTGACGAACTCGTAAGTGACCTCCTTGTCGATACACAGCGAGGTGTCGCCCACGTTAACGCCCGTGTCCTCCGGTCGTTTCTCGCCGTCGCAGTTGAGTGCGGCGTACGACTCTAGGGCCGCCCCGGTGTGGCCTGGCATATCGATCTCCGGGATCACCGTGATGAATCGGTCCTGGGCGTACTCGACGAGTTCGGTGTACTCCTCTTTTGTATAGTAGCCGCCAGGAGTACCACCGACTTCGGAGTCCGCTCCCTCGTCGGTGAGATTCGGCCAGCTATCGATTTCGATGCGCCATCCTTGATCGTCGGTGAGGTGGAGGTGCAGGTGATTGACCTTGTATTGGGCAAGGTAGTCGATGTACTGTTTGACTGCGTCAACGCCGAAGAAGTGGCGGGCGACGTCGAGGTGTGCGCCGCGATAGTTGAACCTTGGATAGTCGCGAACGTATCCGCCCGAGACGGTCCATTCGACAGACTGCTCCGTTTTGCTCTCGATGGCCGGCGGGAGCAGTTGCCGGAGTGTCTGGACGCCGGCGAACAGTCCGGCCGGTTCGTTGGCGCGGATCTTCACCCCGCTCGGGTCTACTTGCATCCGGTACCCTTGCTTGCCGACGTCTGACGGTGCGCCGTCGAGTCGGAGCGAAATTCCGCCGTTCAGTCCCCGCGACGGACCATCTTCGATCGGCAGCTCATAGCCGGTCGCGGGACGGAAGAGTTCCGCTAGGTACTCCCCCGTGCCAACCGCGGCGTCGTCTCTGACATTGATCGTCGTGTCCTCGGTGATGGTGTATCCGGTACCCGTAGGCTTGGCCTCAACGGGAACGGGGACCACGTCCGCCATGCGGGTCCCTCCATTCGTGCTGTTTGTCGCCGTAGCACTGCCAACTCCGATCGAGAGCGCTCCGACGCCGGCTAACGATTTTAGGACTGTACGTCTCTTCGATTTGCCAGTCGGTGACATGGCACCTCTATATCACATTCTAACTATATAATATTTTTGCAGCTAACTAAAGTATAATTCTCGCGCCGTTCTTTCAAGTAATCGAACACGACGTTGTGCGCCCGATGATTCCATTCGAGGACAAAAAGCCAGAACTGGAAGCTGCTCACAACAAAGCGGTCTCGTTCCGCGTCGATCGTTCGGGCACCACGTTCCGAGTATTCTTTCGAGCAGATAGCTTCTCAGGACTGTTGGTAATCTACGTAATCAAGAACCGCCATGGGCAGGAAATCCGACCAGTCAATGTGAGAAGATCAACGCAGATGGCTCGGGCGTCGTCCGAGACGTCTCACGAGAGACAGTGGGCGACTGGCGTCGTCCAACACGGATGCCGGACTGACGAGGTGACTCGCTGTCATGGCCGACAGCCGATCTCATCGTCGTGCTCCGACGTCCTGGCCCAGTCCCGGATATGGCGCGGCGCTCGCTCCGTGCCACTCACCTCTACGACAAGGATGAGTATGTCACCCCGGCTGTGGACAAGCTGACCGAATTCTTTAATCAGCACCTGGCCAATGCCTAACGTAACGGGCGCGAAGATATTGAATCGAAACTGGCTGGCGTAGGTTTGTCGAGACGGCGAGCACTCTCCAGCACCAATTGAAACTTGCTCACAAAAGTTGAGACCGGAGTTCTCAATGCATATGGTCATTTGATCGTTCACTGATCATTTACAAAAACTAGCTAAGAATGGATAGTTGATGTCTCGAAAACTACGATGTAACCCGTCGTTCAAGCGCTAGCTTGAGCCCGAAGCCGACAAGAACGCTTCCGCTTACTACACGAAGGATCGTCTGCACGAGTTCGCGTTCGGTAATGACTCGTCGAGCCCGCGCTGAGAAGACTGCTAAGAGTGCTTGATAGCAAAACCCGAGCGTCGCAAAGAGGACTCCGAATGTAAACAGCTGGATGGCGGTCGAACCACCTGGCTGAACGAACTGTGGGAGAAACGCGAGAAAGAACACTGCTACCTTCGGATTTAACACGTTAATCATGAGTGCGCTTTTGAACGACTCCGTCGGCGTGAAGCTTGTACTCTCTGGTGCGATTTCGAACTCTTCGGAGCTTCTAAACGTTTGGACGCCCAGGTAGACCAAGTACGCTGCACCGACCAATTTGACGATGGTGTACGCAACAGCTGATGTTTGAAGAACCGCTGAGAGCCCGAGAACCGCAGCTGTCGTGTGGACGATGCTTCCAGTTGAGGATCCCAGTGCAGCAGTCACGCCGACGGTCCGGCCATCACTGATGCTTCGAGTCAGCGTATAGATGCTGTCAGGCCCCGGTGAGATTATCAGCACAAGGGCGGCTGGGATGAATGCGAGAAGGATGTTAAGGTCCAACACGAACCAAGAATCACTGATATGTAATATAAAACCATGGATTGAAGTCATCGGTTGCCCATTTTGCCTATCCAGCTACAAACTAGACCATTTCATCTCAGTAGTCTGAGATAGACA
This sequence comes from Halomicrococcus pelagicus, assembly GCF_050954125.1. Taxonomy (NCBI): domain Archaea; kingdom Methanobacteriati; phylum Methanobacteriota; class Halobacteria; order Halobacteriales; family Haladaptataceae; genus Halomicrococcus; species Halomicrococcus pelagicus. Next base: position 1,756 of record NZ_JBPBWC010000017.1, on the reverse strand, counting down.
ATTAAACAAGTATCATAGAAAAAGTACTAGTCCTCAGCAATGCCCTCGACACGAATATCTCAACGCGAGGTTTTCTGCCGGATCTCCCAAGCCCACCACAAGGACTGGCCTGCCTACCGTTCAACACCGATGTACGACCGAAGCTCTCTCGGCGGCCTCGAAGAGGACGTTCGGACCGTCGCCAAGTCTGGTTCGGACACAACGCTCATCAGTCAGTCACGAAGATTTGATATCGCAGTATATGATTGATTGGCGATATGCCGTTTTCAGGAATAAGAGTCGCTCTAGCGGGTGGTTACATTAGAAGTGGTGGTGTGGATGTACTTCCGTTTACCATAAACGGAAGTGGACCCCCCGGGATCCTAGTCTCAATCTGTGCGGAGTTTGTGGTGTGATTCGAACAGCTGACTGTGAGAACCCCACCACTAACAGGTTATTGCAGTTGTGAGGAGTGGAGGCGTCACAAAGGCGGGAGAGACCCAAACTATACCAGCCCACTAGCTATTCTGAGAAATACGAGTATCTGTTCTGCTAGCCCCTAGAACAGGCCAGTGTCTAAGACTTCACTTACAAGGGAGCACAATGGGCGGACATTTTCGCTGCTAGTTAGTACGTGTACAGGTGTTCCACTACGTACCATCACCGAACCACACGACTCCGCCTATTAGCTAAGGATAACGTCACCATTTCTGCATGGCTTCGCGTGTGGAACCCATTGTCCGCGTCTCTCCGGACTGAACACCTACAGATCGCGTGGTTGGACTGTCTTGCGATCGTTTTCGTCGGCTCGCCGTGCAGCATTTTCGAGCACGGTCGCAACTTCGTCGTCGAGTGCATCATAGAAGTCGCTCGCAACATCCTTCTCTTCGAGCTGGTCTTTGACTGCCGCTTTGACGATTAAATCCGTCATACAGATGCCTAAACAGCATAATCCTATAAAAACTCGGTGGCAAATCAATCTTCGATAAATCTCAATAAGTGTCGTCTCGATGGTTACGACCGATTAGTATATTATATAAATCTGACCACTATCTCATAAAGGCAGCCGATCAAAGTGAAAGATGCAACCACTGCTGGTGATGAGTAGTAACGAGACAACCTGCGGGGTGACAGTGCAATCCCAGTACTTGTCCGTGTCGCTCGCTAACTACCATCCAAGAGGGACAATAGTATGTATCGGGTCCAACTACCGATGCAGGAGATCGACCTTGCTCGCCCACTCTCACTCGGCCCAGCCACCTATCTCGAATTCGCGACCCTCGGCGAGACCGAGATGGGAATCCTCCCGCGGTTTTGGGCGTACGGACCCGAGCGTGAGGCGCTCTGCGAGCGTCTCGAAACCGACCCCGACGTCGAAGCCGTCTCACAGCAAACCGAGTGTGATGATCGTGTCCAATACAGTGTCCGCTGGGATAGCGATCTAACTGGTGATCTCGCTCAATTCATAGAGACAATTCACGCTCATGATGCTATCGTCTTGTTCGGCCGAGCCGACCAGACGTTCTGGCGGTGTCTCCTCCAGTTCCCCTCCAAATCACCGCTTCTCGACTTCTATATTGACTGTGAGTTCGACTCACTTACAATCGAACACCACTCGCCACAACAAGCACATGCGTTTGTCAGTGGTGTTGAACGACGCACATCGACGTCTGATGACTGACTGTGTCGCAGTTGTCCTATGTTCCCGCTCTCGCCTCCAAATGTAACCAACAAGCGATTGTTCGAGCTATTCGTCGCCCCATACAGCTGAGGTGTT